>NZ_JACSGS010000009.1:0-178306 GCF_014334315.1 Aurantimonas sp. DM33-3 | reverse complement strand
GCCATCGCCCGCAAGCTCCTCGTCACGCTCAACGTGGCAATCCGAACCGGAGAATATCAGCCGCGCCCAGCCACCCCTTGACGCATACTCACACAGTTGCTCGGGCTTGACCCGAGGACCCATTCCTCGGCATCGCGCATCTTGCGGCGACCGGGGAGGGGCGCCCGTTGCCGTGGCGGCGGTGGGAACGATTTGGCATGGGTCCTCGGGTCGGAGCCCGAGGATGACGCGGCTGGAAGGTCGGGCGCCCTTTTTTGGCGAGGGCGGGGTTGCTGAGCTGACGGGGTTGGCGAGCCGGCGGTGGCGGTTGGGTGTCGCGGAGCCGCCCGGCATGACGTAACGGCAGGGGGATGTCGCAGCCAGCTCGGCAGTCGGCGCTTCACCATCGCTCGTCGAGAATTCATCGGTGCGTCCCGATGCCAAGCGGGGTTGTCTGCCCTACAAGGCAGGGAATGAGTGAACCAACGCGCAAGCCCTATCCCGCCATCGAGCCCTATGAGACCGGTCGCCTTGCCGTCGGCGACGGGCACGAGCTGTATTACGAATTGTGCGGCAATCCGCGCGGCATCCCGGTGGTGTTCCTGCATGGCGGGCCCGGCAGCGGGGCGTCGCCCCAGCACCGGCGGCTGTTCGATCCGGAACGCTACCGCATCCTGCTGTTCGACCAGCGCGGTTGCGGTCGCTCGACCCCGCTCGGCGAGCTGGAGGGCAACACCACCTGGCATCTGGTCGCCGATCTGGAGCGGCTGCGCGAGCTGATCGGCGTCGAGCGCTGGCTGATGTTCGGCGGCTCCTGGGGGGCGACGCTGGCGCTCACCTATGCCGAGACCTATCCGGAAAGGGTCTCGGGGCTGATCCTGCGCGGCATCTTTTCCGGCCGGCGGGCCGAGCTCGACTGGTTCTATGACGGCGGCGCCAACCGGCTGTTTCCCGACCGCTGGGAAAACCTGCTGGGGCCGATCCCGGCGAATGAGCAGGACGACATCATCGCGGCCTATCGCAAGCGCCTGACCGACCCTGACCGGGCGGTGCGGGCCGAGGCAGCGCGGGCCTGGACCGGCTGGGAATCGGCGACGGTCATGCTGCGGACCGCGCCGGGTGGCGAGCCGGCGTCCGGCGGCCATGTCTCGGACGCGACGATCGCCTTCGCCCGGCTGGAGAACCATTATTTCTACCATGATCTGTGGCTGGAGGAGGGGCAGCTGATCCGCGACGCCGGCCGGCTCGCCGACATTCCGGGGGTCATCGTGCAGGGGCGCTACGATGTCGTCACGCCGGCGATCACCTCCTGGCAGCTGGCCCAGGCCTGGGTGCGGGCGGATTATCGCATGGTCGAGGGCGCCGGCCACGCCTTCGCCGAGCCGGGCATCCTGAACGAACTCCTGAAGGCGACGGAGCGCTTCGCAAGGGAATTGTGACCCTGCCGGCGGGGGCGGTGTGCCTCAGCCGACCGAAAAGGTCATGAGCTGGCGCAGGCACGCGCCGTCCGCCTTCTTGCGACGGCGCTTCGGCCTGGTGGTCTCCTCCAGGCGCAGCGCTTCGGGCACGCTGCGGTCCTCGGCCGTCGGCGCCCATTGCCGGCCGACGAGTTCCTGCATGAAATTGCGAGGCTGGGGCTTCGCCTGACGGGGCATGTCCATCGTCTGAGCCTCCCTGTCGAAGGGGATCATGCGGGGGCGCGCTCGCAAGAGGCGAAGCACGCGGCGAGTCTCGGACCGTGGGGTCCGTTTGTGCAACGCGGATCGTGCGTTGCGGGGCGACCGCCGGCCCGGTCGGATGGGCCGGCGATCGCCGGTGTCGTCAGAAGCAATTCTTGCAGGTGTTGTAGGACGAGCCGAGACAGCTGATGCAGCCGGAACTCAGCGGGTTCGGAATGCACTGCGGGGCGCAGCGGGCGAGCTTGACGCCACACTTCAGCAGGCATCGCCAGCTGAACGACTGGCCGACGCCGCCCGAATCCGTGACGAGGGTCGCTCCGCGCATGACCGGAGCCGCTTGCATGGGGGATCTCATGATGACTTCTCCTTTCGTTGCCGCAATCGGGGAATGCAGAGGTCTCGTGACCTTGCTCGTTCGATCGTCTCGAGGCTGGTTGCGGGCTCCAGCCTGGACCGCTCGTGACTCCTTGCCGGGGAAACGCATCTGAAACACGCGTTGCAGATGTCTCTCGAGCGCGTATCGGGATGCGTTCCGGGCCCGGCTTGAGCGACGGAGCCAACCGCCCCGGCGCCTGCTTTCAGAGGCAGTTCTTGCAGCGATCGTGCGCCGCGCCCATGCACAGCGCGCATGTGGCCGGGCCAGCCACGCAGGCTGGGGCGCAGGCGGCGACCGTGGCGCCGCAGACGACCCAGTCGAGGACATTGCAACCCGACTGCCGAACACCCTCGCTTCGCATGAAGAGAGGCTGGCCGCCCATGACGGGAGACGCTTCCATGGGCAATCTCATGGTGTCGTCCTCCCGATCATCGCTTCAGGGGCAGATGGGCAGTTCCAGAACGCATTTGCCCAGAACACGGACGCAGCAGGCAGACTGGCTGGCCGCCGCGGTTCCTGCAGAGCGGCCGCCGGGTGTGCGGTCGACCGGAGCAGCCTGTGTCGGGGATCTCATCATCATCTTCTCCTTCGAAAGTGCCTCGATGCGCTGCGCATCGGGCGGTGCGCTGTCACACCCGGCGGGCTGACAGATTCTAGATGGCGAACTCACCGGGGCTCGGGCCCCGGATTCACGTCAACGCGCTGAGCGGGACGCTCCAGTTGCGGCCGGCGCCGACGGTGACGGGCAGGACCTCGCTGACATCCACCGTGAAGCGGTAGACGCGGGCGGCGCGCCGCTCGTTCTCGGCGTCGAACATCGTCACCTGCACATCCCAGCAATCGGAATCCGGTCGGCAGATCGGACTGCGCGCGACGGTGATGCTGTAGAGCTCGAGCCCGCGATTCATGCCGTCGGCAAAGACGCTGGCGCCCTGATAGGCGTTGGTGGCGGCGAAGTTGATCGCCCGGTCCTCGGGGCTGATGCCCAGATTGCGCAGCTCGTCATAGGTGCGCACGAGGAAGTTGAAGATCGCGTCGTCGCTGACGCTCTCCTCGCCGATCGCGGCCTTGGCGGCGTTGACCAGTTCCATCGGCTTCCATTTGCTCATGCCGCGCGGGTCGGGATAGATCACCGGCAGGATCTGGCCGTTCATCAGCCGCGTCGAACCGTGGACGAAGCCCGGGATCGCGACGCGCTGCAGGTCGCCGGTGTTGTCGAGGCTGGTCTGCATGGCGTCGAGCAGGTCGGCATAGACCTCCTGGGCGAAGGGGCCGGCCGGCGTGATCGCGTAGATCGGGATCTGTTCCTGCATCAGGATGAAGGTGATGCCGGTGGCAAAGGACAGATCGTTCTTCAGCCTGTCGATCAGGGCCGCCGGCGTGTTGGCGGCGACGGGATCGCCCATGCGCTGGACGATGGCGTCGTATCGCGGCTCGTTGCCGAAATCGAACCAGACCGAGCCGATGGCATAGACCTTCTGCGGCTCCTTGGCCGCGCCGCCGCAACCGCAGCCCTGCTGCGTCACGCTGGACTGCCGGACCTCGCGGGCCTCTGCCAGCGCGCCGCGCCGTCGGCGGACCGGCCGGGCCGACTGCATGGCGCCCGCGACGTCCACATCATCGTCGCCGTCGTCGTCATCCGCGCCATCGTCGCCCGCGGTCAGCATGTCCTCGTCGAACTCGTCCGCGTCGGCCATCGCGCCGGCGGCCAGTTCCTGCTGCGCCGCCTGCTTCTTGCCGCCGCAGCCACAGCCGCAATCGGACTGAAGGACGGCGCCGGCGATGCCGGATCGCCCGGGCGGGGACATGGTCGCCGCGGACGGGCTGACGGATAGGGTTTCCCTGATCATTGGCTCTCTCCCAGCTTGGTCGTTCCCGGATCGCGGGAGGAAAACCGCCCCCTCCAGCTCCGGCTCCAGTGTCTGACGAAGGCGTTCGATCGCCGCCCGAACGTCGAGCCGTCCGGCGAGAACGCGCGCACACTCGCCATCGGCCTGCGGGTCGCAGGGGCGGGCGGTCTCGATGAGGATCCGGCGGATGTCGAGCGGGCCGAAAGACCTGCCGGCGCGCCGGGCGGCCGACAGCAGCCGTGCGGCGACCGCGGTGACCACCGCAGTGGCGAAGCTCGAGCCGCTGCGCTGGACGCGTTCGCCGCGCAGGCTGGAGACGGTCAGGCCCGCGCCGGGCGCCAGGATGCCGTTGGCGCCGTAGCTCGCGCCGAAATTTGAGCTCTGCAGCGGCCGACCCGCCGCGTCCATCGCGCCGACCGCCAGAACGCTGGCAACGGCGGCCGGGACATGCAGGCAGGCGCAGCCGTCATTGCCGGTGGCGGCGACGACGAGGATGCCCTTGCGCTCGCACAGATCCAGCGCGTCCTCCAGATGGCGCGAGGCCTCAGGCGTCGAGGACAGCTGGCCGGCACTGATGTTGACGATCGCGACACCGCGCTCGACCGCCATGTAGATCCCGCGCGCGATGTCGGTCTGGGTGGCGCGCGGCGCCATGTAGGCAGGGCGCGGATCGGGGAAGAACACCGGCAGGATGAGACCGCTGCAGCCGCGGGCCAGACCGCCCTCGCGGTCGAACAGCACGCTGCAGATCTCGGTGCCATGGGCGTCCGGGCCGTGCGCCTCGGCAATGCGCATCGTGGGCTCGAGATCGAGCCGCGCATCGGCGAGGGCGGGGATGGCAAGGTCGGGCGTGCCGTCCACCACGCCGATGCGCAGGGTCGGGTCGCAGGGGCCCAGCGTGTCGAGGAGGGTCGATATGTCGGACATGCCGTTCCACCTCCCTTGCGCTGCAATTATTACGTTAAGTAACATCGCATATGCAACCTAAGAGGGCAAGCCTGTTTTCTTCCATGGGTTGCAATTCGGGGCGGGCCACACTTGGTGCTTGGCTGTTGGAGACGCGCGGGTGCGGGTCTATCCTCGTGGCGGCGCGTTCGGGCGCCGGACGGGGCGACGAGGACAGGGCGGATGGGTCATTCGGGCGGATGTCAGTGCGGCGCGGTGCGGTTTCGCATCACCGGGACACTGGGGCAGGCGTCGATCTGCCATTGCCGCATGTGCCAGAAGGCGTTCGGCAATTTCTACGCGCCGCTGGTGTCGGTGCCGGAGGGCGGCTGCGTATGGACGAAGCGCGAGCCGGCGCGGTTCCGTTCGTCGAACCATGTGATGCGCGGGTTCTGCGAGAGCTGCGGGACGCCGCTGACCTACGAGGCGCCGGACGGCATGGCGCTGGCCATCGGCGCCTTCGACGATCCGGCGGCCATCGCGCCGACGATCCAGTTCGGCGTCGAGGCGCAATTGCCCTATACGGCCCGGCTCAGCGATCTGCCCGTGCGGTCGACCGACGCCGATATCGCCGCCAATCCGTTTCTGGCAGAGATCGTGTCGTATCAGCATGCCGATCGCCCGGATGCCGAGGAAGAGGAACGGCCATGAACGATGCGACCAGCCGCAAGGGCCTCTATCCGGACATCACGCCCTACGCCCATGGCATGCTGGATGTCGGCGACGGACACCGGGTCTACTGGGAGCGTTGCGGCACGCCGGGCGGAAGGCCGGCGGTGTTCCTGCATGGCGGGACGGGCGGCGGCTGTTCGCCGGCCCATCGCCGCCTGTTCGATCCGGCGGTCTACGACGTTCTCCTCTTCGACCAGCGCGGTTGCGGTCGCTCGACGCCCCATGCCGAGCTCGCGGCCAACACCACCTGGCATCTGGTCGCCGACATCGAGCGGCTGCGCACCATGGTCGGGGCCGAGACCTGGCTGGTCTTCGGCGGCTCCTGGGGCTCGACGCTGGCGCTCGCCTATGCCGAAACCCATCCGGAACGGGTCGACGCGCTGGTGCTGCGCGGCATCTACACGCTGACGAAGGCGGAGCTGTCCTGGTACTACCAGTTCGGCGTCTCGGAGATGTTCCCGGACAAATGGGAGCGATTTCTGGCGCCGATCCCGCCTGCCGAGCAGGGCGACATGATGATGGCCTATCGCCGGCGGCTCGTCGGTGACGATCCGGCCGAGCAACTGGCGGCGGCAAAAGCCTGGAGCCTTTGGGAGGGCGAGACCATCACGCTCATGCCCTCGGCGGCGCTGACGGCGGACTTCTCCGACCCGCATTTCGCCATCGCCTTCGCGCGGATCGAAAATCACCACTTCTTCGTTCATGCCGGCTGGCTGGAGGAGGGGCAGCTTCTGCGCGATGCGCATCGTCTGAGGGGGATTCCGGGCGAGATCATCCACGGGCGCTACGACATGCCGTGTCCGGCCCGCATCGCCTGGGAACTCCACAAGGCCTGGCCGGACGCGGATCTGCACTTGGTGGAGGGGGCGGGGCACGCCTTCAACGAGCCGGGCATTCTCGACCGGCCGATCCGGGCAACGGACCACTTCGGCCGGCAGGGCTGACCCCGCCGGCCGAAGTCGATCATGATTCGCGATCGGTCCGATCACCAGAAAGCGGGTGTCGGGACGGGGGCGGCTCTGTTACAGGAAGCCGTCACTCAACCTTATTATCGAGCACATCCATGCAAGCCGCCGGCAGCGCGAACAAGGGCTTCTTCTATGCCTTTGGCGCTTACGCGATCTGGGGTCTGGTTCTCCCGATCTACATGAAGCTCCTGAGCCACGTCTCGCCGCTGGAGATCGTGGCGCATCGGGTGATCTGGGCGATCCCCTTCGCGGTGCTCGTCCTGTGGTGGCAGGGGCTGCTCGGCGGCGTCTGGCGGCATTTCACCCAGTGGCGGACCCTGGCACTGGCGGCGCTGACGGCCTCGCTGATCTCGTTCAACTGGGGCACCTATGTCTACGCCATCGCCTCCGGCCAGGCGCTGGACGCGGCGCTCGGCTATTACATCAACCCGCTGGTCAATGTGCTTCTGGGCGCGGTGATCCTGGGCGAGCGGCCGAACCGCCTGCAGGCGACGGCCATTGCCCTGGCCGGCATCGCGGTGGTGATCCTGACGATCAAGGCGGGCGGCTTGCCGTGGATTTCGCTTGTCCTGGCCTTTTCCTTCGGCACCTACGGGCTGCTGCGCAAGATGGTGCCGGTCGGCTCGACCGAGGGCTTCTTCCTGGAGGTGGCGCTGCTGGCCGTGCCGAGCGTGCTGCTCCTGGCCTTCCTGCCGGGCGACAACCACGTGATGACGGGCGGATACGTGGCCGGCATGCTGATCTTTGCCGGACCGCTGACGGCGATCCCGCTGATGCTGTTCGCCGCCGGCGCGCGGCTCCTGCATTATTCGACCATCGGCATCCTGCAATACATGGTGCCGACGCTGCTGTTCCTGACCGCCGTCTTCGTCTTCGGCGAGCCGTTCTCGAACTGGCAGCTGGTCGCCTTCTGCCTGATCTGGAGCGCGGTGGTGCTCTACACCGTCGCGCTGTTCCGCAACGGGCGGGCGCGGCGGCGGGCCGCCGCACTCACCCCGCAGACGGCCTGAGCCGGGCGGCTCAGCCGCCGTCCGACCAGCGCACCTTGTAGAGGTCGAGCCGGCGGTCGCGCAGATTGCGCACCGAGCCCTCGTAGCGGGCCCAGTTGAGCGTCGCGAGATTGAGATCGGCGACGGTGACCATCTCGACATTTTCCGACGCCTCGGCGGCGATGCCGTCGCGGGCGAAGGGGAAGTCGCAAGGGGTGAAGATCGCCGACTGGGCGTATTCGATGTCGAGATTGTCGACATTCGACAGATTGCCGGTCATGCCGGACGTCACGACATAGCACTGGTTCTCGATCGCCCGGGCCTGGCAGCAATAGCGCACCCGCAGATAGCCGTGGCGGGTGTCGGTGTTGAACGGCACGAACAGGATCCGGGCGCCCTGGTCGGTGAGGCGGCGCGCCACTTCCGGGAACTCGGAATCGTAGCAGATCATGATGCCGATCGGGCCGCAGTCGGTCTCGATCGTGTCGGTGGGGTCGCCACCCTTGATCTGCCAGTACTGGCGCTCGTTGGGCGTCGGATGGGTCTTCTCGCGCTCGTGCACCGAGCCGTCGCGCAGGAACACATAGCCGACATTCTGGATGTCGCCGTCATCGGTCTTGGTGGCGTGGCTGCCGCCGATGATGTTGATGTTGCGGCGGATCGACATCTCGCTCAACCGCTCGACGAAGTCGGGCGTGTGTTCGGTCAGCCGCTGGATGGCCGCATCGGGCTTCAGCTCCTCCGGCTCGCAGGAGAGCAGCATCAGGGTGAAGAGTTCAGGGAAGACGACGAAGTCGCCGCCATATTCCGACGCAACCTCGACGAAATATTCGACCGCGTCGTAAAAATCCTGCGGCTGGGCGATCTTGCGCGCCTTCATCTGCACGGTGACGATGCGCACCATGTCGGGATTGCCGCGATTGACCGGCTGCTCCTCGCGGGCCGGATCGTAATAGGGATTGCGCCACAGCATCAGGACGCCGTAGCCGCCGGACGCCTTGTCGCCGGGATAGTAGTTCTTCAGGAGACCCTGCGGCTCGAAGCCGGCATTCAGGTGGAACGAGACGATCGGGTCCTTGACGTCATTGGCCTTCACCGCCTCCAGATAGGCTTCCGGGGTGCCGAACTTCTTGGCATGGCGCTGGTAGCCCGGCATGCGGCCGCCGAAGGCGATGCCCTTGAGGTCGAGATCCTGGCACAGGCGCCGGCGGGCGTCGTAGAGCCGCTTGCCGATGCGCAGGCGCCGGCGATCGGGGTCGACGCAGACCTCCGTGCCGTAGAGCCACTCGCCCTTGCGGTCGTGCATGGCGGCATAGCCGCCGCCGGTGACCTCGCCCCAGCTGTGCTGGCCGAGCGCCTTCTCCTCGGCCAGGATCATGGTCGCGGCATAGCCGACGATCTCGCCCTCGTAGACGACGACGAACTGGCCCTCGGGAAAGGCCGAGAGCTGGCCGAGGATCATGCCGCGCGTGTAGGGCGCGTCGTCCTTGAAGACCTTGGAGGAGAGGGCGATGATGTCGGTGACGTCGCTCTTCTCGGCGGTACGGACCTCTATCTTCGGGGTCGAGCGCTTCTCGGCCATGCGGCGTGTCCTTGTCGTTCTCGGGTCGTGTGACGGGGAGGAATGGGGTGCGGCCGGGCGCCGCCTTGCGTTCGATGTAGGACGCAGGCGCCGCGACGCAAGCAAAGGCGCCCGCCGCCGGCAGTCCGGGGGCGGGCGCATGGTCGTGCGATGGGGCTGGAAGGCAGTCAGGCCGCGGGTGCCGCCGGCGTCAGAGCTTCTCGACGATCTCCGCCCGGCCGCGGCGATGCGCATCGTCGCCGGCGAGGGCCGTGACCAGTTCCGGCACGATGGCATCGACGTCGTCGATCACCATCGGGCGCACCTGATGGGCCGTATGGAGGAAGCCTTCGGCGCTCATGTGGTCCATCAGCCGGGACAGCGGGTCCCAGAAGCCGCCGACATTGGCGACGATGACCGGCTTGGCATGACGGCCGAGCTGGCTCCAGGTGAGGATCTCGATCAGCTCCTCCAGCGTGCCGATGCCGCCGGGCAGGGCCACGAAGGCGTCGGAGCGCTCGAACATCTGGTGCTTGCGGGCGTGCATGTCCTCGGTGACGATCAGTTCGTCCAGCCGGGTCAGCTCGCTCTCGGTCGCCTCCATGTCGATGAGGAAGCGCGGGATGATGCCGGTGACGGCGCCGCCCTTCGCGATCACGCCCTCGGCGACCGCGCCCATGATGCCGCGCGTGCCGCCGCCATAGACAAGGCGCATGCCGGCGGTGCCGATGGCCTCGCCAAGGCGTCGGCCGCTCTCGAGATATCGGGGATCGCGGCCGGCGGAAGAGCCGCAATAGACGCAGACGGATCGAATCGTGTTCATGGGATCGAAAGTCCGACGCAGGCGCGAAGAGGTCAAGCGCCAAGCGGGGTCATGGGCAACGCCGGGCGCCCCGTTGCTGCGATCCCGGATCGCGGCTGCGCCGGGGAATGCCCCTGAACAGTCTGTCTCGGCGGTGGCGTCTTTTTGCAGTGCAGAAAATCCGTAGTGTACCGGCAGCCACAGAGGCTTTCTGTCCCAGAGGAGTTTTCATGCGTTTCTTGCTGACCACCGTCGCCGCACTGTGCCTTGCCGGCTCCGTTCATGCGCAGAGCATCGACGTGCCCGCCGGAACCTATGTCGCCGATCCGCTGCACACCAATGTTCTTTGGAAGGTGAAGCATTTCGGCCTGTCGACCTATATCGGCCGGTTCTCGACGATTTCGGCCACGCTGGAGCTGAATTCCGAGGATCCGGCCCAGTCGAGCCTGACCGCGACGATCGACCCGGCTTCGGTGGATACGAACTATCCGGCCGACGACAAGGATTTCGACGCCGAGATCGCCAGCGACATGTTCCTGAACGCGGCGAAGTTCCCCGAGATCACCTTCGTGTCCAAGTCGATCGAGCTCACCGGCGAGAACACCGGCACGGTGACAGGCGACCTGACGCTGAACGGCCAGACCCGTGAAGAGACGCTGGACGTCACCTTCAACACCGCCCTCAACCCGCATCCGATGTCGCAGAAGCCGGCCGTCGGCTTTTCCGGTGCGATGACCGTGGACCGCACCGAATACGGCATCGAGGCGCTGGCCGGGCCGGTCGCCGCCGAGGTGCTCTTGGAGATCGAGGCGGAATTCGTTCCCCAGTCCTGATCTTCCGAAGGCGGGGCGCTTCCATGCGTCCCGCCGCCCGTGACTGCGCGATCACCAAGTTCTGGCGCCGCCCGCGAGCCGGGCCGTCGCGCGGCCGTTCGCCGGTTGCTTTGATCCTTCCCCATTTCCGCCACGGAGCGTCAGATGAGCGTGTCCCCGACAGCAGGCTGGTCCGCGGCCTATACGCGCTACACCAGCGGCGCGATCCTGCTGCACTGGACGATCGCCCTGGCGATCCTTTTCCAGCTCGCCGTCGGCCTCGCCATGGTGCATCTCGACGCCATGCCGGATGCGCTGCGCTTCGCGCTGTTCCAATGGCACAAGACCATCGGCATCCTGGTGCTCTGCCTGACGCTGGCGCGGATCGCCTGGCGCTTGGTGAACCCGCCGCCGGCACTGGCGCCGACCACCTCGCGCGCCGAGCGGACGGCCTCCGGCCTGGTCCATCTGGCCTTCTACGCCCTGATGCTGATCGTGCCCTTGTCGGGCTGGCTGCTGGTCTCAGCGGCGGCGGCCGGCATCCCGACCTATCTCTTCCTCAGCGACAGCCTCGAATGGCCGCATCTGCCGGTGGCGGCGCTTCTCCCCGGCGTTAACGCCGCCGCGCTCGAGGATGTGCTCGGCTTTGCCCACAAATGGCTGGCGCTGTCGTTTCTCGGGCTTCTGGTCCTGCATGTGGCCGGCGCGCTGAAGCATTCGCTGGTCGATGCGGTTCCGTCCTTCTCGCGCATGCTGCCGCATCACGGCATGGCGCGGCCGCAGACACGGCTGATCGCAATCCCGATCGCGCTGGCGGTGGTGCTATCCACGCTGGGGGGTGGGCTTGTGGCCGGCCAGTCCGACGCTCTCCTCGGGGCAGAGGCGACGCGCGCCGACCGCGCGACGGCGGCGCCCGACGCTCCTGCCGGCGGCGACTGGATTGTCGATCCGGCGCAAAGCCAGCTCGGCTTCGAGACGCAATTTTCGGGCAAGACGCTGACCGGCACCATCGGCACGTGGCAGGCGGATGTGCGCTTTTCCCCGGAGGCGCTGGATCTGGCCGAGGCGAGCATCACCATCGATGCGGCGTCGATCGCCGTCGACAACAGCTTCGTCGCGCCGCAGGTGCAGGGCACGGACGGTTTTGCCAGCGAGACGCACCCGACCGTGACGCTGGAACTCAGCGACTTCCGCGCGGTGGAGACCGGCTATGAAGCGGGCAGCACGCTGACGATCAAGGAAAAGAGCCTGCCGGTGACGGTCCCCTTCCGCTTCGAACAGGACGGCGACGGCCCGGCGCATGTGGCCGGGAGCGCGACCGTTGACCGGACCGCCTTCGATCTCGGCGTCGCCAACGATCCGACCGGGCAGTATCTGGACAAGGCCGTGACGATCCGCTTCGAGCTGGTCGCCGTTCCGGCGGGGGCGACGGTCCCCGGCAGCTAGGCGGGGGCGCGGCCTTTGCGGCCTTAGAGAACGCCCGGGAAGCGGGCGTCGATCGCCCGGACCGCGGCGTCGCGCCAGACGGTATCGCGCTCGGATCGCGGCGTGTCGATGTCGTGGATGCCCCGGACCCTTGCCGGCCGCTCGGTCAGGAAGATGATGCGGTCGGAGA
This sequence comes from Aurantimonas sp. DM33-3, assembly GCF_014334315.1. Classification (NCBI taxonomy): domain Bacteria; kingdom Pseudomonadati; phylum Pseudomonadota; class Alphaproteobacteria; order Hyphomicrobiales; family Aurantimonadaceae; genus Aurantimonas; species Aurantimonas sp. DM33-3. The sequence goes on along the minus strand of NZ_JACSGS010000009.1, from coordinate 166,058 downwards.
GCTCCACCGCCTCGCGCAGATTGTGGGTGACCATCAGCGCCGTCGTCGGGCGGGCCGACCACACTTCCATGAGCAAAGCGCGCAGCCGGTTGGCCGTCGCCTCATCCAGCGAGACGAAGGGCTCGTCGAGCAGCAGCAGCGCCGGTTCGATGGCGAAGGCGCGGGCCAGCGCAGCCCGGCGGGCAAGGCCCAGCGAGAGTTCGCCGGGATAGCGGCCGCGCATGGCGGCAAGGCCCAGCGTCTCGAACAGGGCGTCGAGATCGGCGCCCTTCAGCGCTTCGGGCAAAGCGAGGCGGACATTCTGTTCGACCGTGCGCCAGGGCAAGAGACGCGGTTCCTGGAACACCGCAGCGATGCGGCCGTCGGCGGCGGGCAGGCGCACATGGCCCTTATAGTCGCGGTCGAGCCCGAGGATGATCCGCAGCGTCGTGGTCTTGCCGCAGCCGGAGGGGCCGATCAGCGTCGTGAAGCTGCCCGGCGGTGCGGTGAAGGCGACCTTGTCGATCGCGGCAAGCCGGACGCCGTCGATCGTCGTGAACACCTTGTCGCGGATGGCGACGTCAAGCGGGCCGGGCGCGCCAGCGGGTGGCATGGGCTTCGAGGGGTTGGACAAGCAGGAACTCGATCAGGAGCATGATGGCGACGAAGGCCAGGGTGTAGGCGAGGATCGCCGCGACATCGAAGAGCTGGAAATAGAGATGGATCTGGAAGCCGACGCCATTGGAACGGCCGAGAAGCTCGACGACCAGGGCGATCTTCCAGATCAGCGCGATCCCGGAGCGGGACGCCGCGGCGAAATAGGGCTGGAGCTGCGGCAGCACGACGTCGCGCAGGGTCCGCCAGCGCCCGAAGCGATAGACCGAGGCCATCTCCGAAAGGCCGCGATCCAGCGAGCGGGCGCCCTCGCGCATGGTGACGACGACATTGGGGATCTTGTTGATCGCAATCGCCCCGACGGCCGCCGCCTCGTTCAGCCCGAACCAGATATAGGCGAGGACGATCACCACCAGCGCCGGAATGTTGAGGAACAAGATCAGCCACGGGTCGAAGAAGCGGTCGGCGCGGGCGTCCATCCCGAGGCCGACGCCGATGGCCGAGCCGATAATCATCGCGATGGCAAAGGCCGCGGCAACGCGCATCAGCGTCATAGCGAGATGGTAGAAGAGCTCGCCGGTAATGGCATCGCGCCAGAAGGCGTCGAACACGGCGGGCGGCGTCGGCAGGACGCGGCTGTCGGCGATGACCGCCGCGATCCACCAGACGGCCAGAAGCCCGAGCAGCGACAGCGTCGTCACCAGCGCCGGCGCGATGCCGGCCGCGGGCCTGCCGCGACCGCGGGCCGTCGCGTCAGAAGCCATTCCCGTCGCCGGTCCAGTAGGTGCCATCGACGAGCGTGTCCGACGGCCCGACCAGCTTCGGCCCGCCGATCTCGGCTAAGACCTCGTAGAGCCTGGCGGTATCGACGGCCTCGTCGGCACCGCTGCGGCCGGGGATGCCCTCGCGGTAGCGATCGCGCAGGATCCGGAAGGTCGCGTCGTCCTCGGCCTTCATCAGCGGCTTGAGCGCGTCCCAGGCGTCGTCGGAGGTCGCCAGCAGCTGCTTGGTCGCCTTGTCGGCGGCAACGAAGCCCTCGACGGCCTTCGGATGGTCCGTCGCAAAGGCCTCGCTGAACACCCAGCCGATCGCCGCGACCGGACCGGCGGTGCCCATGGCGATCGCCGCGTCGGTGCCGGAGATCAGCGTGCGGAAGCCCTGCGCCTCCAGCCGGGCGGCGTAGTGCCAGTAATTGAGGACGGCATCGAGCTCGCCGGTCCGGGCCTTTTCGGCCAGCAGCGGCGGTGCGCCATAGGCGATGTCGTTCTCGGCCGCGAGATCGGTGCCGTGGTCCTTTTTCGCGAGGGCCTGGATCAGCAGCCAGTTCTTGTCCAGCGGTCCGCCGGCGACGCCGATGGTCCTGCCGGTCAGGTCGCGCAGGTCGGCGACGGGGCTGTCGCCGGGCACCATCAGCGAACCGACCGAGGTGGAGTAGGGGACGAAGGTGAAGTCGGCGCCGGTCGCCCGCTGGCGCGACACCCACAGCCAGTCGGAGACGATCATGTCGACCGAGCCGGCCTGCAGCGCCACGGTCGAGGCGTCCTCGCCGGCAAAGGGCACGATCTCGACATCGACGCCGTTGGCGGCGTCGAGCCCGGCGCGCTTCATGGCGTCGAGTTCCCAGTTGACGGTGCCGTATTTCAGAACGCCGATCCGAACCGGCGCATGCGCCGCGTCGTCAGCGGCTGCCGCGAAACCGGTCCACAGCGCCAGAGCCAGTGCGGCGCAGAGCGTCGCCCGAATCCATCGCATGAACGATCCTCCCATGATCCTTCGCGTGCCCGGCTTCATCTAGCGCGTCCGGGTGCGGCCCGTCACGCCCTATCGCACAACGGGAATTTCTCCCGTCAGGAGCGGGCGTCGATCGCCTCGGCGATCTCGTCGGCCATCTTCAGGAGACGGATGATCACCGGCACGGCCAGCGCGATCATGCCGCGGTCCTGGCCGCGGGCGCGCTGGGCCTCGCGCACCTCCTCGACGATCGCGGCGACGGCGGGGATGAAGCGGATGGCGAGCGAGATGGCGAGGCCGACCTTGGCCACGTCAACGCCCAGCCTCGCCAATGGCGACAGCGCCCATTCGATGACCGCGACGAGCTCTGCGGTGCGGGTGGTCAGGGTGACGAGCGAGGCGGCGAGGATCAGCGTGGCGAAGCGCAGGACCAGCAGCAGGGCGGCGTCGAGCCCGACCAGCCAGAGCTGGACCGCGAAGAGAATGCCCAGGATCCACAGGGCCGGGCGGATCTGGGCGAAGGCGACGCGGGCCGGAATGCGCGCCAGGCCGTGGGCGGCCATGGTCAGGGCGAGGGCCGCGGCCGCGAGCCGGGGATCGGCAATGGCGAAGAGCAGCGTGCCGAGGCCGAGCAGCGCCGCGAGCTTGGTGCCGGCGCGGGCGCGGTGGACCGGACTGGTCCCGGGCCGGTAAAGCCCGGCGATCATCCTGCGATGGCCCGGTAGGCGGCCACTGCCTCGGCCGGCGCCGCGTCGGCGACGAGGCGACCGGCCTCGAACACCAGGACCCGGTCGAAGCCGGAGATCAGGTCGAGATCGTGAGTGACGAAGACAACATGCTGATCCAGCGCCGCGACCGCGTCCATGACGCGGCGGGTGTTGCGCAGGTCGAGCAGCGTCGTCGGCTCGTCCATGACCAGCCAGCGCGGCGCCATCGCCATGACGCCGGCCAGCGCCAGCATCTGGCGTTCGCCGCCGGACAGTTCATGGGCGAGGCGGTCGTCCATGCCGGTCAGGCCGAAGCGGTCGAGCGTCGCGGCGACCCGCGCGGCGATCGCCGGCTTGTCCAGCCCGCGCCCTTTCAGCCCGAAGGCGATATCCTCGGCGACGGTCGGATAGACGATCTGGTTGTCCGGGTTCTGGAAGACGAAGCCGACCAGCCGGCGCACCTCCTTGCCGCTCGACCTCGTGTCGAGACCGTCGACGGTGACGCTGCCTTCGCTGGGCAGGACAAGGCCGTTGAGCAGGCGTGCGAAAGTGCTCTTGCCGGAGCCGTTGGCGCCGACGATGGCGATCCGGCGTTCGGTGAGGGTCAGGTCCAGATCCGACAGGACGCGGCGGCCGCCGCGTTCGGCGGCGACGCCGGTCAGGGCGATCACGAGGTGGCCGTCCGCATGTTGCCGGTCAGGCCGAGCGGGCGGAGGCCCGGGGGGCGATCAGCGGATAGGCGCGGCGCACGGCGATGATCACCGCCGCGGCGACGCCGGCCTTGATCAGGTCGCCCGGGATGAAGGCGACGGCCGAGCCGATGAAGGCTTCGACGAGGCCCATGCCCGACATCGCTGCATACCAGGGAATGCCGACCAGATAGATGATGCCGATGCCGCCGATGACCGCAATGACGAAGGCGAGCGGAAAAGACAGGCGGTTCCAGAACCGCTCGGTCAGCCAGCCGATGACGAAGGTTGCGGCGAGCCAGCCATAGATGAAGCCCGACCAGGGGCCGACGAAGGGCGCGAGGCCGCCGCGACCGCCGGACAGGAGCGGCAGGCCGACGGCGACGAGGGCGAGGAACAGCAGCATCGACAGGGTGCCGCGCCTGGCGCCGAGTATGCCGCCCATCAGCATCGGCCCCATGGACTGGGCGGTGATCGGAATGCCGAGCGCCGGGATCATCAGGGGCGGAAACACGCCCAGCACCGCCATCAGGGCGGCGAACAGGGCGATATAGACGATGTCCTTGGTGGCCATGGCGAATCTCTTGCGGGATGTTGTGAGTGGCAGCCGGATGCGGCGCCGTTTCGGCTGACGACAGACCGGATCGCGGGGCAAAGGTCAACGGGTGAGGCGCATCCCATTGCTTAGCTGCGCGGCGGACCGGCGGTCAGGCGGCGTCGATATCGGTCCGGGCGAAGTCGTTGCCCTTGTAGAGCAGCGGCACGTCGAAATGCTTGGCGCAGGCATAGGCGAAGCAATCGCCGAAATTCAGCGCCGCCGGATGCCGGCCCTTGCCGTAGCGCGCATAGGCGTCGATGGCGAGGTCCGCAGTTGCTGCGGGCATATCCATGACGGCGATCTGCATTCCGTCGAGATATCTCGCGACAGCAGACCGCGCGGTTTCTGGGTCCCAGTCCATTCGGCGGGCGCAGGAAACCACCGCTTCCCACAGTCCGGTCGGAATGGTGAACAGCCGCTCCGCCGATTCCATCCGCGCAAGGATGTCCGGCGCATCCGGCTCGGACAGGATGAGTGCGACGAGGGCCGATGCATCGACATACATCAGCCGTCCTCGTAGAGGCTGTCGATCCATTCCTTCGTGACCGGCTGCGGATGCGCGCCGGGGGGGAAATCGTTCAGAATGTCGCGGGAGAAGCGTAGTCCCCGCTCGACATAGGACGGCTCGCCTGTTTCCGGCGCGCTGGTGGTGCGGGCATGGATGAGAGCATCGCGAAGCGCGCGCCGGACGGCTTCGGTCTTGGTCGTCTGCGTCAGCGCGGCGAGCTTTTCGGCCAGTTCGCCGACTTCGGGGTCTTTCACATAGAGCGGCATGATCGTGCTCCGATCCGCAAGGATATCCCTAACTTAATATCGGGATATCCGCGTGTCCAGCGACGCGTTGAACGGGCTCAGCTCAGCGTCCGCTTCACCGCGTCGGCCCAGCCGGCGAGCTTGCGGCCGCGGGTGACGGCATCCATGCGCGGCTCGAAGCGGCGTTCGAGGTTCCAGCGTTCGGCAAAGCCGGCCATGTCGGGCCACACGCCCGCCTTCTGCCCCGCGACCCATGCGGCGCCGAGGGCCGTCGTCTCCAGGACGACCGGACGATCGACCGGGGCATCGAGAATGTCGGCGAGGCGCTGCATGGTCCAGTCGGAGGCGACCATGCCGCCGTCGACGCGCAGGATGGTATCGGAGGCGCCGGTCCAGTCCTTCTTCATGGCCGACAGCAGGTCGGCGGTCTGGAAGCAGACGGATTCGAGGGCGGCGCGGGCGAGCTCGTTGGGGCCGGTCTTGCGGGTCAGGCCGTAGATCGCGCCGCGCGCTTCCGCGTCCCACCAGGGCGCGCCGAGGCCGGTGAAGGCCGGCACCATGTAGACCTCCTGGGCGTCGTCGGCGGCCCCGGCCATCGGGCCGGTGCGGTCGGCGCGGTCGACGAGACCGAGCCCGTCGCGCAGCCATTGCACCGCGGCGCCGGCCACGAAGATCGAACCCTCGAGGCCGAATGTGGTGCGGCCGGCCAGCCGATAGGCGATCGTCGTCAGGAGCCGGTTGGAGGAGGGCACTTTGGTGTCGCCGGTGTTGAGCACCGCGAAGCAGCCGGTGCCGTAGGTCGATTTCAGCATGCCCGGCTGGAAGCAGGCCTGGCCGAGGGTCGCGGCATGCTGGTCGCCGGCCATGCCGCAGATCGGGATGGCGGCGCCGAAGAGGCCCGGATCGGTGGTGCCGAAGGCGGCGTCGCAATCCTTGACCTCGGGCAGCAGCGAGCGCGGCACTCTGAGGAGCCGCAAGAGGTCGTCGTCCCAGTCATGCGCCTCGATGTCGAAGAGCATGGTGCGGCAGGCATTGGTGGCGTCGCTGGCATGGACCCGGCCACCGGTCAGCCGCCACAGGAGAAAGCTGTCGACGGTGCCGAAGGCGAGCCTGCCGGCTTCGGCCCGGGCGCGGGCACCGTCCACATTGTCGAGCAGCCAGGCGATCTTGGTGCCGGCAAAATAGGGGTCGATCAGAAGCCCGGTCTTGCGGGTGACCTCCGGCTCGTGGCCGTCGGCGACCAGCTTGCGGCAGAATTCGGCCGTGCGGCGGTCCTGCCAGACGATGGCGTTGTGGATCGGCTTGCCGGTGTCGCGATCCCAGATCAGCGTGGTCTCGCGCTGGTTGGTGATGCCGATGGTGGCGATGTCGGAGGCCGACAGCGAGGCGTCGGCGAGCGCCGTGCGGATGGTGGCAAGCGTCGAGGACCAGATATCCTCGGGATCGTGCTCGACCCAGCCCGAATGGGGGAAATGCTGCGGGAATTCCTGCTGGCCGAGGCCGCGGATATGGAAGCTGTCGTCGAAGACGATCGCACGGGTCGACGTCGTGCCCTGGTCGATGGCGAGAACGTATCCGGACATGCCGTCCCCTTCTGGATGCTGGTGTTCGCGATGGCAGAAGGCCGGGGCTGACCCCGGCCTTCGTTTCTCAGATGTCAGACGGTCACTTGGACGCGTTGGCGTCGGCCCAGCTCTTCACCAACTCGTCGTAATTGACGGTGATCGGCTGTTCCTTCTCGTCTTCCTTCTTGGGCTGAGGTGCCAGCGTGCCGTTGGCCTTGGCCTGCTCCACCCAGTACTCCATGTCCTGCTCTTCGTTGAGCTTGGGACCGATGTCGCCCTGGATGCCGGCGCGCTCGATGCGCTCCATCACCTTTTCCTGCTCGGCGCAGAGGGAGTCCATCGCTTCCTGGGCCGACTTGGCGCCCGAGGACGCGTCGCCGATCGCCTGCCACCAGAGCTGTGCCAGCTTCGGGTAGTCCGGCACGTTGGTGCCGGTCGGCGACCACTGCTTGCGGGCCGGCGAGCGGTAGAACTCGATGAGACCGCCGAGTTCGGGTGCCCGCTCGGTGAAGCTTTCGTCGCGGATGGTGGATTCGCGCACGAAGGTCAGACCCTCATGAGCCTTCTTCACGTCGACGGTCTTGGAGCCGACGAACTGGGCGTAGAGCCAGGCGGCCTGGGCGCGGTCGACCGGGGTCGACTTCATCAGGGTCCACGAGCCCACGTCCTGGTAGCCGAGCTTCATGCCGTCGACCCAGTAGACGCCGTGCGGCGAGGGGGCCATGCGCCATTTCGGCGTGCCGTCCTCGTTGACGACCGGCAGGCCTTCCTTGACCGCATCCGCGGTGAAGGCGGTGTACCAGAAGATCTGCTGGGCAATGGCGCCCTGGGCCGGGACCGGACCGGATTCGGAGAAGGTCATGCCCTGGGCTTCCGGCGGGGCGTAAGCCTTCAGCCAGTCGAGATACTTCTCGATGGCGTAGACCGAGGCCGGGCCGTTGGTGTCGCCGCCGCGCGCGACGCAGGAGCCGGTCGGCTGGCTCTGCTCGTTGACGCGGATGCCCCATTCGTCGACCGGCACGCCGTTCGGGATGCCCTTGTCGCCATTGCCGGCCATGGACAGCCAGGCGTCGGTGAAGCGCCAGCCGAGCGACGGGTCCTTCTTGCCGTAGTCCATGTGGCCATAGACCTTCTTCCCGTCGATCTCGCGACCGGTGAAGAATTCGGCGATGTCCTCATAGGCCGACCAGTTGACCGGCACGCCGAGCTCGTAGCCGTACTTCTCCTGGAAGTCGGCCTTGTTCTTCTCGTCGTTGAACCAATCGTAGCGGAACCAGTAGAGGTTGGCGAACTGCTGGTCGGGAAGCTGGTAGAGCTTGCCGTCCGGCGCGGTGGTGAAGGACGTGCCGATATAGTCATCGAGGTCGAGGCCCGGATTGGTGACCTCCTTGCCTTCGCCTTCCATCCAGTCGGTCAGGTTGCGGACCTGCTGGTAGCGCCAGTGGGTGCCGATCAGGTCGGAATCGTTGATGTAGGCGTCGTAGATGTTCTCGCCCGACTGCATCTGCGTCTGCAGCTTCTCGACGACGTCGCCCTCGCCGATCAGGTCGTGGCTGACCTTGATGCCGGTGATGGCAGTGAAGGCCGGAGCCAGCACCTTGGACTCGTACTCATGGGTGGTGATGGTCTCGGAGACGACCTTGATCTCCATGCCCTGATAGGGCTCTGCGGCATCGACGAACCACTGCATCTCCTGTTCCTGTTCCTCCCGGGACAGGGTGGAGAGGTCGCCGATCTCGGCGTCGAGGAACTTCTTGGCCGCCTCCATGTCGGCCATGGCCGGCCCTGCGGCCAGGGCGATCGCCAAAGTGGCGGCCGTTCCCATCAGATATCGTTTCATCATGTCGAATGTCCTCCCAGTGTGTGCCGGTGCGTGCGATGGGCATGTCCGCGTCGACCGGCGACGACGCGGTGTGGCCCGGTTCCGGCCCGTCAGACGAGCCGGAAAACCAGAACGAAGAAGACGGCACAGAGGCCGAGGGCGTACCAGAGCGGCAGGTCGACGCCCCACAGCCAGCCGAGGCAGATGAAGGCCGAGCCGAGCAGCGACACGAACAGCCGGTCGCCGCGGGTGGTCTCGAAGCGCAGGATGCCGACGCGGGGATTGCCACCGGGCGACACCTTCTCCCAGACGCCCATCAGGGCGATGATGGCGAAGATCGCGATGAAGAAGGTGGCGGTCGGCCAGGTCCAGGCCATCCAGGACAGGTCGATCATCGGCAGGCCTCCGTCTTGGCGGTCGGTGCGGTGCTGCGCATCACACCCTCCCCAGGGCGAAGCCCTTGGCGATGTAGTTGCGCACGAACCAGATCACGATCGCGCCGGGAATGATGGTCAGGGCGCCGGCCGCGGCGAGGACGCCCCAGTCGAGGCCGGAGGCGGAAACCGTGCGCGTCATGATCGCCGAGATCGGCTTGGCGTCGGTCACCGTCAGGGTGCGGGCGATCAGCAGCTCGACCCAGGAGAACATGAAGCAGAAGAAGGCCGCGACCCCGATGCCGCTGGCGATCAGCGGGGTGAAGATCTTGAAGAAGAAGCGCGGGAAGGAATAGCCGTCGATATAGGCGGTCTCGTCGATTTCCTTCGGCACGCCCGACATGAAGCCTTCCAGGATCCACACCGCCAGCGGCACGTTGAACAGGCAATGGGCGAGCGCCACGGCGATATGCGTGTCGATCAGGCCGAAGGCCGAATAGAGCTGGAAGAAGGGCAGGGCGAACACCGCCGGCGGCGCCATGCGGTTGGTCAGAAGCCAGAAGAACAGGTGCTTGTCGCCCAGGAAGCGGAAGCGCGAGAAGGCATAGGCCGCCGGAAGCGCCACCGAGACCGAGATGACCATGTTCAGAACGACATAGATGATCGAGTTGATGTAGCCGTTGTACCAGGACGGGTCGGTCAGGATGACCGTGTAGTTGCGCAGGGTCGGGTTTTCCGGCAGCAGCGTCAGCCCGCTCAGGATCTCCTGATTGGTCTTGAAGCTCATATTGACGAGCCAGTAGATCGGCAGCAGCAGGAAGACGATGTAGAGGATCGGGATCAGCGCCTTCCAGCGGAAGCCGCCGGATGCCTTGCGGCTGCGCCGGGCGATCGCCTCGCCGGACCGGCCGGTGGGCGGCACGGCGCCGGCGCCCGGAGCCTCGACGACGTCGCGGTTTGCCGTGGTGTCAGTCATTGTCGCCTCCCTTCATCGGGCGCTCGGTGCCGACATTGGTCATGATGGTGTAGAAGACCCAGGACAGCGCCAGGATGATCAGGAAGTAGATCAGGCTCATCGCCGCTGCCTCGCCGAGGTTGAACTGGCCCAGCGCCAGCTTCACCAGGTCGATGGACAGGAAGGTCGTGGCGTTGCCCGGTCCGCCGCCGGTGACGACGAAGGGCTCGGTGTAGATCATGAAAGAATCCATGAAGCGCAGGAGCACGGCGATCAGCAGCACGCGGCCCATCTTGGGCAGCTGGATGAAGCGGAACACCGCCCAGCGCGAGGCGCCGTCGATCTTGGCGGCCTGGTAGTAGGCGTCGGGGATCGAGACGAGGCCGGCGTAGCACAGGAGGACGACGAGGCTCGTCCAGTGCCAGACATCCATGATGATGACGGTGACCCAGGCGTCGAACGGGTCCTGAACGTAATTGTAGTCGAGGCCGAGCGAGGCGAGCGTGTAGCCGAACAGGCCGATGTCGGTGCGCGCGAAGACCTGCCAGATCGTGCCGACGACGTTCCACGGGATCAGCAGCGGCAGCGCCATCAGGACGAGGCACACCGGCACCCAGATGCCCTTGCGGGGCATGGCCAGCGCCACGAGGATGCCGAGCGGCACCTCGATGGTCAGGATGATGGCCGAGAAGGCGAGGTTGCGGATGAGGGCGTCGTGGAAGCGCGCCGAGGTCAGCACCTCCTCGAACCAGTCGGTGCCGTACCAGAAGAACTGGTTGTTTCCGAAGGTGTCCTGCACCGCGTAGTTGACCACGGTCATCAGCGGGATCACGGCGGAGAAGGCGACCAGCACCAGCACCGGCATGACCATGAACCAGGCTTTGTTGTTCCAGGTCTTGTCCATGTGCGTTCTCCCTAGACCCGTCCGACCAGCCGGGAATCGGCATAGAGATTGAGCGCGTCGGGCGCGAAGCGCATGGCCGCGTCGGTGGGAATCGCGACGCCTTCGCGCACGATGGCGCTGAGCGGATGCTCGCCGAGGCGGGCCCGCACGATGCGCTCCGATCCCACGTCCTCGACCTTGTCGATGGTCACCGGCACGGCGTCGCCGTCGCCGCGGTCGACGATGGTGACGAATTCCGGCCGGATGCCGAGTTCGGTCTTCGCCCCGGCGGCATAGGCCGCGCGGCCGCCCGGCAGGGCGATGCGCATGTCGGAGACCATCGCGTCGCTGCCGTCGATCCGGCAGGGCAGGACGTTCATGCCCGGCGAGCCGATGAAATAGCCGACGAAGGTGTGCTGGGGCCGCTCGAACAGTTCCTCGGGCGTGCCGATCTGCACGACCTCGCCCTCGTACATGACGACGACCTTGTCGGCGAAGGTGAGCGCCTCGGTCTGGTCGTGGGTGACGTAGACCATGGTCATCGCGAATTCGCGGTGGAGCTGCTTCAGCTCCGAGCGCAGCTGCCACTTCATGTGCGGGTCGATGACCGTCAGCGGCTCGTCGAAGAGGATGGCGTTGACGTCGGAGCGCACCAGGCCGCGGCCGAGCGAGATCTTCTGCTTCTCGTCGGCGGTCAGGCCGCGGGCCTTGCGGTCGGCCTTGGCCTCGAGGCCGATGCGGCCGATCATGTCTTCGACACGGGTCTTGATCTCGGCGGCCGGCACCTTCCGGTTCTTCAGCGGGAAGGCGAGGTTCTCGCGCACCGTCATGGTGTCGTAGATGACCGGAAACTGGAACACCTGGGCGATGTTGCGCGCCTCGGGCGTCAGCATGGTCACGTCGTCGTCGCCGAACAGGACGCTGCCCTCGGACGGGGTCAGCAGGCCGGAGATGATGTTGAGCAACGTGGTCTTGCCGCAGCCCGACGGCCCGAGCAGCGCATAGGCGCCGCCGTCGTCGAAGGTGTGGTGGACCTCGCGCAGGGCGTAGATGTCGGCCGCGGCAAGGGCCGGCGAATAGGCGTGGCGGATATGGTCGAGGCGGATGCGGGCCATGGCGTTCTCCTCAGGCCGCGTGTCGGGCGGGCGCCGCGACGGCGTTGCCCGCTTCGTCGAAGACGAGAAGGCTGGCGGGATCGAAGGACAGGCGGATGGTCTCGCCCGTCTCGTGGCGGCGCACGCCGTGGACGAGGGCGATGATCCGGTCCTCGCCGACCTCGGCGTGGATGTAGGTTTCCGAGCCGGTGACCTCGGTCAGGCTGATCACCGCCGGAAAGACGGTTCCGGTGGTGTCGCCGGTCTCGACGGTGAGGTGATGGGGCCGGATGCCGCCGAGATAGCGGCCGTCCGGCAGGCCGGCCTGGCCCGGCGCGGCCTCGAAGACGACGCCGTTGGGCGAGGTGAAGCGGCTGCCTGACTTGGTGAAGGCCATGACGTTGAGCGGCGGATCGGAGAAGGTGCGCGCGGTCAGAAGATCATGGGGCTGGCGATAGACGTCCGGCGTCTCGCCGAACTGGGTGACGCGGCCCTTGGACAGGGTCGCGGTGCGTCCGCCCAGAAGCAGCGCCTCGTGGGGCTCGGTGGTGGCGTAGACGAAGATCGCGCCGGTCTCGGCGAAGATCTTCGGCAGTTCCTCGCGCAGTTCCTCGCGCAGCTTGTAGTCGAGATTGGCCAGCGGCTCATCGAGCAGCACGAGTTCGGCATTCTTGACGAGGGCGCGGGCGAGCGCGGTGCGCTGCTGCTGGCCGCCGGAGAGGTTGAGCGGCGTGCGGTCGAGGAAGGGCGTCAGCTTCATCAGCGCCGCTGCCTTCTGGACCGCGGCCTCGATCTCGGCCGCCGACTTGCCGGCGATGCGCATCGGCGAGGCGATGTTCTCGTAGACCGTCAGGGTCGGGTAGTTGATGAACTGCTGGTAGACCATGGCGACGTTGCGCTTGCGCACGGGCACGCCGGTCACGTCCCTGCCGTCCATGACGACGCGGCCCGACGTCGGCGCGTCGAGGCCGGCCATCAGCCGCATCAGGCTGGTCTTGCCGGCCAGCGTCGGCCCGAGCAGCACGTTGAGCGAGCCGCGGTCGAGGGTCAGCGAGACGTCTATGATGTGCTTTTCGCCGCCGACGCTGCGGCTGACGTTCTGCAATACGAGCAATGTGTCCTCCCAGACGCGCCGGTTCTATTCGGCCGCCGTCCTCCGTTCATTCTGGCGCTGCGTCACATATTGCGCCAGTGCATCCGTCTCGTCGGCCCTGAAGCGCAGGCCAAGCTTGGTGCGGCGCCACAGGATATCCTCTGCCGTGCGAGCCCATTCCTCCGCGATCAGCCAGTCGATCTCGGCCTGGTAGAGACCGTGCCCGAAATCCCGGCCGAGTGCACCGGTCCTGGCGAATCTTGCCGCGTCGGTGCCGTAGGAGCGGACGAGCCGGTGGATCGTCGCCGCGTCGAGTTCGGGCGCGGCCTGGCGCAGTGCCGTCTCCAGCGCGCCGACGCCGTCGACGGCGAAGTCGCCGCCCGGCAGCGGCTCGTCGCCGGTCCAGCTCTTGCCCTTGGCGCCGAGATGATGGGCGATCTTGCCGAGCACTTCTTCCGACAGGACGCGATAGGTGGTGATCTTGCCGCCGAAGCAGTTGAGGACCCGCGCTTCGCCATTCTCGCCCTCGACCTTCAGGACGTAGTCGCGGGTGGCTTCCTGCGCCTTGGAGGCGCCGTCGTCGAAGAGCGGGCGCACGCCGGAATAGGTCCAGACGATGTCCTCGGCGACGACCGGCCTGGCGAAATACTCGCTGGCGGCCGACAGGAGATAGTCGATCTCGCCTTGGCTGATCGCCACCTGCGACGGGTCGCCTTCATAGTCCTGGTCGGTGGTGCCGACGAGGGTGAAGTCGTCCTCGTAGGGGATGGTGAAGATGATCCGCCCGTCGGCGTTCTGGAAGATGTAGGCGCGGTCGTGGTCGTAGAGCTTGCGCGTGACGATGTGCGAGCCCTGGACGAGGCGGATGTGATTGGCGCCGTTGCGGCCCATGGCGTTCTGGATGATGGCGTCGACCCACGGGCCGCCGACATTGACCAGGAAGCGCGCGGTGACGGAGCGGACCGCGCCGGTCTCCTGATCGTGGAGGGCGATGACCCAGCCGTCCTTCTCGCGCCGCGCCTCGGTCACCTTGGTGCGGACCATGATGTCGGCGCCGCGCGCGGCCGCATCGCGGGCGTTGAGGACGACGAGGCGGGCGTCGTCGACGCGGGCGTCGGAATATTCGAAGCCCTTCTGGAAATCGTCCTTCAGCGGCGCGCCCAGCGGCCCGTCGAGATCGACGGTGGTCGTCGCCTTCAGCTTCCGGCGGCCGCCGATATGGTCGTAGAGGAACAGGCCGAGGCGCAGGAGCCAGGCCGGGCGCAGGCCGTCATGATGGGGCAGGACGAAGCGCAGCGGCCGGATGATGTGCGGCGCGATGCTCCACAGCACCTCGCGCTCCATCAGGGCGTGGCGCACGAGGCTGAATTCGTAGTGTTCGAGATAGCGCAGGCCGCCATGCACCAGCTTGGTCGACCAGGAGGACGTGCCGGAGGCGAGATCGTTCATCTCGGCGAGCCCGACCCGGTAGCCGCGGCCGACGGCGTCGCGGGCGATGCCGCAGCCGTTGATTCCACCACCAATGATGAAAACGTCGTAATCCAGAAGAGCCTCCCCAGGCTTCGCACCGCAACATTCGAGGTTGCGATTGCGAATATCAGAAGGCTATTACGAAACCAAACCGAACGTCAAACGAAAACTACTCGGCGGCGTCGGCTTTGGTCGCATCGCGCCGGCCGGCCTCGATCAGACGGACCTCGCGGTCCTGGCAGATCTGCCGGATTCCGTCGGGCGCGACGTCGGTGACGAAGGTGTGGACCTGGTCGAGATGGCCGATCCTCACCGGCGCGCTGCGCTCGAACTTGGACGAATCCGCCGCCAGGATGACGTGGCGCGCATTGGAGATGATCGCCTGGGCGACGCGCACCTCGCGATAGTCGAAATCCAGGAGCGAGCCGTCGGGATCGATGGCCGAGACGCCGATGACGGCGAAATCGACCCGGAACTGGCGGATGAAATCCACCGCTGCCTCGCCGACGATGCCGCCATCGGAGCGGCGCACGACGCCGCCGGCGATCACCACCTCGATCTCCGGATAGGGCCGCATGACGGTGGCGACGTTGATGTTGTTGGTGATGACCATCAGCCCGGCATGGCGCAGCAGCGCGCGGGCGACGGCTTCGGTCGTGGTGCCGATATTGACGAAGAGCGAGGCGCGGTCCGGCACGAGATCGGCAACCGCCCGGCCGATCGCGCCCTTCTCGTCGGCCGCGATGGTGCGGCGGGCGTCGTAGCCGACATTCTCGACGCCGGAGGACAGCACCGCGCCGCCATGGACGCGGGCCAGAAGCCGCTGATCGCAAAGGTCGTTCAGGTCCTTGCGGATGGTCTGGACCGACACGTCGTAGCGGGCCGCCAGTTCCTCCACCGAGACGCGGCCGCTGCGCTTGGCACTCTCGAGTATCTGCGTCTGTCGGTCCGACAGCATGGTACACTCCTCCCGTGACGGAGCGATCATGGGCAAAACGAAACCGAAGCGCAAGAAACGAAAGCGAAGCCGATGGCCGGCTTCGCTGGCGGTCGAGGCGCCGACCGGCGGCGTGCCGACCGGCCGGCGTCTCGTGCCGTCAGATGGCGGTGCGGTCGGCCTCGGCGAGATAGATCTCGCGCAGGCGCCTGGCGATCGGGCCGGGCGCACCGCTGCCGACCGGTTGGCCGTCGATCTCGACCACCGGCATGACGAAGGTGGAGGCAGAGGTCACGAAGGCCTCGCTGGCGTTCTTCGCCTCTTCGAGGGTGAAGCTGCGCTCCTCGACCTTCACGCCGTCGTCGGCTGCCAGCTTCAGCACCGCGGCGCGGGTGATGCCGTGCAGGATCGAATGCGACAGGTCGCGGGTGATCAGCGTGCCGTCGGCGGTGACGATATGGGCGTTGTTGGACGAGCCTTCGGTGACGACGCCGTCCTCGACCAGCCAGGCGTCGTCGGCGCCCCGCGACTTGGCCTCCATTTTGGCCATGGACGGATAGAGCAGCTGCACTGTCTTGATGTCGCGGCGGGCCCAGCGCAGGTCGGGCACCGAGGCGATGCGGATGCCGGTGCGCGCCGCCGGCTTGTCGCGCAGAACCATGGCCTGGGTGAACAGGACGAGGGACGGCGCGGTGTCCTTCGGCGGGAACAGGAAGTCGCGATCGGCGGCGCCGCGGGTCACCTGCATGTAGATCAGCCCCTCGTCGAGGCCGTTGCGGGTGACCAGCTCGCGGTGGATCGTCAGCAATTCGTCCTCGCTTGCGGGCGAGGGCATGTCGAGCTCGCCGAGCGAGCGCGCCAGCCGCTTCATGTGCGGGCCGAAATCGACCAGCTTGCCGGACAGGACGGTGGTGACCTCGTAGACGCCGTCGGCGAACAGAAAGCCGCGGTCGAAGACCGAGATCGTCGCCTCTTCCTCGGGGACGTAGGCGCCATTGACGTAAACGGTACGGGACATGCCGGACTCCTGTGACAGATCGCTGCCGTGCATACGACGTGGCGCGGCCGGGTGGAAGACGAGGGGGAAAGATCGCGGGCCGGCGTCATTTCCGGCTTTCGCCGGGGAACGCGCGGGGCTACGGCAATAGACACATCCCAAGGGGCGAGGCGCCGCATTTCAGCGGTCCCGACCCGCAACGCATGGAGGAATGCTTGGATATCGGAACGACGACACCGGCGATCGTGACCGGCGCAGGCTCGGGTCTCGGGCGCGGCACGGCGCGCGCACTGGCCGCCAAGGGGGCCAAGGTCGCGGTGCTGGACCTCAACGAGGAAGCCGGACAGGCGGTCGCGGACGAGATCGGCGGCGTCTTCGTGCGCTGCGACGTGTCCGATTCCGAATCGGTCCGGCAGGCACTGGCGCTGGCCGTCGAGGCGATCGGCACGCCGCGCATCCTGGTCAATTGCGCGGGCATCGTGGCCGGCCGCAAGACGATCTCGCGCGGCGCGGCCCATGACCCGGCGCTGTTCCAGAAGGTGATCGCGGTCAATCTGATCGGCTCCTTCAACATGGCCTCGCAGGTGGCGCAGCTGATGTCCGAGGGCGACCCGCTCAACGCCGATGGCGAGCGCGGCCTGATCGTCTCGACCTCGTCGGTCGCCGCCTTCGACGGCCAGATCGGCCAGCTCGCCTATTCGGCCTCCAAGGCGGCCATCGCCGGCATGACGCTGCCGATGGCGCGCGACCTGGCGCAGACCGGCATCCGGGTGATGACCATCGCGCCGGGTATCTTCGAGACGCCGATGCTGGCCGGCATGCCGGAAGAGGTGCAGGCCTCGCTGGCGGCCGCGGTGCCGTTCCCGTCGCGCCTCGGAACCGCCGAGGAATACGCCAGGCTGGTCGTCCACATCGCCGAGAACGCGATGCTCAACGGCGAGACGATCCGCCTCGACGGCGCCATCCGCATGGCCCCGAAATAGGACCGCGATCGCGGCGGCCGGGTTGCCGGAGACGGCAGCCCGGACCGTCGCCCCATGTCGCAGAGCCGAGAGCGGGCAGGGCCCCGCAAGAGGAGGACAGATGAGCGAAGACAAGGTCGTACTCACCAGCCGGGAGGGCCGCGTCGCGATCCTCACCCTGAACCGGCCGAAGGCGCTGAATGCGCTCAATTCCGAGGTCATGCGCGAGATCGTGAGGCTGACTGCCGAGCTCGACCGCGATCCCGGCGTCGGCGCGATCCTGATCACCGGTTCGGAAAAGGCCTTCGCCGCCGGCGCCGACATCAAGGAGATGGAAGACCGCACGGTCATGGAGATGATGCTCGCCGACTGGTTCTCCGACTGGGAGATGCTGGAGCGGGTGCGCACGCCGATGGTCGCGGCGGTGTCCGGCTTCGCGCTGGGCGGCGGCTGCGAACTGGCGATGATGTGCGAACTGATCATCGCGTCCGACACCGCGAAGTTCGGCCAGCCGGAGATCAAGCTCGGCGTCATTCCCGGCATGGGCGGCTCGCAGCGCCTGACCCGCGCCGTCGGCAAGTACAAGGCGATGGACATGATCCTCACCGGCCGGATGGTCGAGGCCGAGGAAGCCGAGCGGATGGGGCTGGTGTCGCGGCTGGTGCCCGCGGCCTCGCTGATGGAGGAGGCGATGTCCGCCGCCCGAACCATTGCGGAGTTCTCCAAGCCGGCGACGATCACCGCCAAGGAAGCCACCAACCGGTCGTTCGAGGTGGGCCTGCGCGAGGGGCTACTGCACGAGCGTCGCACCTTCCACGCGCTGTTTTCCGGCTCCGACCAGAAGGAGGGCATGTCCGCCTTCCGCGAGAAGCGCGCCGCCGTGTTCAAGCACGGGCAGGACTGACGGCGGAATACCGGTCGCCGTCCCCGCCCATGGCGGGCGGCGGTCACGGAAGCGGGAGTGTGCTCGGACAGTCGAGCTGATTGCCCTGAACGACAAAGGCCCCGGCGCGATGCACCGGGGCCTTCGTCATGTCGGGATGCGGCGTCTGCCGCGTCCTGATGCTTACTGGGCGGCGCCGTCGACGTAGTCGTACTGGCCGTCCTTCCACTCGTAGACGACGTAGCCGGGCAGCGTGACGTCGCCCTTGTCGTCGAAGGTCAGGTCGCCGATGACCGTGGCGTAGTCGCCATCATTGAGGGCGGTGACGACCGGATCGAAGTCGGTGGAACCGGCCTTCTTGACCGCGTCGGCCCAGGCCTGGATCGCCGCGTAGGTGTAGAGCACGTAGCCCTCGGCGGTCTTGCCGGCCTTTTCGAGCTCGGCGACGACCGGCGCTGCGGCCTCGTTCTTGCGCGGATCCGGCGAGAAGGTCATGAGCGTGCCCTGGCCGGCGTCGCCGGTGATCGCCCAGTATTCCTCGGCGACGAGCGCGTCGCCCGACATCAGCACGGTGTCCATGCCCTGCTCGCGCATCTGGCGCGCCATCAGGCCGGCTTCGGTGTGGTAGCCGCCGATGTAGAGCAGGTTGATGCCGGCTTCCTTCATCTTGGTGACGAGGGCGGTGTAGTCCTTTTCGCCGGCCGTATAGGCCTCGACGAGGGCCGGCTTCTTGCCGGACGCTTCCTCGTAGAACTTCTGGGTCTGGTCGGCGAGGCCCTTACCGTAGGCGGTCTTGTCGTTGATGATCGCGACGTTGGCATCCGGGAAGTTGTCCGAGATGTACTTGCCGGCGACTTCGCCCTGCTGGTCGTCACGACCGCAGACGCGGAACACGCCGTCGCCCGGGCGCTTGTCGGTGAAGTCCGGGTTGGTCGAGGCCGGGGAGATCTGGACGATCTGCTCGTCGGCATAGACCTGGCTGGCCGGGATCGAGGAGCCCGAGCAGAAATGGCCGGCCACGAACGGCACGCCCTGCGAGGCGAACTGGTTGGCCACGGCCACGGCCTGCTTCGGATCGCAGGCGTCGTCGCCGACCGAAAGCTTCAGCATCTCGCCATTCACGCCGCCGGCGGCGTTGATGTCGGCAACGGCCTGCTCGGCGCCCGTGCGCAACTGCTCACCGAAGCTCGCGTACTGGCCGGTCATGGGGCCGGCGACGCCGATCGTGATCTCGGCAAACGCTGCGCCAGCGAATACCAGGTTGAGCGCTGCGCCGGCTAGGAGTGCTTTCTTCATGGGAACCTTCCTGTTGCTTCTGGCGGCCGGTGGGCCACGAGGCGGTGTTGACCGTCCTCTACCGAGGGGGATTTAAGACCGGATTCGCTGCCGTTGGAATAGCCCCGGCACAGTTTTTCGCCGGCGCTCATTAATGCGGCAGAGTCAGCGATGGTTACCGTGCAATATACCGTACTGCCGAGACATCTGACGGTTGCGGACATAGCTGCGGCCAGCGGCGGCAATGGCCAACAATACGATGAAGTCGATCAGTCCATAGTAGATCGCGGTGCCGAATGTCGCCGGCGGCAGAAAGAACGAGCCGCCGAACAGACTGAAGTGAATGAAGCGGACGGCCATCGTCAGCAACAGCACGTAGAAGGTCATCAGACCCCAGCCGTTCCACGTCAGCGCGGTGGAGCGGCCGATCATCCAGGCACCGCCGCCGCCGAGAACGACGGTGACGAGCAGGAATTCGGGCAGGGCGACTTCCCAGAGCAGGCCCATTTCGGATTCCATCAGTGGGCTCCCCCTTCCAGATAGGCGCTGCGCACTTCCTCGCGGGCCAGAAGCTCCTTGCCGGTGCCCGACATGGTGACGGTACCGTTGACCATGACGTAGCCGCGATGGGCGAGGCGCAGGGCGTGGAAGGCGTTCTGCTCGACGAGGAAGACGGTCAGCCCCTCATTGGCGTTCAACTCGCGGATGACGTCGAAGATCTGCTTGACGATCAGCGGGGCGAGGCCGAGGGACGGCTCGTCCAGAAGCAGGAGCTTCGGCCGGCTCATCAGCGCCCGGCCGATGGCCAGCATCTGCTGCTCGCCGCCCGACAGGGTGCCGCCGCGCTGGCCGCGCCGCTCCTTGAGCCGCGGGAACAGTTCGAAGACCTTGCGAAGGTCGTCGTCGAAATATTTCTCGTCCTCCATGATGGCCCCCATCTGGAGGTTCTCCATCACGGTCATCCGGCCGAAGACGCGGCGTCCTTCCGGCGACTGGGCGATCGACCGGGACATGATGTCGTGGGTCGGCATGTGGGTGATGTCCTCGCCGCGATAGAGGATCTGCCCCTCGCGAGCCTGCGGATTGCCGCAGATGGTCATCATCAGGGTCGACTTGCCGGCCCCGTTGGCGCCGATCATGGTGACGATCTCGCCGGCGAAGACGTCGACATCGACGCCCCGCAGCGCCTGGATCTTGCCGTAGAAGGTATGCACGCCGCGGACCGCCAGCATCGGCTCCCCCGCGGGCGTCGGCGCGACCGCGCTCATGCCATGTCTCCCTGACTGCCGTCGGCGGCGTGCGTCGACGCGCCGGCCTTCTTGACGCCGAGATCCTGCTCGACCTGCTCCACCTCCTCGTCGTCGACGCCCAGATAGGCGGCGATGACCTTGGGGTCGTCGCGCACCTCGGCGGCCGAACCGTCGGAGATCTTCTTGCCGTAGTCGAGCACGATGATGTGGTCGGAAATCTCCATCACCACGCCCATGTCGTGCTCGATCAGCAGCACCGAGACGTCATGCTCGTCGCGGATGTAGCGCAAGAGCGTGTTCAGCTCGGCCGATTCCCGCGGGTTGAGGCCGGCCGCCGGCTCGTCGAGGCACAGCAGCGCCGGATCGGTGCACATGGCCCGGGCGATCTCCAGCCGGCGCTGGGCGCCGTAGGGAAGGTCGGACGCCGGGTCGTCGGCGCGGTCGAGAAGGCGGGTGTGCCCCAGCCATTCGATCGCCTTGCGCTTGGCATCGGCGGCGGCGCGCCGGTAGCCGGGCAGGCCGAACAGGCCGCCGATGGTCATGCCGGAGGCGCGCATCAGCTTGTTGTGCTGCGCGACCAGCAGGTTCTCCAGCACCGTCATGCCGCCGAACAGGCGGATGTTCTGGAAGGTGCGCGCGACGCCGGCGACCTCGGTGATGCGGAAGTCGGTCATCCGCTCGAGGAGGAACACCGCGTGCTCGTCGTCGCGGTCATACTGGTTGCCGCTGCGGGTGAGGGCGGCGATCTTGGCGTCCGGGACATTGCGGCCCCGGCGCATGGCGATGCGGCCCTCGGTCGGCTTGTAGAAGCCGGTGACGCAGTTGAAGACCGTGGTCTTGCCGGCGCCGTTCGGGCCGATCAGGGCGGTGATGTCGCCGCGCCCGACATTGAAGGAGAGGTCGTCCACGGCGGTCAGGCCGCCGAAGCGCATCGTCAGATGCTCGACGGTCAGAACCGGGTCGAGCGACCAGCGGTGAGAGGTGTTCGACATTAGTGACCCTCGCCCTGGGAGACCTGATCGGCGCCGATCTTCTTCTTCTCCTTGTAGACATCGGATGGGGAGCGCGACGAGATCAGGCCGCGCGGCTTCCACACCATGATCGCCACCATGGCGAGACCGAAGATCAGCATGCGGTACTGGGTCGGATCGAAGTCCGAACCGAACACCGCCTGCAGGATGGTGAGGTTTCGCAGGAGTTCGATGCCGCCGATCATCACCACCGAGGCGATGACCACGCCGAGCTGCGAGCCGAGGCCGCCGAGCACCACGATGGCGAGGATGATCGCCGATTCGATGAAGGTGAAGCTCTCCGGCGAGATGAAGCCCTGCCGGGTGGCGAAGAAGGCGCCGGCGAAACCGCCGAACATGGCGCCCGTGGCGAAGGCCGTGAGCTTGACGTTGGTGGTGTTAATGCCGAGCGAGCGACAGGCGATCTCGTCCTCGCGCAGCGCTTCCCAGGCCCGGCCGACCGGCAGCTTGCGCAGCCGCAGGGTGACGAAGTTGGTGATCAGGGCGAGCGCCAGGATGATATAGTAGAGGAACACGAACCGCTGCACGGTGTCGTATTCGAGGTTGAAATACTCCGCGAAGGAATTGTCGCCGCGGTTGAACTCCAGGCCGAACAGCGTCGGCTTGGGAATGCCCAGGAGGCCGTTCGGGCCGCCGGTGAACTCGTACCAGTTCAACAGGACGATGCGGATGATCTCGCCGAAGGCGAGGGTGACGATGGCCAGATAGTCACCGCGCAGGCGCAGCACCGGGAAGCCCAGCATGACGCCCCACATCGCCGCGAACAGGCCGGCCATGGGCAGGCAGACCCAGAAGCCGAGACCGAAATTCGTCGACAGCAGCGCAAAGGAATAGGCGCCGACCGCGTAGAAGGCGACGTAGCCGAGATCGAGCAGGCCGGCGAGGCCGACGACGATGTTCAGTCCCCAGCCCAGCATCACATAGGTGAGGATCAGGATCGCCAGGTCGAGGAGATAGCGGTTCTGGCTCGGAACCAGCGTCGCCAGGAGATAGGGCAGGGTCAGCGCGACCAGCAGCAGCGCGATGCCGAGGACCTTGCCGATCGGCAGGCCGCGGGCGGTAGGCGCGAAGGTCTTCTTGAGAAAGCCGGTGATCGGCTGTTCGGAACGGAAGACGAAGTAGGACAGGAGGAAGCGGACGCCGAAGGCGATCGCCACCCAGACCAGCCAGAGCTCCGGCCGCAGCGTCAGGGACAGGCCGCCCGATGCGATGTCGGACCGGAAAGCCAGGAAGAACAGGGTGATGACCGCGATGATCGCCGCGGTGATGCCGGCCTCCTTCAGGGAGGCGACGAGGCGGCTGTCGCCGGTCGGCGCTTCGGTGAAGGGCGGTTCGCCCCGCGCAGCGTCGCGCCGCTCTTCGGACAGGATCTCCGCGCCCTCGGGGCGGTTCGCCGCGGTGGCTGATGTCGTGCTGGCCATCGCGATCAGACCTTCTCGACTTCAGGCCGGCCGAGCAGGCCGGAGGGCATGAAGATCAGCACGATCGCCAAGATGGAGAAGGCGGCGACGTCCTTGTACTCGACCGAGAAATAGCCGGACCAGAAGGTCTCGATCAGGCCGATGGCGAGGCCGCCCAGCATGGCGCCCGGCAGCGAGCCGATGCCGCCCAGAACCGCCGCGGTGAACGCCTTCACCCCGGCGATGAAGCCGATATAGAAGTCAATGACGCCGTAATAGAGCAGGTACATCATGCCGGCGACGGCGGCGAGCGAGGCGCCGAGCACGAAGGTCAGCGAGATGGTGCGGTCGACATTGACGCCGAGCAGGGACGCCATCTTGCGGTCCTGCTCACAGGCGCGCTGCTGGCGGCCGAGCGAGGTGCGCGAGATCAGCAGCGAGAAGCCGGCCATCAGGACGATGGTCATGCCGATGATGATCATCTGCATGTAGCTAAGCTGCACGACGATGCCGGAGGGCGAATCCATCAGCGTGATGCCGCCTTGGATCTGCGGCGGCAGCGGCTTGACGCGGGCACCCTGGGTCACCTGCACGAAGTTCTGCAGGAAGATCGACATGCCGATGGCGGTGATCAGCGGAGCGAGCCGGAAGGAGCCGCGCAGCGGCCGGTAGGCGACCCGCTCGACCGTCCAGCCCCAGAGCGAGGTGCAGAGCATGGCGACCAGCACCATGATCAGCAGCACCAGCGGCAGGAACGTGATGCCGAGGGCGGCGAGCGCCAAGAAGACCGTAAGCGAGACGAACGATCCGATCATGAAAATCTCGCCATGGGCGAAATTGATCATGCCGATGATGCCGTAGACCATCGTGTATCCGATGGCGATCAGCCCGTAGATCGAGCCGAGCGTGATACCGTTGATCAATTGCTGAAGAAAATATTCCATTGCCCGCCCGTTTTCCGGTGCTTCTGGGATGCCGGTCTGTTTGGCGCGCGCGAAAGTGTCAGGAACGCCGCGTCCGAAGGCATGATCATTTCCATAGCAATGGCGGCTCCGCAAGCCGATTGCGTCAATTTCGCGGCGCGATGGTGTTAACGCCTTGGCGAATCAGGGCTTAGGGGCATGCAAGCACGACGAAAGGCGCATAGAGATCGCCTATGGCCGCCCGGTTGGGGCGGCCATGGAAGCGCTCGTGAGCCGTCGCAGTCGGCGTCAGGTCGTGGCAGAATCGACGGGGTCGTCGATCGTCTGGGCTTCCGGCTCGACCGCGCCACGTTCCTCCAGCCAGCGGGCCAGCATCCACCAGCCGACCGCCCAGGCGGCGCCCGCGGTCCAGCCGGCGAGAACGTCGGTCGGCCAGTGCACGCCGAGATAGACGCGGCTGACGCCGACCAGCACCGTCAGGAAACAGGCGATGGTGATGAGATAGATGCGGACCCGGTGGCGCTCCTGGACGCGGGCGACGAGGATCGCCAGCGTCAGATAGGTGACGGCCGACATCATGGAGTGACCGCTCGGGAAGCTGGCCGTGTAGACGATGGAGCCGTGCGGCACGAGGTCGGGACGCGGCCGGTCGAAGCCGAACTTGAGAAGCTGGCTCATGGCAAAACCGCCGCCGACCGCCGCGAAGATCATGATCATCGAGCGGCGCTTGCCCTGCATCCACAGGAAGCCGCCGGCGAACAGCGTCAGCATGACGAGGACGCCGGTGCCGCCGAGGGCGGTCATGTCGCGGCCGAACTCTTCCATCCAGCCGGGGCCGAGCGGGTCCTGCGGGTCGGTCGCGCTGCGGAACCAGAGCAGGATGTCGGTGTCGAGCCCCTTGGTGTCGCCTTCCACCACCTCGCCGGCGAGCGAGACGAACCCCCAGATCGCGGCTGCCGCGGTTAGTGCGGCCACGAGCGTCGTGATCTCGATCCGCTGGCGGACCCATTGGTGGATGGCGTGGTATTGCATCGGCGGCTTTCGCGGGCAGTGGCAGGGTGGGCTGAACGTCACAGGCTAGCGCGCAAGGCCTCCGGGGCCAGTGGGAGGCCGGCAGAAAGGGCCCGGTCGCGGCGTTTTCGCGCGCCTGCACCTCGACCCGGCGCGCTTGCCCGGCGACGCGATTGCACCCGGCCGGGCCGCGCGCTACCAGACCCTGATGCAATGCTGGCAAGGTGACACGCGATGAAGCTGACCGAACCGCGCGGCGGAACCTGGCGCGTGGGCCATGGCCGCACAATCGACCTCAACGGTCCGGCCTGCATCATGGGCATCCTGAACGCGACGCCCGACAGCTTCTCCGACGGTGGCCGCTATGCCAGCGTCGACGCTGCGGTGGCGGAATCGCTTCGGATGGTGGAGGCGGGCGCGACGATCGTCGATATCGGCGGCGAATCGACCCGACCCGGCGCGACCCCGGTGGACGCCGCCGAGGAGCAGCGGCGGATCATGCCGGTGATCGAGGCGCTGGCGGCGTGCTCCGACTGCGTGATCTCGGTCGATACCTATCGCTCGGAGACGGCCCGCATGGCGGTCGAGGCGGGGGCGCATATCGTCAACGACATCTGGGGTGCGCAGAAGGATCCGGGCATCGCCACGGTCGCGGCCGAGACCGGCGCCGGGCTCTGCCTGATGCACAATGGCCGCGAGCGCGAGACGCTCGAGGACATGATCGCCGACCAGTATCTGTTCCTGAACCGGTCGCTGGACATTGCGCGCGGGGCCGGGGTGCCGGCTGAGGCGATCGTGGTCGATCCCGGCTTCGGCTTTGCCAAGGACGGACCGCAGAACCTGATCCTCCTGACCCGGCTCGACGAATTGCAGGCGCTGGGCCATCCGCTGCTCGTCGGCACGTCGCGCAAGCGCTTCGTGCGGGGCGCAGTCGGGCGCGAGGATCCCGAGCCGGACATCGCCACGGCCGCGACCAGCGCCCTGATGCGCGAACGCGGGGCCGACATCTTCCGCGTCCACAGCGTTGCCGCCAATCGCGACGCGCTGCGGGTGACCGACGCCATGTTCCGCGCCATGCGGGGCGAACGCTGGTGAGCGCACGGGCATATCTCGGGCTCGGCGGCAATATCGGCGATCCGGCGGCGAAGATGGCGGCGGCGCTGCGCCGGCTCGATGCGCGCGATGACACGGCGGTGGTCGCGGTCTCGCGGCTCTATCGCACGCCACCCTGGGGCAAGACCGACCAGCCGGACTTCGTCAACGCCTGCGCGGCGGTCGAGACCGATCTGGCGCCGCGCGATTTCCTGGAACTGTGCCTGGCGACGGAGCGGCTCTTCGGCCGCGAGCGGCGCGAGCGCTGGGGGCCGCGCACGCTCGATCTCGACGTCCTGGATTATGCGGCAAGCCCCTATGAGGACGACGCGCTGACATTGCCGCATCCCCGGGTGACCGAGCGGGCCTTCGTGCTGGTGCCGCTCGCCGATATCGCGCCGGACCTCGCCTTCGGCGGCCGGACGGTGGCCGACTGGATCGCGGCGATCGACCCGGAGGGGATCCAGCCCGCCAGCGCCGACGGCGAATGGTGGCGAGAGGAACACGCCGACGCCTGAGAGCGGCGGCGTCGGGCCGCGCAGCGGACGTGGGCGCTAGCACGGCGGGGTGTTCCGGACCCGGGCGGTCAATCGACGGGACGGACCGGGCAGGTCCGAGAGGATGTCAGGCGAAGGCGAGACGGACCGGCATGACCCAGCTCTATCTCTTTCTCTGCGACGAGCGGTGGCAGGGCACCGACATCGATCTCCACGGAGACGGCTTCAGGCTGGGCGACGGCATCTATCTCATCGACAGCGCGCTGACGCGCTCGAAGCTCTACCACCGGCTGAAATGGCAGCTCGTCGATGACGCCTGGCTCCTCGTCGCGCCGCTCCAGGACGCGCCGAAATTCAAGGGAATGGCGCCCGGCGCCCTGGCATGGCTGCGCGCACGCAGCTGAAGCCCGCGTCCTGCGCTGGGTCTTAGTCGGTCAGGGCGCTCTGGCGGGTGGCGCCGGTGCGCTTCAGATTCATGCCGATGACCGGCACGAGCTCGGAGGCGACGGTGACCGAGACGGTGATCGCCAGCGTCTCGGCGTCGGCGAGGCGGGCGACCATGGCGCCCTTGAGCTGCTTGCGGTCGAGGCCGACGATGATGCGGTCGCGATCGACATTGCCGGAGACGATGTCGAGGCCCTTGCCCTTGGCGCCGTCCTGGAAGGCGCCGCGATAGCTGGTGCCCGAGCGCAGGACTTCGGCGTGCATGGGCTGCGAGAACAGGCCGACGCGGCAGGAGCCGTCGAGGGCGACGCCGGTGGCCTTGGGATGCTCGGAGCCGGCGAAGTCGCAGACAAACTTGGTGCCCTTGTACTTGCCGGCGACGATCTCGCCCGGGCCGGACCACTGGCCGACGACCTGGCGGAAGAACGCCTTGTCGGGATCGGCGAGAGCAGGCGTCGCGATGGCCGAACCGGCCGCGATGGCGAGAGCGAGACCGGCGTTCAGCATGCGGGACATGAGCGGACCTTCCTGACGGCGCAAGTGGCTGTTTCCTAGCCCCCTTTATGATCCGTAAGGGTTAACACAGCCTTGCGACGGATCGCTCAACCAGGCGTGCGGGGCTCGGTCGATCCCGCCTGCGGCGTTCGGGTCGCACCGATGACGGTCAGGTCGCCGAGGACATCGGAGACCGACGGGCGGCGCAATCTCAGGAACGGCAAGGGCCGGCAGAGGTCCATGGCGGCAAGGCCGACGCGGGCGGTGAGCAGGCCGTTGACGACACCCTCGCCGAGCCGGGCGGAGAGTTTGGCGGCAACGCCGTGACCGAGCAATTGCTGGGCGAGCCCGTCGCCGATGCCGATCGTGCCGGTGACGGCGAGATGACCGACCACGTCGCGGGTCAGGCGGATCAGGCCGAGCGTGCCGGGCCGGGCGCCATAGAGCTCCGACATGCGGCGGATCAGCTTGACCGTCTCGAACAGGACATAGGCGACGTCGACCAGCGCCTTGGGGCTGACGGCGGTGACCACGGAGACGCGCTTGGAGGAGGCGAGGACGAGCGCGCGGGCCTTCATGTCGAGCGGCCCGAGCAGTTCGCGCTCGGCCAGGGCCACCAGATCGGCCCCGTCGATCACCTCATCCTTCAACTCGGCCATCTTCGCGCGGCCCTTGGCGGTTTCCGGCCGGCCGGAGAGGAGGGTGGACAGGCCGCGCACCACGTTGCGGGCGTCCTCGGTCGAGTTGGCTTCATAGGCGGCGCGGCCGGCCTGGCGTTCGCGGTCGACGGCGGCCAGCCGCATCAGGCCGATCACTTCCCGCAAGGCGACGCCCAGCGCGCCGACGACGAGAAGTGCGGCGAGCGCCACGGCGCCCCAGCCCAGCCACTCCCAGCGGGCGAAGAGGTCGCGGACGAGGGCATCGATGGCGAGGCCGATGCCGAGCGAAATCAGCAGGCCGAGCGCGGCGAGGAACAGCTTGCCGAAGGAGAAGCGCCGCTTGCGCCGGGCCGCCGGCTCGTCGTCCAGGACCGCGATCGCCTCGCGCTCGATGGCGTCCTCGGGGTCGAGGCGGATCTTCGCGATATTCTCGATGGCCCGCGGCGTGCGGCTGGGCGTGGCGGCTTCGGCCTCCGGCGCGCGCTCGGGCTGCATCCCGGCCTCGTCGAGGCGGAAAGCGCCGGGCCGGCGGCGGGGACGGGGGCCGTCTTGCGTCTCGTCGCTCGTCATGACAGCCGGTCTCCCATGAGGAACTGCAGGGCGCGGTCGAGGCGGATATGCGGCAGCGACAGGGTCAGCCCCGCCGCATCGCGCTCCAGCCGCGGCGGCTTGAACCGCACGAAACGGATCGGGTCGGGTTCGGCCCCGTCGACGAACAGCCGGGCCGGGTCGGCGGGCAGGTCGCCGGGGAAGATCGCCGTCTCGGTGCGGCCGTCGAAGGTTTCCTCGCCGATGGTCTCGCCCTCGGCCGGCGTGCCGACGATGACCGGCAGCGTCTCGCCGCCATCCTCGACGCTGGCCTCGCGGGTGGCGCGCACGGCGGCAAGGGCGAGGACGTCGGTGCGGGCGCCGGAGAACTTCGCCCGGGCGATGGCGTCGTCGAGGAGCCGGCGCACGATGCCCTCCAGCCGCCGGTGGCTGTCGCGGTGGAGATGGTCGGCCTTGGTGGCGGCGACCAGGATGCGGTCGATCCGCCTAGTCAGGAAGGAGCCGAGCCAGGTCGAGCGGCCAGGGCGGAAGCAGCCGAGAATGTCGGCGAGGGCGGTTTCGAGATCGCGGACGGCCTCGGGGCCGGCATTGATCGCCTGCATCACGTCGACCAGCAGGATCTGCCGGTCGAGGCGGGCGAAATGATCGCGGAAGAAGGGTTTGACCACGACGGTCTTGTAGGCCTCGTAGCGGCGCGCGAGATGGGCTGCGAGCGACCCCTTGGGATAGGTCCGGCCGGGCTCGACCGGCAGCGGCGCAAAGGTGAGGGCCGGCGAGCCTTCAAGGTCGCCGGGCATCAGGAAGCGCCCCGGCGGCAGCGTCGAGAGGGCGGCGCTGTCGGCGCGGCAGGATTGCAGATAGCCGGCGAAGGCACGGCTGAGCGCCACCGCCGTCGTCTCGTCGGCCGGCGCCTCCAGATCGACGCTGTCGACGAGGTCGAGATACTCCCGTGCGAGATGGCGGCGCGAGGGCAGCCACGCGCGCTCCAGCGATTCGGCCGAGAAGGTCGCGAAGTCCTTTTCCAGGAGCGGCAGGTCGAGCAGCCATTCGCCCGGATAGTCGACGATGTCGATGGACAGCCGGCCGCCGGAGAACATCCGGCCCCAGCCGGAGCCCGATTCATACTCGATGGTCAGGCGCAGCTCGGAAATCGCCCGCGTCGAGTTCGGCCAGAGCCGGTCCTCGAGGATGGTGCGGATGTGCTCCTCGTACTGGAAGCGCGGCACGGCATCGTCCGGCTGCTCCTCGAGGAAGGAGCGCAGGATGCGGCCGCCCGCCTGCGCCTCGAACAGCGGCAGCCGCCCGCCATGCAGGAGATTGTGGACGAGCGCGGTGATGAACACCGTCTTGCCGGCGCGCGACAGGCCGGTGACCCCCAGCCGCAGCGTGGGGTGGAACAGGCCGGTGGTGCGGTCGGTGAAGGTATCGAAGACGAGCCGGGCTTCGTCGGCAAGGGAGGTCATGGGCGGGGCGGGGGTCCTCTCTGGGCTCCGGGTCGGTCGTCAGGCCCCGATATAGGTCCGACGGGGGCGCCTCGAAAGGCGCGCTGGCCCGCGGCCTGCCGCTCAGCCGGCCTCGTCGGGATCGAACAGGCGGCACAACCGGCCGGCGCCCGGTGCGATCCGGGACAGGGGACCCTCGAATTCCACGATTGCCAGACCCCCGGTGGGGAAGCCCTGGCTCGCCGTGGCGAGTGCCGCCCGATCGCCGCTGCCGGCGAGCGACAGGGTGAATTCCTCGATCATCGGATTGTGCCCGATGACGAGAAGTGCGGTCGCATCCGCCTGTCCGCGCACCGCCTCGTAATAGGCCGCGATCTCGCCGCCATAGAGCGAGGACAGGTTCTCTTCGGCAAGACCGGACGGCAGGGCCGGTCGAATCAGGTCGAGGGTCTCGCGGGTGCGCGCCGCCGTCGAGCAGAGCACGGTGTCGAAGGCGAACGCCTCGCGGCGCAGGAAGACGACCAACCGCTCGCATTCGGCGCGGCCGCGAGCGTCCAGCCTGCGATCATGGTCGCTTTCGCCGGGGCGGGCCCAGCCTGCATGGGCATGGCGGAGAATGTAGAGGCGGGACGTCGGGGCGGAGGACATGGCGAGGGACTATGCCGATAAATGCGGTCCGGGCAATCGGCGGCCTCGCCACCGCTGTCGGCACGTCGGTCGGGGGCGCGGTTCGGGGTGGAACCGGTGGCCGGTTCGACGCAGGACGGCATTCATCGCCGCCGCGTCATCGCCACGTCATCCAGACGAGGGATAGAGCGCTCGGAAACCCTTGCGAAATCCGTCTCTTAGAAACGTCTTCATATTCTGGATGTAGGATGCCGGAGTTAACTTGTTCCCGGAGACAAGCGTCGCTATAAGCCCGAATTACGGAAACGGAGGTGCGTGATGAGCCAGTTACTCAATATCGATGCGACCTTGTCCGAAGACGGGCAGTTCATGAACGACCGTCAGAAGGACTACTTCCGTAAGAAGCTGTTGGCGTGGAAAGCGGAGATCCTGCGGGAATCGCGCGAGACCCTCCTGGGGCTGGCCAGCGACAACAGCAATCAGGCCGATGCCGCCGACCGCGCCTCCTCCGAGACCGACCGCGCCATCGAGCTGCGGGCCCGCGATCGCCAGCGCAAGCTGATCGCCAAGATCGACTCGGCGCTGGAGCGCATCGAGGACGGTACCTACGGCTATTGCGAGGAGACCGGCGAGCCGATCAGCCTGAAACGGCTCGACGCCCGCCCGATCGCCACCATGTCGCTGGAAGCGCAGGAGCGGCACGAGCGCCGCGAGAAGGTCTATCGCGACGAATAGCCGACCGGTCGTCCCCTGACGGGGCCGCCCTTCGAGCGTTTAGCTTTCCCGTTCCAGGCCGCACCGTTCCGGTTCGGCGTTCCAATCCCGACAATTCACGCGTGCCGGCCGTCCACCCCTCAGGGTGGCGGAATGCCCGCCTGCGCGTGATCGGCGCCAAGCGGGCACTCCGGCATCAGTTGGGTTTGCGCTCGCCCTTGGCGTCGAAGCTGAAGTCGCCCAGCAGGCGCTCCATCTCCTCTTCCAGCGTCAGGCGCCGCTCGGGGGCCTGATCGCCCGCCGCGGGCGCCTCCGATGCCGAATCGTCCGCGCTCTCGCGGTCGGCGCGCGTCTCCGGTTCCACCCGCGCCGGTTCCGGCTTCGGGCGCGGGGAGGCCGCCGGTTCGCGGCTGGGGGCGTCGATCGACGGGGCCGGGGCCGGTGACGGCTTCGCATCCTCTGCCTTGGCGACGACCGGCGTGGGGGCCTGCGGCCAGGTCGACGCGCCGGAGGAACGCGAGGTGGCATCGACCTTCGGCACGTCGCGGGATTCAGGCGCGCGCTCCGGCCCGCCCGTTACGGGTGCATCGACCGCGGGAGCCGGGGCATTGCCCCGCGGCGGAGCGACATCCTCGTCGCCGTCGTCATCACCGAAATCGGTGTCGAGTTCGGCCGACAGGAAATCCTCAAGACTCGGGTCGGCGCGTTCGGCCTCGATGGCGGGTGCCTTGGCGGGCGCAGATGCGGGGGCGGCCGGCGCTTCCGGTTTTGCGGCCGGCGTTACCTCGGGCTTCGGCGCTTCCGGCTCGGGGGCCGGCGATGCGACCGATGGGGCAGCAGAGGCAGCGGACGCGGTGGCGGCGGTCGCAGCGCCGCGGCCTGGGGCCGAAGCGGGAGCCGCCGGAGCGGGGGCAGCCGAAGCGGGGGCAGCCGCAGCCGGCCGAGGCGTCGGCGCGGGCGTGGCTGGCGTGGCCGGCGGCGGCATTCCGGCGGGCGCCTTGCGCTGCTGGATGGCGCTCGCAAAGCTGCGAACCGACAGGGGCTGGCGCGCCGCCACCGGGGAATCGGCAGGCTCGACGGCGATCGCCGGGGCGGTCGCGTCCTGAACCCGCGAGAATTCCGGCGATTGCGAGCGGTTCATCTGGGCACGCAATTGCGTGCGTGCGGTCTCGGAATCGGGCGCCGATGGCTCCGGCTGGCTTCTGGCCGCGGCAAAGCGCGGCTCGACGCGGCTGGCGGGGGCTGGGCCGGCGGCCGTGTCCTGCTGTGCGGTCGCAGGGCCGCTGTCGGGCGCACGCGTCGCCGTCGGCGTCGCCGTGGAGCGCGGCTGGGTCACCGGGCGCGCCGCAACGGGTGCCCTGGGCGGAGCCGGCGGCGCCACCGGTTCCGGCATGGCGGCGGCCGCGGGACGCCTGGTATCCGGCGACGGGCTGTCGACCGCAACGGACGCGGCGGCACCATTTGCGGCGGCACCATTTGCGGCGGTGGTCAGACTTGCGGCGGCCAGCGGCGACGGCGTTGCCACCGGCGGGGGCGAGCGACGGTCGTTCGCCCCGGCGGAGGGCGCGTCGGCGGAGGGCGTTTCTGCGCGTTCGGGCGACGTCGGCTTCGTCTCGCGCGGGGCCGGGGCGTCGATCCGCGGCTCGGGCGCCCGGGCCCGTTCGGCGACGGCGGGCAGCTCCGGCTCGTGACGATGGTTCCTGGCGAAGCGCTCCTCCTCGATCTCGTCGGAGCGCGAGGTGTTCCAGTCGCCATGCGGACGCGCGGCGGCCGGCACCCGCAGGATGTTGCCCTCTAGCAGCACGTCGTTCTGGCCGCCGATGAGGATCAGGTGCTCGATCTCGTCGCGGCGCACCAGCACCAGCTTGCGCTTTTCGTCGATGCGGGTGACGTCCATCACCGCCAGACGCGGCGCGCGGCCCTTGAACTGGGTGCCGATCCGTCCGCCGAAGGCCTTCTTGGCGAGAACGATCATCGCCATCGCCAGACCACAGACGATGACGGCGACGATGGCCACCCAGACGATCGGCGCGAGGCCTTCCCCGACGAGATCGACGATCCACTGCGGCATGGGGCGGGCTTCCTTCTACTCTGGGCGGAGGAGCACGCCCGATTTCACATTTGGGGCAACCTTCCGCGGGATGAACCCCATGGGCAAGGGCAACGCCAGCTTGGACGTTCATAAAGCGTTGGACGGCGCGCGCGAAGGCGTAGCCGGGATTTTCCGCGGCCACAGGCCGAATAAAAGCGCCCTGGGGCACTCTCGCGTCGAATCT
Organism: Aurantimonas sp. DM33-3; assembly: GCF_014334315.1. Classification (NCBI taxonomy): domain Bacteria; kingdom Pseudomonadati; phylum Pseudomonadota; class Alphaproteobacteria; order Hyphomicrobiales; family Aurantimonadaceae; genus Aurantimonas; species Aurantimonas sp. DM33-3. The sequence continues at coordinate 132,266 of NZ_JACSGS010000009.1, read as the reverse complement.
GCTTTTGATTCATAGTCATGGCGGCGCGGACAAGGAGCGAATCACGATGGATGGAGGGGCGACGACGGGGTCTGCAGACCGGCCGCTGATCGACAGGGCCACGGCAGCCTCGGGCGTCAGGCGCCTTCTGATGCTGGGCGGCTCGCTGATGGTGCTGGCGGCGCTGCTGGCGCTTCTGGGCAACGCCTATGGTGGCATTGCGCTGCTGATCATCTTCGGCGGCCTTGCCATGGCCGGTCTTGCGGCGATCTTCGCGACCGCGCTGGGCTTCGTGCAGTTCACCGGCCGGATCGCCGAAGCCTCCATCGCCAAGGATTTTCTCGACACCGCCCGCACCGGCATGCTGATCCTCGATCGCAAGGGCCGGATCATCTACGCCAACAAGGCCTATGGCGAGATCACCGGCGCCACCAGTGCGGCCGGCGTGAAGACGCTGGAGCGGCTTCTGGCGCGCGAGACCGAAGCGTCCGAGGCGATCTACCATCTGGCCAATCTGGCGCGGGAAAACCGCACCGGGCAGCGCGAGTTCCGCCTGCCGCGCAGCCTGTATGACAGCACCGACCCGACGCCGCACTGGTACCGCGCCTCGGTGCGCCCGCTGAACACCTCGAACGGCACGCTGCACGCCTGGCAGATCCTCGACATCACCTCCGAGCGCAAGCACCAGGAGAGTTCGTTCCAGGATCTGCAGCACGCCATCGATTATCTCGACCGCGCGCCGGCCGGCTTCTTCGCCACCGACGGCAATCTGAAGATCGCCTATCTCAACGCCACGCTGGCCGATTGGCTCGGCGTCGATCTGGTCGAGTTCCGGCCGTTCAGCCGCTCGATCCTGGAATTCGTGCCCGAGGCGTCGCATCCGCTCCTGACCCTGCCGCAGGACGGCGCCGATGCGCTGGACACCACCGCCATCGACCTCGACCTGATCACCAAGTCGGGGCGCAGCCTGCCGGTGCGCCTCCTGCGCAAGCCGGTCGCCGACGACGTGGCCGCGCCGGGCACGGTGCGCACGCTGGTTCTCAACCGCAGCGGCGACAATCACGCCGCCAGCCCGGTGGAGGTCGCCGAGGCCCGCTTCACCCGCTTCTTCAACTCCTCGCCCATGGCGATCGCCGTCCTCGACCGGCAGGGCCGCGCGGTGCGCTCGAATGCGGTGTTCCGGCAGATCTTCGGCAACGAGGCGGCGAACGGCACCGCGGCGATCGAGTCCAGTATCCTGGCGGCCGGCCGCGACGGTTTCCAGCAGGCGCTCGGCTCCGCCATGGAAGGGCAGGCGGGCGTGCCGCCGATCGACGCCGAGATCGAGGGCGAGCGGACCCGCGCCGTGCGCTTCTATGTCAGCCCGATCCCGAATTCGGGATCGGACACCGAAGAAGTCGTCATCCTCTACGGCGTCGACATCACCGAGCAGCGGGCCCTCGAGGAGCAGTTCGCCAAGAGCCAGAAGATGCAGGCCATCGGCAATCTGGCCGGCGGCATCGCCCACGACTTCAACAACGTCCTGACGATCATCACCGCCTCGGTCGACTTCCTGCTGCTCAACCACCGCACCGGCGATCCCTCGTTCCAGGACCTGCTGCTGATCAAGCAGAGCGCCAACCGCGCCGCCTCGCTGGTGCGCCAGCTGCTGGCCTATTCGCGCCGCCAGACCATGCGGCCGAAGATGCTGAACCTGACCGACGTGGTCGCCGACATGCATCTCCTCCTGAAGCGGGTCAGCGGCGACCATGCCAAGCTGGAGCGCCATCATGCGCGCGACCTGTGGCCGGTCATGGCCGATATCGGCCAGTTCGAGCAGGTGATCACCAATCTGGTGCAGAACGCCCGCGACGCGATGCCGGACGGCGGCACCATCACCATCTCGACCCGCAATGTCGAGGCGGCGGAGGCCGCGGCCTTCGGCTACGCGGAAATGACCGAGGGCGATTATGTGCTCGCCGAGATCTCCGACACCGGCACGGGCATGCCGGTCGAGGTCGCCGAGCGCATCTTCGAGCCGTTCTTCACCACCAAGGACATCGGCAAGGGCACCGGCCTCGGCCTCTCCATGGTCTACGGCATCGTCAAGCAGTCGGGCGGCTTCATCTTCGTCGACACCAAGCCTGGCGAGGGCACGACCTTCCGCATCTTCCTGCCGCGCCATATCCCGGCGCAGGTCACGGCGGCCAAGAGCGATGCGGTGGCCGCGCCGGTCAACGCCAAGGTCGACCTGTCGGGCACCGCCTCGATCCTGCTCGTCGAGGACGAGGACCATGTGCGGGCCGGCAATGTGCGCGCGCTGAAGATGCGCGGCTACGACGTCCACGAGGCAGCGTCCGGCATCGAGGCGCTGGAGGTGATGGAAGAACTCGACGGCCAGATCGAGCTCGTCGTTTCCGACGTGGTGATGCCCGAGATGGACGGCCCGACGCTGCTGCGCGAGATGCGCAAGACGCGGCCGGAGCTGAAGTTCATCTTCGTCTCCGGCTATGCCGAGGATGCCTTTGCCAAGAACCTGCCCGAGGGCGAGAAGTTCGGCTTCCTCGCCAAGCCGTTCTCGCTGCGCGAGCTGGCCGTGGCGGTCAAGAACATGCTCGACGAATAGGTTTCCGGCCGCCCCGGCGGCTCAGCCCTGCCGGGCGACCGCAATCCTGGCCGCAAGCCGGGCATTCGCCTCGACCAGCGCGATATTGGCCTCCAGCGAGCGACCGCCGCTGAGGGTGAAGATGCGGGCGAGGAGGAAGGGCGTCACGGCCTTGCCGGTGATCCCCTCCGCCTCGGCATCGACAAGCGCCTGGGCGATCCAGCCGTCGACCTCGCCGCGATCGATCGCCAAGGCTGCGTCGAGCGGGTTGGTCACCAGCATGCCGCCATCGATGCCGAGACTGTCGCGGGCAGCCTGGAAGCCGGCGATTTCGGCGGCACTGTCGAGGCGCAGCGGGACCGGCAGGCCCGAGCTGCGCGACCAGAAGGCCGGCAGATCGTCGGTGCCGTAGCCGACCACCGGAACGCCTTTGGTTTCCAGCACTTCCAGCGTCTTCTGCAGATCGAGAATCGCCTTGGCGCCGGCGCAGACGACGATGACCGGCGTGCGCGCCAGCTCTTCGAGATCGGCGGAGATGTCGAAGCTGGTCTCAGCGCCGCGATGGACGCCGCCGATTCCGCCCGTGGCGAAGACGCCGATGCCGGCGAGCGCACTGGCGATCATCGTGGCGGCGACCGTGGTCGCGCCGGTGCGGCCGGTGGCCAGGGCATAGGCGAGGTCGGCGCGCGACACCTTCAGAACGTCTTTCGCGGTGGCAAGGGCCGTGAGCTCGGCGGGCTCGAGCCCGATCCGCAGCCGGCCGTCGAGGACGGCGATGGTCGCCGGCACAGCCCCTTCCTCGCGGACGATCGCCTCGACCCGCTCGGCCATGGCGAGATTGCGCGGATAGGGCATGCCATGGGTGATAATGGTCGATTCCAGCGCGACGATCGGCGCCTTCGAAGCAAGCGCGTCGGCGATTTCGGCGGAGGCCGTATAGGGCAGGGCAGAGGTCAAGACGCAGGCTCCGGTGCGCGGGGATCATGCAGCGCGGCGACGCCCTCGGCGATCCTCCGCGACAATGCGTCCGGGGATAACGGATCGGACGAAATCCGCAACGAGGCGGCGACGATGCCGGCGCGCACGGCGTCGAGCCAGGGCGTGCCGGCGCACAAAGCCGCAAAGGCGGTGCCGGCCAGATTGTCGCCGGCGCCGGTGATGTCCTTCGGAACGACGGTGGGCGGCTGCTGCAGGAGGACGGTCTCGCCGTCGATGATCATCACCTCGCGCGGACCATCGGTCACCACGGCGCGATGGACGCCGAGCTCGCCCAGCAGTTCGGCGATGAGCTGCGGGCTGGTGCCCGTCGTCGCCTCGACGAGGCTGGCGGCCTCGGCATAGGAGAGGAACAGCGCCGAGATGTTGGCGAGCGATTCCTGCAGGCGGCCGATCTTGGCCGGCGAGACGCCGATCGCGCCGACCGGCTTGCCCGCCGCCTCCCGGGTGATCGTCGCGATCGCGTCGGACGGCAGGTTGGCATCGACGAGGACGCCGTCGGCCTTGCCGATCGCGGCGCGCACGGCGCTCTTGGTGAACAGCCGCGGCACCAGGAGGTCGTAGAGCGCCATGTCGGCGATGCCGGCGACGAGTTCGCCCTTGTCGTCGAGAACGGCGGTGTAGGTGGGCGTCATGCGGTCGAGCCAGGTGACCGACAGGTCGGTGACGCCGAGGGCGCGGATCGCGTCGGTGACGCGGCGCCCGTCCGGATCGCCGCCGCGGGCGCTGTGCAGGCTGATCGTCGCTCCGGCCTGGACCATGGCCTGAACCGCGTTGAAGGCCGCGCCGCCGGGACAATCCACCAGCCGCCCGGGATTGGAGGCATGCGGGATGAAGGGCGCGTCCGAGATCGCGCGCCGGTCGATATGGGCCGCACCGGCGGCATAGATCAGGGGGGCGGTCATGGGCGGGCTCTTCATCAAAACTTCAGAAATCCATCGCCTCGAAGCGATTCGCCGCAGCGCGCGGAAACGGAACAAACCGGGATCGCGGGCTTGCGGAACGGGAACAAAAAGAGTACATGGTGATGGTGCGGCTCGTCATTGCACCCCCGTCCAACGCGTGGAATAAGGTCTCGTCTCTCATGGCACAGAATTCACTCAGGCTTGTCGAGGATAATTCGTTGGACAAGAACAAGGCGCTCGACGCCGCGCTGTCGCAGATCGAGAGAGCCTTCGGCAAGGGCTCTATCATGCGGCTCGGCGAGAACGAAAAGATCGTCGAGATCGAGACCGTTTCCACCGGCTCGCTGGGCCTCGACATCGCGCTCGGCATTGGCGGCCTGCCGAAGGGCCGCGTCGTCGAGGTCTATGGTCCGGAAAGCTCGGGCAAGACGACGCTGGCACTGCACACCATTGCCGAAGCCCAGAAGAAGGGCGGCGTCTGCGCCTTCGTGGATGCCGAGCACGCGCTCGACCCGGTCTATGCCCGCAAGCTGGGCGTCGATCTGGAGAACCTCCTGATCTCGCAGCCGGACACCGGCGAGCAGGCGCTGGAGATCACCGACACGCTGGTGCGCTCGGGCGCGATCGACGTGCTGGTGGTCGATTCGGTCGCCGCGCTGACGCCGCGCGCCGAGATCGAGGGCGAGATGGGCGATTCGCTGCCCGGCATGCAGGCCCGGCTGATGAGCCAGGCGCTGCGCAAGCTCACCGGTTCGATCTCGCGCTCCAAGTGCATGGTCATCTTCATCAACCAGATCCGCATGAAGATCGGCGTCATGTTCGGCTCGCCCGAGACGACGACGGGCGGCAACGCGCTGAAGTTCTACGCCTCGGTCCGTCTCGACATCCGCCGCATCGGCGCGATCAAGGACCGCGACGAGGTCACCGGCAACCAGACCAAGGTCAAGGTGGTCAAGAACAAGCTGGCGCCGCCGTTCAAGCAGGTCGAGTTCGACATCATGTATGGCGAGGGCGTCTCCAAGACCGGCGAGCTGGTCGATCTGGGCGTGAAGTCCGGCATCGTCGAGAAGTCGGGCGCGTGGTTCTCCTACAACAGCCAGCGGCTGGGGCAGGGACGCGAGAACGCCAAGTCGTTCCTGCGCGACAATCCGGCCGTCGCCGACGAGATCGAGACGCTGATCCGCCAGAATGCCGGTCTTCTCGCCGAGCAGCTTCTGGACGACACCGGCCCGGGCGACGATTCCGACGCCTGATCGGCAACGGCAGCACGACATGCGCGACGGCCTGCCCTTCCGGGTGGGCCGTTTCGCGTTGGGGGGTCTGATGGACAGGCGGAGCGGGCCTCTGTACAACGCGCCTTTGCCCGAGGCTGACGGCGTGCGCGCCGCGGCGACGGGCTCTTCCCGCAGGTATTCCGAAGGTCGCATTCATGAGTGGCGTCAACGAAATCCGGTCCGCGTTCCTCGACTATTTCGCGAAGAACGATCACGAGCGGGTGGCCTCGTCGCCGCTCGTGCCGCGCAACGACCCGACATTGATGTTCACCAATGCGGGCATGGTGCAGTTCAAGAACGTCTTCACCGGCGTCGAGACGCGGCCCTACCAGCGCGCTGCGACCTCGCAGAAATGCGTGCGCGCCGGCGGCAAGCACAACGATCTCGACAATGTCGGCTACACCGCGCGGCACCACACCTTCTTCGAGATGCTGGGGAATTTCTCCTTCGGCGACTACTTCAAGGACCGGGCGATCGAACTCGCCTGGAACCTGATCACCAAGGAATTCGCGCTGCCGGCCGACCGGCTCCTGGTCACCGTCTATTCCGAGGACGAGGAAGCGGCGGCGTTGTGGCGCAAGATCGCCGGCCTGTCCGACGACCGCATCATCCGCATCTCGACCTCCGACAATTTCTGGGCGATGGGCGAGACCGGCCCGTGCGGCCCGTGCTCGGAAATCTTCTTCGACCATGGCGAGGGCATCCCCGGTGGCCCTCCGGGCAGCCCGGACGAGGATGGTGACCGCTTCATCGAGATCTGGAATCTCGTCTTCATGCAGTTCGAGCAGCTCAGCGCCGACAATCGCGTCGAGCTGCCGCGCCCGTCGATCGACACCGGCATGGGGCTGGAGCGCTTCGCGGCGATCCTGCAGGGCGTCCACGACAATTACGACATCGACCTGTTCAAGGCGCTGATCGCCAGCGTCGAGGCGACCATCGGCTCGCGCGCCGAGGGTGACAGCGTCGCCAGCCACCGTGTCATCGCAGACCACCTGCGTTCGACCGCCTTCCTGATCGCCGACGGCGTGCTGCCGTCGAACGAGGGCCGCGGCTATGTCCTGCGCCGCATCATGCGGCGGGCCATGCGCCACGCCAAGATGCTCGGGGCGCGCGAGCCGGTGCTCTACAAGATGCTGCCGACGCTGGTCGCCGAGATGGGCCGCGCCTATCCCGAACTGGTGCGCGCCGAAGCGCTGATCTCCGAGACGCTGAAGCTGGAGGAGCGGCGCTTCCTGCAGACGCTCGACCGCGGCCTGTCGCTGCTCACCGACGCGACAGAGGGCATGGATGCCGGCGCCAAGCTGTCCGGCGAGACCGCCTTCAAGCTCTACGACACCTACGGCTTTCCGCTGGATCTGACCCAGGACGCGCTGCGCCAGCGCGGCATCGAGGTCGATCTCGACGCCTTCAACACCGCCATGGAGCGGCAGAAGGCCGAGGCGCGCAAGAGCTGGACAGGTTCCGGTGAAGCCGCGTCCGAGACGATCTGGTTCCCGATCCGCGAGCGCGTCGGCGCGACGGAGTTCCTCGGCTACGACACCGAGCGGGCCGAGGGCTCTGTCATGGCGGTGGTGCGCAACGGCGCCGAGGTCCCCGCAGCGGGTGCCGGCGACGAGGTGGCCATCGTCCTCAACCAGACGCCCTTCTACGGCGAATCGGGCGGCCAGCTTGGCGACACCGGCATCATGCGCGGCGACGGCGTCGAGATCGTCATCGCCGACACGCAGAAATTCGCCGAGGGGCTGTTCGTCCATCGCGGCAAGGTGAAGTCGGGCACGGTGAAGCCGGGCATGCCGCTGGACCTGATCGTCGATCATGGCCGGCGCACCAAGATCCGCGCCAACCATTCGGCGACGCATCTCCTGCATGAGGGCCTGCGCGAGATCCTTGGCAGCCATGTCGCGCAGAAGGGCTCGATGGTCGCGCCGGAACGGCTGCGCTTCGACTTTTCCCATCCCAAGCCCATCGATGCCGCCGAACTCGCCGAGGTCGAGCGGCTGGCCAACGGCATCGTCCTGCAGAACGCCCCGGTCGAGACGCGGCTGATGGCGGTGGACGACGCGATCGCATCGGGCGCCATGGCGCTGTTCGGCGAGAAATACGGCGACGAGGTCCGGGTCGTGTCCATGGGCACGGGCGAGGAAGGCGAGAAGGCCGGCAAGACCTTCTCCATCGAACTGTGCGGCGGCACCCATGTGAACGCCACCGGCGACATCGGCCTCGTCCATATCCTGGGCGAGAGCGCGGTCGGGGCCGGCGTGCGCCGCGTCGAGGCGCTGACCGGCCAGGCGGCGCGGGATCATCTCCTCGCGCAGGATGCCCGCGTCCGGCAGATGGCGTCGATCCTCAAGGTCTCGCCGGCCGATGCGCCGGCGCGCCTGGAAGCGGTTGTCGAAGAGCGCCGCCGGCTCGAGCGCGAACTGGCGGAAGCCCGCAAGCGGCTGGCGCTGGCCGGCGATGGCGCGAGCGGCGAGGGCGGTTCGGCATCGAAGGTCGTGGCCGGGGTCGGCTTCCTGGGCCGTGTGCTCAACGGCGTTGCCGGCAAGGATCTGAAGGGCCTGGTGGACGAGGCCAAGACCCAGCTGGGCTCGGGCGTCGTCGCCTTTGTCAGCGTCGATGCCGGCAAGGCCAGCGTCGTCGTCGGCGTCACGGCGGACCTGACCGACCGTTTCGATGCGGTGGCGCTGGTGCGTGAGGCGAGCGTCGCGATCGGCGGCAAGGGCGGCGGTGGCCGGCCCGACATGGCGCAGGCCGGCGGTCCCGACGCGGACAAGGCCGATGCGGCCGTCGCCGCGGTCGAAGCGGCGATCGAGGCCGCGGGGGGCTGAGGCCGACCGCACACGCTTATCGAGGATCAAGGGGCGCCGCGGGCGCCCCTTTTACGTTTGTGCCACTCGGCCCGCGCCGGTCCGCAGTGCCGCAATCGTGCAGGCGCGCCCGACTGACACTGCGCCCTGCCAGAGACGCCGCCGTCTCGTCTCCACATACGAAAACGCCCGGCGGTGAGGCCGGGCGTTTCGTCATTCAGCTGTCGGGCTGGCGATCAGGCCATGGCCTTCTGCAGGTTCTCGTCGACCTTGTCGAGGAAGCCGGTGGTCGACAGCCACGGCTGGTCCGGGCCGATCAGCAGCGCCAGGTCCTTGGTCATGTGGCCGCTCTCCACGGTCGACACGCAGACCTTCTCCAGCGTCGAGGCGAACTCGGCAAGGGCTGCGTTGTCGTCGAGCTTGGCGCGGTGGGCGAGGCCACGGGTCCAGGCGAAGATCGAGGCGATCGAGTTGGTCGAGGTCTGCTCGCCGCGCTCATGCTGGCGGTAGTGGCGGGTGACGGTGCCGTGGGCGGCTTCCGCTTCCACGGTCTTGCCGTCCGGCGTCATCAGCACCGAGGTCATCAGGCCGAGCGAGCCGAAGCCCTGGGCCACGGTGTCGGACTGCACGTCGCCGTCGTAGTTCTTGCAGGCCCAGACATAGCCGCCCGACCATTTCAGGTTGGAGGCCACCATGTCGTCGATCAGGCGGTGCTCGTAGGTGATCTTGGCGGCCTTGAACTTGTCCTCGAACTCGGCCTCGTACACCTCCTGGAAGATGTCCTTGAAGCGGCCGTCATAGACCTTGAGGATGGTGTTCTTGGTCGACAGATAGACCGGGTAGCCGCGCTGCAGGCCGTAGTTCAGCGAGGCGCGGGCGAAGTCGCGGATCGACTCGTCGAGATTGTACATGGCCATGGCGATGCCGGCGGCCGGGGCGTCGAACACCTCGTGCTCGATGGTCTCGCCGTCTTCGCCGACGAACTTGATCGACAGCTTGCCCTTGCCGGGGAACTTGAAGTCGGTGGCGCGGTACTGGTCGCCATAGGCATGGCGGCCGACGATCACCGGCTGGGTCCAGCCGGGCACCAGGCGCGGCACGTTCTTGGCGATGATCGGCTCGCGGAAGATGACGCCGCCGAGGATGTTGCGGATCGTGCCGTTGGGCGAACGCCACATCTTCTTCAGGCCGAATTCGGCGACGCGGTCCTCGTCCGGGGTGATCGTCGCACATTTGACGCCGACGCCGTGCTTCTTGATGGCGTTGGCCGCATCCACCGTCACCTGGTCGTCGGTGGCGTCGCGGTTCTCCATGCCGAGGTCGTAATATTCAAGGTCGATGTCGAGATAGGGATGGATCAGCTTGTCCTTGATGAACTGCCAGATGATCCGGGTCATCTCGTCGCCATCGAGTTCCACGACCGGATTGTCGACCTTGATCTTCGCCATCTCTGTCTTCCCCCTGAAGCAATGAAAACGCGGCCCTGAGCGGCCGCATGAATGCAGGACGCGGTGCCACGCCCGAAACTCACGGCGCCCTATAACACCCGTATCGGTGGACGCAAAGCATGGGCGGCGCCGCTCGCCGCCGGTGGGCCGGTGCGACTCGCCACCAACCGCACAGGAGTTCGCGCATGACAGCATCGGTGGTGGCGGAGGCGCCCTGCGGCCGGGTTCGGGGCAACCGCATCGGCGGCATCGCTTGCTTTCTCGGCATTCCCTATGCCGTGCCGCCGGTCGGACGCCTGCGCTTTGCCGCGCCGAGGCCCGCCGCGCCGTTTCGGGGGACCTTCGACGCCGATGCCTACGGGCCGGCAGCGCCCCAGCGCCGCGCTCTGGCCGAACCCTTCGCCACCTTTGCCGGGCTGAAGCGGACCTTCAGCGAGGACTGCCTGAACCTGCATGTCTGGACGCCGGACACGCGCGGGTCGCGGCCGGTCCTCGTCTTCATCCATGGCGGCGGCTTCATCATCGGCTCGGGATCGCAATATCCCGGCGCCGATCTCGCCCGCCGCGGCGATGCCGTGGTGGTGACGCTGAACTACCGGCTCGGCGTCTTCGGCTTCAACGGCTTTGCCGAACTGTTTCCCGGCGACGCGCGCTTTGCCGCCAATGCCGGGCTGCTCGACCAGCGGCTGGCGCTCGCCTGGGTGCGCGACAACATCGCGGCCTTCGGCGGCGATCCGGAACGGGTGACGATCGCCGGCGAATCCGCCGGGGCGGCCTCCGTCGCCTTTCACATGGCAGCGCCGGGATCGCATGGGCTGTTCTCGCGGGCGATCATGCAGTCGGGCGGGCTCAATCTGTTCTATCCGCGCCAGCAGGCGATGGAGATCGGCGAGCGCACGCTGGCAGTCCTCGGCGCAGAGGCCGATCGCGAGCGTCTGTTCCGGCTGGCGCCCCGGGCCTTCGGTCTCGCGGCCCGCAAGGTCACGGCGGAATTTCCCGGCATCCCCTCGCGGCCGCATTTCGATTGCGGCGAACTGCCGGACGGCCCGCTGCCCGCGCTCTACCGCGCCATGAAGCCGGTGCCGCTCCTGATCGGCACCAATCGCGACGAGTTCTCCTTCTTCAGCGAGTTGCCGATCTTCAAGATCGACAGCGACAAGCCGTCCCTGGCCCGGTGGGTGGCCGAGACCGCGGGGGAGGCGGCGGCCGAGAGGATCGCCGCGCTCTATCCCGCGGGCCGGGCCGGGCGCATCGCCTTCGGCACGGATCTCCTCTTCCGCATGGCGGCGATCCACATAGCCGACAGCCAGTCGCAGCGCGCGCCCACCTACATGTACCGGCTGGACTGGGAGGCGAAGGGGCTCCTGTCGCGGCTCGGAGCGACCCATTCGGTCGACCTGCCGCTGCTGTTCGAGGATTTCCTGAAGCCGTTCCGCAGCGTCTATCTCGGCGTCCTGCCGGATCCCGCGCGCCAGCAACTGGCGGGACGGATGCGCGATCGCTGGATGGCCTTCGTCAATGGCGGCCCGCCCGGCGACGACTGGCCGACCTACCGGACCGAGACCCGCGAGACGCTGGTCCTGTCGGCCCGCCGCGACCGGGTCGAGGCCGATCCCGATCCGCTGCGCCGCATCGCCTGGGAAGGGGTAGACGGCGCGACGCCTTGAACCAGCGCGGCTGGGGATGCTCTTGCGCCCCGCTTGGCGTGGCGGGCGTGGCGCGGTATCAGCGAGCCGAACAGAGGATGTCGCCAGCGTGCCCGAGAACCAGTCGCCCAACAAGATGCCCGAGGCCGGGCCTGCCATCGTGCTCGTGGAGCCCCAGCTCGGTGAGAATATCGGCATGGTGGCGCGGGCGATGGCCAATTTCGGCCTGTCCGACCTGCGCCTCGTCAGCCCGCGCGACGGCTGGCCGAACGAGCGGGCGGTGGCCGCGGCGTCGCGCGCCGACCACGTGATCGAGGCCGCCCGGCTCTATGACAGCGTCGAGGCGGCGGTGGCCGATCTGACTTTCGTCTATGCGACGACGGCGCGGGCCCGCGACAGCTTCAAGCCGGTGCGCGAGCCGGAGACGGCCGCCGCCAATCTGCGGGCGCGGATCGGCGCCGGCCAGTCGGCGGGCATCCTGTTCGGCCGCGAGCGCTTCGGCCTGTCCAACGAGGAAGTGGGCCTTGCCGACGAGATCGTGACGTTCCCGGTCGATCCGGATTTCGCCTCGCTGAACATCGCCCAGGCCGTGCTTCTGATGAGCTATGCCTGGCGCATGGCCGGCTCGGCGGATGTCACCAAGCCGCGATTCTCGGCGCCCGAAGTGCCGCCGGCGCGCAAGGAGGACCTGCACCGGCTGCTGGAGCATCTGGAGACCTCGCTCGACCGCAACGGCTATTTCTATCCCGAGCACAAGCGCGAGGCGCTGGCCCAGAAGCTGCGCACCATGCTGACCAAGGCCGGCTTCTCCGAGCCGGAAGTGCGGACCATGCGCGGCGTCATCCGCTCCTTCGACTACGTCATTGCCAAGGGCGGCCTCGCGCCGGTGGACAAGGCCGAGCGTGGGCACGCCGGGGACGACGCGCCGGCTGACGCCGATCCGGCGCCGGACGGGACCGGAAAGCCGGCCCTGTGAACGCGCCGATCCTCGTCTTCGATTCGGGCATTGGCGGACTGACCGTGCTGCGCGAATTGCGGACGGCGATGCCCGACCGGCGCTTCATCTATGTAGCCGACGATGCGGGCTTTCCCTATGGCGACTGGGAGGAGGAGCCGCTGGTGGCGCGCATTCTCGACCTCTTCGCCGAGCTCATCGACACCTACGAACCCAGCCTTGCGGTCATCGCCTGCAACACCGCCTCGACGCTGGTGCTGCCGCAATTGCGCGCCCGCTTCGCCATTCCCTTCGTCGGCACGGTGCCGGCCATCAAGCCGGCCACCGAGCGCACCCGGTCGGGCCTCGTCAGTGTGCTGGCGACGCCCGGCACGGTGCGCCGCGTCTATACGCGCGATCTCGTGGAGGCCTTTGCCACCCATTGCGAGGTGCGGCTGGTGGGATCGCCGGAACTGGCCCGGCTGGCCGAACGCTCGCTCCTCGACAGCGAGGCGAGCGGCGGCCAGGAACTCGACGACGCGATGGCGGCGGAGATCGCCCCGTGCTTCGTCGAGGCCGGCGGCCAGCGGACCGACATCGTCGTTCTCGCCTGCACCCATTATCCGCTGATCGCCAACCATTTCCGCCGGCTGGCGCCATGGCCGGTGGACTGGCTCGACCCGGCCGAGGCGATCGCCCGGCGGGCGCGCTCGCTGTGCAAGCCGGGCTCGGGCGAACTGCCCGAAGGCTTCGACCGCGCCCATTTCACCGGCGGCGCACCCGGCTACCAGATGCGCCGGCTGGTGCGTGGCTTCGGCCTCGAAGTGGCCGACGGCGCCAGCTAGCCGGCCGCCCGCTCGGCGAAGCGTGCCAGCAGCAGATCCTCTTCGGCCCGGCGCAGATCGTCCTCGGCGTCCCAAAGATCGTCGCGCAGCCGCCGCAGATCGCGCCGCTTGCCGCGCTCCGCCTTCTCGTCGTCCAGCGTGTCGATCTCGTCGCGCAGCCGGTCGATGCGCCCTTGCAGGTCGTCGACCCTCCGGTCGGCATCATAGACGCGCTTGTGGGCGCGGTAGGGTTCCTCGAAGCCGGCCTTGAGGTCGAGCGGGCAGGAATTCTGGTAGCTGCCGCCCCGCGCGCCGATCCGGGCGCCGTTCTCCGGCGTACAGAAACTGGCGATGCCGGCGTCCCAGCCGCTGCGCCAGGCGGACAGGTCGGGTTCGATGCCGTGCTTGCTGCAGGCGGCCTGGTGCTGCGCAACGAAATTGACCGGCCAGCCATTGGCGCCGTCCGATTCGCCGAGGGTGCGCCAGTCGCTGGTCACGCACTCCTCTTCCGACAATGTGGCGCAGGCGCTCAGCAGAACCCCTGCGCCCAGCACCAGCGGCAAGACCCTCATCCGTCGACCCATCCCGTCGCCCTTCCGTATCGGCAGGTTGCAACGGGTGGCATCGCCGGGCGCAAAGATCAAGCTGCGCTATCCCTTCAAAACGGCCTGAGGGGAACGAGGCGGGACAAGCGGTGTTGCAGTGACCGACACCCGTACAAGAGGATCAGACCCCATGGACATCATCCGCATCATTCTCGCGATCATCCTGCCGCCGGTCGGCGTGTTCATGCAGGTCGGCTTCGGCAAGCACTTCTGGATCAACATCATCCTGACGCTGTTCGGCTACATCCCGGGCATCATCCATGCGATCTGGGTGATCGCCAAATACTGATCCGGCGGGCGGCCCGGTTGACAGTTTCCGGCCGCCCCCGTATGGAACAGCCCAGCCGGTTGGACCCGTTCCAGCCGGTTTTTGACGTGTCCCGTGGACGGCATCGCCTCGTGCCAATGTCGTCCTGTCAGTCCGCAACAGCGGGCAGAGGAGGGCGCGTTTCCTCAGAAGGCCCTCGGATTGTCCGCGGGGCCTCGTTTTGTTGAAGGAAATGCGATGAGCAAGCGCGCATCAGCGAAGTACAAAATCGATCGCCGCATGGGCGAGAACATCTGGGGTCGTCCCAAGTCCCCGGTCAACCGGCGCCAGTACGGCCCGGGCCAGCATGGCCAGCGCCGCAAGGGCAAGGTTTCCGACTTCGGCGTGCAGCTGCGCGCCAAGCAGAAGCTCAAGGGCTATTACGGCGACGTCTCCGAGAAGCAGTTCCGCAAGATCTACGAAGAGGCCGCGCGCCGTAAGGGCGACACCTCGGAGAACCTGATCGGTCTGCTCGAGAGCCGTCTCGACGCCGTCGTGTATCGTGCGAAATTCGTGCCGACGATCTTCGCGGCCCGTCAGTTCGTCAATCACGGCCATGTCAACGTCAACGGCGTGCGCACGAACATCCAGTCCTACGTCTGCAAGCCGGGCGATGTGATCGAGGTTCGTCAGAAGTCCAAGCAGCTGACGATCATCCTCGAGGCCGTGCAGCTCGCCGAGCGCGACGTGCCGGAATACATCGAGGTCGATCACCAGAAGATGGTCGCGACCTACCAGCGCGTTCCGGGCCTGCACGACGTGCCGTACCCGGTGCAGATGGAACCGAACCTCGTGGTCGAGTTCTATTCGCGCTGATTTCTTGGTGCATGCGATTTCTGCGAAAGGCCGTCCTCTGGGCGGCCTTTTGTTTTGGGCGGTCTGCAGCTAGACGAAGCCCGTGACGACGGAGGCGGGGATGCTCGATCTGGAGACCGCGCGCGCAGCGGGCGCGCAGGACGACGACGCGGCGGCGCAGGCTGCCGAGGATGGCGCCGGCTCGGCGCATCCGCTGTTTCGCGACTGCCCGTCGTCGGTGACCTTCAAGAAGCTGCGCAAGCGGCTTTTGCGCGAGATGCGCGAGACCATCGAAGCGCATGCCATGGCCCGGCCGGGCGCGCGCTGGCTGGTCGGCCTGTCCGGCGGCAAGGATTCCTACGCGCTGCTGGCGCTCCTGTCGGACCTGAAATATCGCGGCCTGCTGCCGGTCGATCTCCTCGCCTGCAATCTCGACCAGGGGCAGCCGAACTTCCCCAAGCATGTGCTGCCGGATTTCCTGACCCGCTACGACATTCCGCACCGGATCGAATATCGCGACACCTATTCCGTCGTCACCGAGAAGGTGCCGTCGAACGCCACCTATTGCGCGCTGTGCTCGCGCCTGCGGCGGGGCAATCTCTACCGCATCGCCCGCGAGGAGGGCTGCGAGGCGCTGGTGCTCGGCCACCATGCCGACGACTGCCTCGAGACCTTCTTCATGAACCTCTTCCATGGCGGTCGGCTGTCGGCGATGCCGGCCAAGCTCATCAACGACGAGGGCGACCTGATGGTGCTGCGGCCGCTGATCCGGTCGGTGGAGGAGGATATCGCCAGGTTCTCGGCGGCCATGGATTTCCCGATCATCCCCTGCGATCTCTGCGGCAGCCAGGACGGGCTGCAGCGCAACGTGACCAAGCAGATGATCGCCGATCTCGAGCGCCGCTTTCCGGGCCGCAAGCAGGTCATGCTGCGGGCCCTGGCCAATGTGCGGCCCGGCCATCTCCTCGATCCGTCGCTGTTCGACTTCGCCGGACTGGCGCCCGCTTCCCCCACGACCTGACCCTCAGCCGAAGGCCTTCCGTCATGACCGCACCCATCGATATCGACCGCCTGGCCCATATCCTGCGGGAGGCGGCGATCGCGGATATCATGCCGCGCTTCCGCAATCTGTCGGAGGCCGACATCCGGCAGAAGACTTCGGCGACGGATCTCGTTACCGAGGCCGACGAGGCGGCGGAGCGCTGGATCGCCCGCGAATGCCGGTCGCTGGCGCCCGACGCCCTGTTCCTCGGCGAGGAATCGGTGGCCGCCGACCCGGCGCTGCTGGATCGCCTCGACGACGCGGAACTAGCGATCGTGGTGGACCCGGTCGACGGCACGGCGAATTTCGCCGCCGGCCTGCCGCTGTTCGCGGTGATGGCGGCGGTGGTGCTGCGCGGCGAGACCGTCGGCGGCATCATCTACGATCCGGTGGGCGACGACGTCATGATCGCCGAGAAGGGCGCCGGTGCATTCCAGCGCACGCGTTCGGGCGAGACACGGCGGCTGACGACCGCGGCCGCCCTGCCGCTGGCCGAGACCATCGGCTGCATCAGCACCAGCTATTTTCCGCCCGACGACAAGGCGGCGCTGCTGCCGCGCCTGGCGGGGGTGAAGATCACCGGCAATTATCGCTGCGCCGGCCACGAGTACCGGCTGCTGGCCTCCGGCGGCTCGCATTTCAGCGTCTATTCCAAGCTGATGCCCTGGGACCATCTGGCCGGCTGCCTGCTGGTCGCGGAGGCCGGCGGCCATGTCGGCAAGCCCGACGGCTCGCCCTACACGCCGCGCGACAAGGAGGGCGTCGTCATCGCAGCCTGCGACGCCAGCGTCTGGACCGCCGCACGGGACGGCCTGCTGCCGCGATAGGCGGCAGCGCCTATAGACAATGAGATCTCCCTGCCGCTTGCGCAGGGCAGCTATTCGGCGCCGGTGCTCGTCGGCGCGGCGCCGGTGGCCGGCGTGTCGTATTTGGCGTCGAACAGCCGCCCCTCGGCCAGCACCACGCAGATCAGCGACGAGACCGACAGGATGATGAAGCCGACCAGCATCGGCAGCACCGTGCCGTCGTAGAAATAGCCGATCGCCGCGCCGAACAGGCCGCCGCCGAAGGTCTGCATGAAGCCCAGCACCGAGGAGGCGGTGCCGGCGACATGGCCGAGCGGGTCCATGGCCAGCGCGTTGAAGTTCGTGCCGATGAAGCCGAACAGGCAGAAATTCAGCGTCATGATGGGCACGAAGAACCACAGCGGTGCCGCACCGCCCATGGCGTAGGCGACGACGAGGTGCAGCGCGGCCAGCGACAGGAAGCCGATCAGCGCGCCGTGCGACAGGCGCCGCATGCCAAGCTTCTCGACCAGCTTCGAGTTGAGGAACGAGGCGGCCGACATGAAGACCGCGGTCGCCGAGAAGACGACGGTGAAGATCGGGCCGAGGCCGTAAAGGCCGGTATAGATCTGCTCGGCCTGGTTGATGAAGCCGAACAGGACGCCGAAGATCAGGGCCGTGGAGACCGTGTAGCCGAAGGCGACCCGGTTGGTCAGGACCATGCGGAACGCCTCGACGATGCGCTTGCCGGTGAGCTCGCGCCGGTCGTCGGGGCTCAGGGTCTCCGGCAGGCGCAGGGCGGCCCAGACCGTGACGAAGGCGCCGAAGATGGCGATCGCCACGAAGATCTCGCGCCACGACCCGAACAGCATGATCGCCTGGCCGATATTCGGTGCGATCACCGGGATCGCCATGAACACCATCATCACCAGCGACATCACGCTGGCCATGCGGCGGCCGCCGAAGCAGTCGCGCACCACCGAGATGGCGATGACCCGGGTCGCGGCCGCGCCGATGCCCTGCAGGGCGCGCAGCGCCAGGAGGATGCCGAAGGTGGGCGAGAAGATCGCGGCGATCGAGGCGAGGATGTAGACGGCGAGGCCGAAGAACAGGATCGGCCGGCGGCCGAACCGGTCCGACAGCGTGCCGTAGAGGATCTGCGCGCCGCCGAAGCCGAGAATGTAGGCGGTGATCACGAACTGGCGCTGGTTGGCGTCGTCGACGCCGAGGGCCGCGCCCATTTCCTGTAGTGAGGGAATGAAGATGTCGATCGCCGCCGCATTGAGCGCCATCAGGCAGGCGACCATGGTGACGAGTTCCCAATAGGGAAGCCCGCGCGTTTCGGCGTTGGGGGACGCGTTGGACATCATCAGCCTCGTGGGATCGATCCGCGCAGATGTATTTCGCACTGCACAAAACCGCAAGCATGGCTTAGCAATTCGGCGGCGTGAAGCGGGCGACGCTGTGTCAACCGAAAGCGGCCCGCACGCTCAAGAACGCACGGGCCGCGGATCAGGATATGGGGGCAGGCGCGCGGGATGTCCCGCGGCGCGCCGAAGGGTCAGCCGGCGGCGGGCGCCGGTGCGGTGGTGGCGATGCCCTTGTCGACCAGGAAGGTCTGCAGCTCGCCGGCCTGGAACATCTCGCGGATGATGTCGCAGCCGCCGACGAACTCGCCCTTCACGTAGAGCTGCGGGATCGTCGGCCATTCGCTGTAGGTCTTGATGCCCTGGCGCAGTTCGTCGGTGGAGAGGACGTTCACGCCTTTGTACTCGAGGCCGAGATAGTCGAGGATCTGCACGACCTGGCCGGAAAAGCCGCACTGCGGGAAGGCCGGCGTGCCCTTCATGAAGACCACGACGTCGTTGGTCTTCACTTCGTTGTCGATCCATTCGTTGATGGCGGTCATGGATGCGGTCCTTTGCTCAGGGTTCGCGGACACTGGTGCAGCGGCCTTCAGCGCTTCTGCCGTGCGTCCATTTCAATCGCCTCGCTCGTCGAAAGCAAGGTGTCGGTCAGGCGGCCGGTCGGACCGGCACGCAAGCGCGCGGGCGATCCGCGCGGGGTTTGTCCTGCATCGCGCGGCCATGTCGTCCGTCGTTCGGACGGCCAGCGCGGCGCGATGCGAAATCGTCGGTGGCGGGAACCTCGTCCTCGTCACCCCGACATATTACTTCGGCGCGCTGGTTTGTAGGGCCAGGGCGTGCAGTTCGCCGCCCATGTTGCCCCTCAGCGCCTGGTAGACCATCTGATGCTGCTGGACGCGCGACTTGCCGCGAAAGCTCTCCGAGACGATCTCGGCGGCATAATGGTCGCCGTCGCCCGCCAGATCGCGGATCGTCACGTCGGCATCGGGGATGGCGTCCTTGATCATCGTCTCGATGTCGCGGGCGTTCATGGGCATGGGCTGGATCTCCTTCGGCCGGGTCCGGAATCGCGGCCGGGCCTGATGATAGGTATCGCCCGGTCCGCGATCAATCGGGCGGACTGGGGAGGGGCCTTCGCTCAGGCGGCGGCGGCCGGCTCGATGATCTCGCCGGACATGTAGGCCGGGAACCAGGTCTCATGGGCGATCGTCAGCTCTTCCACCGTCACGTCGAGGCGTCCGGCGACGACCAGCCGGTCGCCCTCGACCGTGCCGAGGCGGCGGACCGGAACGCCCGCCGTGGCGGCTTCCGCTTCCACCGCGGCGACGTCCCCGGCCTTCAGCGCGACGACGTAGCGGGCCTGGTCCTCGCCGAACAGGCGGGCATGGTCGGAGCCGTCGCCGGCATCGACGCTGGCGCCGCGACCGGAGGCCATGCACATCTCGGCCAGCGCGATGGCAAGGCCGCCGTCGGAGAGGTCGTGGCAGGCGGCGACCCGGCCGTCGCGGATCAGGCCGCGGACGAAGTCGCCGTGGCGCTTTTCGGCGGCCAGGTCGACCGGCGGCGGGGAGCCGGCCTCGCGGCCGTCGATCTCGCGCAGATAGACCGTGGCGCCCAGATGCGTGCCGTCGGCACCGATCAGCACCAGCGTCTCGCCATCCTGCATGCCGCCGATCGTGGCGGTGCGGCTGCGGTCCTCGATCAGGCCGACGCCGCCGATGGTCGGGGTCGGCAGGATCGCCTGGCCGTGGGTCTCGTTGTAGAGCGAGACATTGCCCGAGACGATCGGGAAGGCGAGGGCCTCGCAGGCCGCGCCGATGCCCTCGACCGCCTTGACGAACTGGCCCATCAGTTCCGGCTTTTCGGGATTGCCGAAGTTCAGATTGTCGGTGGAGGCGAGCGGCTCGGCGCCGACGGCGGTCAGGTTGCGCCAGCATTCGGCGACCGCCTGCATGCCGCCCTGCAGCGGGTCGGCCTCGCAATAGCGCGGCGTGACGTCGGAGGAGAAGGCCAGTGCCTTGGTCGGATGGCCGTCGACGCGCACGACGCCGGCGTCGCCGCCCGGCCGCTGCAGCGAATTGCCCTGGATCAGCGTGTCGTACTGCTCGAACACCCAGCGGCGCGAGCACAAATCCGGCGAGCCGAGCAGCTTGATGAGCGCGGCGCCGTAATCGGCGGGCTCGGCGATGTCGGCGGCGGCGATCGGTGCGGCCGGCACCGGCTCGATCCACGGCCGGTCGTATTCCGGCGCCTCGTCGCCCAGTTCCTTGATCGGCAGATTGCCGACCTCGCGGCTCTCCCACATGATGCGGAAGCGCAGATTGTCGGTGGTGCGGCCGACCACAGCGAAGTCGAGGCCCCATTTGACGAAGATCGCCTCGGCCTCGTCGCGCTTGTCGGGACGCAGCACCATGAGCATGCGCTCCTGGCTCTCCGACAGCATCATCTCGTAGGCGCTCATCTTCGCCTCGCGGACCGGCACCTGGTCGAGGTCCAGCTCGATGCCGAGGTCGCCCTTGGCGCCCATCTCGACGGCCGAGCAGGTCAGGCCCGCCGCGCCCATGTCCTGGATGGCGATGACGGCGCCGGTCTGCATCAGTTCGAGGCAGGCTTCCAGCAGGCACTTCTCGGTGAAGGGGTCGCCGACCTGCACGGTCGGGCGCTTCTCCTCGATGGTGTCGTCGAACTCGGCCGAGGCCATGGTCGCGCCGCCGACACCGTCGCGGCCGGTCTTGGCGCCGAGATAGACGACCGGGAGGCCGACGCCCTCCGCCTTGGAGTAGAAGATCGCGTCGGTCTTCGCGAGGCCCGCGGCGAAGGCGTTGACGAGGCAGTTGCCGTTGTAGCGCGGGTGGAAATTGACCTCGCCGCCAACGGTCGGCACGCCGAAGGAATTGCCGTAGCCGCCGACGCCGGCGACGACACCGGCCACGACGTGGCGGGTGCGCGGATGGTCGGGGGCGCCGAAGCGCAGGGCGTTCATCGCCGCGATCGGCCGGGCGCCCATGGTGAAGACGTCGCGCAGGATGCCGCCGACGCCGGTCGCCGCGCCCTGATAGGGCTCGATATAGGAGGGATGGTTGTGGCTCTCCATCTTGAAGACCACGCAGAGCCCGTCACCGATATCGACGACGCCGGCATTCTCGCCGGGGCCCTGGATGACGCGCTCGCCCTTGGTCGGCAGGGTGCGCAGCCAGCGCTTGGAGGATTTGTACGAGCAATGCTCGTTCCACATGGCCGAGAAGATGCCGAGTTCGGTCAGGGTCGGCTCGCGGCCGATCAGCGCCAGGACGCGATCGTACTCGTCCGGCTTCAGCCCGTGCGCGGCGATCAGTTCCGGGGTGATGGGGGTCTCGGCGTTCATGGCGTGTCCTGGGGCGACGTTCCGGCAAGGTCCTGCGCGCCTGTTACCATCTGGCGCGGCGCACACAAAGGGGCTTGGCCGGTGTTCCCCCGTTGCGCGCGGAGATCCGGCCCGGCGATCGGCTGGACGGCGAGACGCTCTGCCGCACCCGATGCCGGTTTCGCGCCGGTCCGATCGATGGTCTCATCCTGCCCGGGGACCGGCACAGGCAGGGAGAACCCGATGGCGACCATGGCGAGACGAGCGGCTTTGCAGCTTGCCGCATCCCTGTGCCTCGGCCTGATGGTCATGGTCGGCGCATCGCAGGACGCCGGCGCGGTGTTCTCCGGCGAGATGAGCCCGACCGTGCGCTCGGGCGATTCCGATTACGCCGATGGCGTCGAAGCCTTCGACGCTGAGAACTGGCCGGCCGCCATCACCGCCTTCGGCAAGGTCGTGGATAGGCGGCCGCATCACGACAACGCCTGGACGCTGCTCGCCTATGCGCTGCGCAAGTCCGGCAATCACGAGCGCGCCCTCGACGCCTATGGCCGGGCGCTGTCGATCAATCCGCATCACCGGGGCGCCATGGCCTATCTCGGCGAGGCCTATCTGGATCTCGGACGGGTGCGCGACGCGGGCATCCTCTTGATCCGGCTGCGCGGCGAGTGCCGGCGCGTGGCGCTGACCTTTTCCGACGGCGCCTTCGAGAATGGCTGCCGCGAATATACGGCGCTGGAGGCCTCGATCCGGTCCTACAAGGACGATCCCGCGGGGCGGGTCGAGCCGGTCAAGCAGCGCTGGTAGGATCGGTCGGCGGCCGGAGCCGCCACGGCGTGCGCTCGGCGCCTAGCGCTGGCCCGCCGGAACATAGGCGCTGTCGCCGGCCCGGCAGGGCGCCGTATCGGCCGGGCGGCGCAGCACCAGCGTGTCGTCATCCACCTGCGAGATCGCATCGCCGTCGAGGCGGCGGGTGAACAGGATCAGCGCATGGTCCATGCCGCCCTTGGCGGCCGGCGAGCGCAGGCAAAGGCCATAGCCGCCGAGATCGCGGTCGGAGAGGAAGGTCGCGGACCGCTCGGCGCTGCGGCGGCGATAGATGCCGGCAGCGGTGGCGTTCGCATAGTCGATCTCGGCCGGGCCGGGACGCGCGGGGCCGGCAAAGGCCGGCGCCGCGACCGGCGCGGCGAGCTCGGCCAGCGAGGCGGATTCGCCCGACAGGCAGGCGCTGAGGCCGAAGCCCGCCAGCATCGCCGCAAGGGTCCGCATGCGCCGCATGTCAGGCCGAGCAGCCATCCGCGCCGGCACGCCAGCGGGACAGGTCGGCGGAAATGCGGGCCGCGACGGGCTCGCCCATCAGCGGACCGTAGGTGTCGATGGCGGTCGACCCCTTGCGGCCTTCGACGACCAGAAGCGGCTTCGATTCCGGCTTGCCGCGCGGCACCAGCAGGAAGCGCGGCCGGCCCGAGAAGGACGAGAGTTCCGGCGCGAGGCTGTAGGGCGCGAAGGCGGCGTCGCCGGATTTGAACCAGCAGCGATTGGCCGTCAGGGTCAGGCGTTCCATCCGGTCGAGACCGGTGTCGTCGCCCGCGGCGGCATCGCCGGTCGCAGCGCCCGGCTTGGCCGCGCAGGCGCCGAGCAGTGCGGACAGGGCGAGGGCTGCCAGAAGCGCGGCGGGCCGCAGGACGAGCTGGCTCACGCGGCGAGACGCGAGGTGATGCCGAGCGCGCTCTCGAAGATCGCGCGGCCGTCGGTGCCGCCATGCTCGGGTTCGATGAGATTCTCGGGATGCGGCATCATGCCGAGGATGTTGCCATCGGCGTTGACGATGCCGGCGATGTCGCGGATCGCGCCGTTCGGATTGGTGCCCTCGGCGTAGCGGAAGACAACGCGGTTCTCGCCGTCGAGGCGGGCCAGCGTCTCGTCGTCGGCGAAGTAGTTGCCGTCGTGATGGGCGACCGGGCAGCGGATGACCTGGCCGTCGGTGTAGTTGCCGGTGAAGCGGGTGGCGGCGGTCACCACTTCGAGCTTCACGTCGCGGCAGACGAAGCGCAGCGTGTTGTTGCGCATCAGCGCGCCCGGCAGGAGCCCGGCCTCGCACAGGATCTGGAAGCCGTTGCAGACGCCCAGCACCGGCACGCCGCGCGCGGCCGCCTCGGCGACCGCCCGCATCGCCGGCGCGCGTGCCGCGATGGCGCCGCAGCGCAGGTAATCGCCGAAGGAAAAGCCGCCCGGGATGACGATGAGATCGACATCGGGGATCGTCGTCTCCGTCTGCCAGACCGTCTGCGGCGCCCGACCGGTGATGGCGGTCAGGGCGGCGATCATGTCGCGATCGCGATTGAGGCCGGGAAGGAGGACGACGGCTGTTTTCATGGGTGCGGCTCGAAAGGTGAGGACGATCCGGCGGCTGCCTCAGGCGACAGCCACCGCTCTGAACGGTCGAAACGAGGCCGTCGAGCTCTCAGGCGATCTCGACGGTGTAGTTCTCGATCACCGGATTGGCGAGCAGCTTGTCGCACATGGCGTCAAGCTGGGCCTGTGCGGTCTCGCCATCGGTGCCGTGGAGTTCCACGTCGAAGACCTTGCCCTGGCGGACCGATCCGACCCCGTCGAAGCCGAGATGGCCCAACGCGCCCTCGATGGCCTTGCCCTGGGGGTCCAGAACGCCGTTCTTCAGCGTGACGACAATGCGTGCCTTCATCACGATATCCGCCTGTCTCTCGAATAGACCAGTTTCAGCGCCGGTACCGGCTGCTTGACGGCACGGCGCCGCCTCACTTGACCAGTACCGGCCCCGAGGGGCGGGGTGGCTCGTTTTCGTTCATGATGCCGAGACGCCGCGCGACTTCCTGGTAGGCCTCGACGAGGCCGCCCATGTCGCGGCGGAACCGGTCCTTGTCGAGCTTCTCCTGGGTCTGCACGTCCCAGAGGCGGCAGGAATCGGGAGAAATCTCGTCGGCGACGATGATCCGCATCATGTCGCCCTCGAACAGGCGACCCATCTCGATCTTGAAATCGACGAGCTGGATGCCGACGCCGAGGAAGAGACCGGAGAGGAAGTCGTTGACCCTGATGGCCAGCGCCATGATGTCGTCGATCTCCTGCGGGCTCGCCCAGCCGAAGGCCGTGATGTGCTCCTCGGAGACCAGCGGATCGTCGAGCGCGTCGGCCTTGTAGTAGAACTCGATGATCGAGCGCGGCAGCACCGTGCCTTCCTCGATGCCGAGGCGCTTGGCCAGCGAGCCGGCCGCGACGTTGCGCACCACCACTTCCAGCGGGATGATCTCGACTTCCTTGATCAGCTGCTCACGCATGTTGAGCCGCTTAATGAAGTGAGTCGGGATGCCCATCTTGTTCAGGTGGGAGAAAATGTATTCGGAGATGCGGTTGTTGAGGACGCCCTTGCCGTCGACAACCTCGTGCTTCTTCTTGTTGAAGGCGGTGGCATCGTCCTTGAAGAACTGGACCAGGGTGCCGGGTTCGGGGCCCTCGTAGAGGATCTTGCCCTTGCCTTCGTAGATACGGCGGCGACGTGTCATTATGCAGCTCTATCGTGGTGGAGGCGCCGGCCCTGGCCCGGCGCGAAGACGTCTGACGACTATGCCGCTCATTAGCCCAAACGGCGGACCTTAACAATCGTCGAGGGATGGCTTGCTCGGGAAGTCGTGCGGTTGTGCGCACAAATCAAGGGCGCAAGCGCCTGTTCACGGCCGAATGCGGCTTCAAAACATCGGCCGCAGCCGGTAAGGATCAGCTAGGCCGAAGGGTTTCGTCCGGCCGATTGTACAAGGAGGATACGATGTCGCTGAACGACCGCGAGCGGGACTTCGAGTCGCGCTACGCCCATGACCAGGAACTTCGCTTCCGTATCGAGGCCCGGCGCAACAAGCTGCTCGGCCTCTGGGCGGCAGAGCTTCTGGGCAAGACCGGCGACGACGCGAAGGCCTATGCACAGGAGGTCATCAAGGCGGACTTCATCGAAGCCGGCGACAACGACGTCTTCCAGAAGATCCGTAAGGATTTCGACGACGCTGGCGTGGACCAGTCGGACCATCAGATCCGGCGGCACATGGCCCAGTTCCTCGGCGAGGCCGAGACGCAAGTCCACACCGAATAGAATGGCCCTTCCCAAACTTCGCAGCCGCCTCGGCGAAGGCGGCTTCGTGCTGTCGTGCTGGCTCGGCATGCCCGAACCGCTCGTGCACGAGGCGTTCCTGCGCGCCGATTTCGACGTGGCGACCTTCGACGTCCAGCATGGCCTCTTCGATGTCGGCTCCCTGCGGGTGGCGATCGAGCGCGCCGTCCTTCTCGACAAGCCGGCGCTGGTGCGCCTGCCGATCGAGGACCGGTCGCTGGGCGCGCGGTGCCTGGATTTCGGCGCCACCGGCCTGATCATGCCGATGATCGAGACGGCCGGGGATGCCCGCGCCTTCGTTTCGGCGGTGAAATATCCGCCGGTGGGCCTGCGTTCCTACGGCCCGACCCGTGCGGCCCAGCTGCACGCTTACGGGAACCGCGGCGGCTACGTGCCGGAGGCCCGCACCGAGACGCTGGCCTTCGCCATGATCGAGACGGCCGCAGCCCTCGACAATCTGCCGGAGATTCTCGCCATCGAGGGGCTCGACGGCATCTTCGTCGGTCCGTCGGACCTGTCGATCGCCCTGTCCGGGGACGGCACGCTCGATCCGGGCAGCGAGAAGACGGAAGCCACGATCCGCGATCTCGCGGCATCGGCTGCCGCGGCCGGCAAGATCGCGGCGATCTATGCGATGACGGCCGACGATGCCAAGCGCTATCGCGGCTACGGCTACCGGATGGCCTGCGTCGGATCGGATTTCGGCGTGCTGTCGGCCGGGGCCGCTGCCCTGGCGAAGGCGGCGTCCGCCTGAGCCTGACCTGAAGTGCCTGACGCCGTTCGCGGCGTCAGGCCGGCACGGTCAGCCGCGACATGAACTTGCCGAAGGTCAGGAGACCTTCCGGCCATGGCCCATGCCCGCTGTCGGCATTGATATGGCCTGCCTCGCCGGCATCGATGAACAGCGATCCCCACGCGCCGGCAATGTCCTCGGCACTTTCCAGCGACGAGAAGGCATCGTCGCGACTGGCGACCACGACGCTCGGAAAGGGCAGCGGGTCGCGGGGATAGGGCCCGAAGGTCATCAGATGGCGTGGCCGGATCGCATCGTTCTCGACATCCGGAGGCGCGACCAGGAACGCGCCCGAGATCCGGTTGCGGAACTGCGGGATCGCCTGCACCGTGGCGGCGACGCCGAGCGAATGGGCGACCAGCACGATCGGCCGCGTCGATTCGTTGACGGCGTCGGCGATGGTCCGGGTCCAGTCGTCACGCACCGGCTTGGTCCATTCGGCCTGCTGGACGCGGCGCGCGGTCGACAGCTTGCGCTCCCACCGGCTTTGCCAGTGGTCTTCGGGTGAGCCCTTGTATCCGGGCACGATGAGAATATCGGCATCTGCAACTCGCATCGGACCCAGATGCGGTCGGTCGTCAGGTGTGTCAAGGCGCGGCCTGCGAAACCCGCCCCGGTACCTAACCAGTTGCTACCTTGAGAAGTTGTCGCGCGAGGGCAGGGGACAGGCCGACGAGGCGGCGCAGCAGCGCCGTCTGCCCGACCCAGATCTCCGGCTCGGCCCGGGCCAGACCGCGCATGATTCGGTCCGCCGCCTTGTCGACCGGCATGCGGCCGCGCGGGACGCTCGCGGTCATCGGCGTCTCGACCACGGGCAGCAGGATCTCGGTGATCGCGAGCCGGCCGCCCGCCTTTTCGGCCTGGTAGCGCATCGACTGGGTGAAGCTGCGCAGGCCCGCCTTCGTGGCGCAATAGACCGGGTGGGGAACGGTCGGGGCGACGGCCAGCCCGCTGGTGTTGTTGACGATCATCGCGCTGTCCAGCCGGCTCAGCGGCGCGAAGAGACGATGGCAGATGCGGATCGGCGCCCGCAGATTGACGGCGATCTGGGCCTCCGCGCGCGCGTCCAGCGTCGCGGGGTCGCTGCGGGCGAGATCGCCCCGCTCGGAGATCCCGGCATTGTTGATGACGACGGAGAGGTCCGGATGGCGCGCGAGGAGACCGTCGAGGGCGCCGTTCAGCGCCGTCATGTCGGCCAGATCGACCGGCTCGTGAATGAGCGACGGGTGAGCGGGATCGGGTGGGCGCCGCGACCAGACCACGATCTTGCAGTCCAGCGCCAACAGCCGCTTGGCGAGCGCGGCGCCGACACCGCTCGACCCGCCGGTCAGGAGGATCGTCCGGCCCAAAAGGGCAAAGCGCCGCGCCATTCGGGCCGTCAGTCGGCCGGAAGGGTGACGGGCGCTTCGTCCGAGGGGGGCTCGCTGGTCTCGGGCGAAACGCCGGCCGCGTCGCGCGTGCCCTCGTCGGGGGTGGCGGTGAAGAACAGGAAATAGGCGATCGCGGCGACGACGATGACGGTCAGTGCGATCCAGAGCGTGTGATGGCGCCGGTTCGGGCGCGAGGGGCCGCGGGGTGTGGACATGGCTCTTCCTCCCGGTTGATCGGCTGCGACCGGCAGTTGCCGGATGCCGGGCGCAGCCCTCATCCTGCCAACCGCCGGTGGCGTCGATTGTTCCGGATGCGGCGCGTCAGCCGGCGCGGCCGAAGACCCGTTCGAAGATCGTGCCGACATGCTTGGTATGGTAGCCGAGGTCGAACTTTTCGCGGATCGTCGCCTCGGGCAGGGCCTTGGTGACCTCCGGATCGGCCAGGAGCTCGGTCAGGAAGTCCTTGTCCTCTTCCCAGACCCGCATGGCGTTGCGCTGGACCAGGCGATAGGAATCCTCGCGCGACACGCCGGCCTGGGTGAGCGCCAGCAGCACCCGCTGGGAATGGACGAGGCCCTTGAACTTGTTGAGGTTGGCCAGCATCCGGTCGGGATAGACCAGCAGCTTGTCGACGACGCCGGTGAGGCGGGCGAGGGCAAAGTCCAGCGTGATCGTCGCGTCGGGGCCGATGTAGCGCTCGACCGAGGAGTGGGAGATGTCGCGCTCGTGCCAGAGCGCGACGTTCTCCATCGCCGGCATGGCGTAGGAACGCACCATGCGGGCAAGGCCCGTGAGGTTCTCGGTCAGCACCGGGTTGCGCTTGTGCGGCATGGCCGACGAGCCCTTCTGGCCGGGCGAGAAATACTCCTCGGCTTCCAGCACCTCCGTGCGCTGCAGATGGCGGACTTCCGTTGCGAGGCGCTCGATCGACGAGGCAACGACGCCGAGGGTGGCAAAGAACATCGCATGGCGATCGCGCGGAATGATCTGGGTGGAGACCGGCTCGACGGTCAGGCCCATGGCCTTGGCGACATGCTCCTCGACCCGCGGATCGATGTTGGCGAAGGTGCCGACGGCGCCGGAAATGGCGCAGGTGGCGATCTCGGCCCGGGCCGCGACCAGCCGCTCGCGGCAGCGCGCGAACTCGGCATAGGCAAGGGCCAGCTTGACGCCGAAGGTGGTCGGCTCGGCATGGATACCATGCGAGCGGCCGATGGTGATGGTGTCGCGATGCTCGAAGGCGCGGCGCTCCAGCGCGGCCAGCAGCGCGTCCATGTCGGCGAGCAGGATGTCGGCCGCCTTCGTCAGCTGCACGTTGAAGCAGGTGTCGAGCACGTCGGACGAGGTCATGCCCTGGTGCACGAAGCGCGCGTCGGGGCCGACGATCTCGGACAGATGGGTCAGGAAGGCGATGACGTCGTGCTTGGTCTCGGCCTCGATCACGTCGATCCGGTCGATGTCGAAGGTCGCGGCGCCGCCCTTTTCCCAGATCGTCTTCGCGGCACTCTCCGGGATCACGCCGAGCTTCGCCAGCGCATCGCAGGCATGGGCCTCGATCTCGAACCAGATCCGGAATTTCGTCTCCTGCGACCAGACGGCGACCATGTCGGGGCGGGAATAGCGAGGGATCATCGGCTGATATCTTTCGAAGACGAGCGGGAGAAGGGATGCGCGCCGTCTACCAGACGTTTCGAATCGCCTCAACGGACTCGGTGTTCAGTCCATCGGTACGGGATTGGCGATGTAGCGCAGGTCCGGGCCTTCGAAGCCGATCTGTTCGACGGCGATGATGGCGACCGCGGCGAAGCGGCCGTCGGGGCGCTCGAGCACCCGCACTTCGGCAATGCTGTAGTCGAGCGGGCAGCCGCGGCTCTCGGGAATGCTCGTATCCTCATGGACGAGGCGCGCCGTGGCGCCGGGCTCGGCGGCGATCCGCACCAGCCTGTAGCCGACCGTCTCGCCGAAATCGCCGCAATGGCTCGGACCGGCGAGGGACAATGTCTCGATCTGCAACTCGACGGGGCGATCCGGCGAGGGGGCGATGGCGCGGGGCAGGAAGCGCGCCCGGTGCGGAGCGTCCGACAGTTCGGTCGCCGGTTTTGCGAAGACGAGCAGGCCTGCATCGGGCCGGGGATCGTGCTCGGCGAACAGCGGCGCGGCCCGGCTGCGGGCCTCCTCGCGCACCATGTCGAGGGTCGCGTTCTCATCGTCCAGCCGCACGCGGATCGGCGAGGGGGCGATGAACCGGTCCTTGGCGAGGTCCAGGAAGAAGATCTCGGCATAGGGAAAGCCCGAACCGTCATGGATACCCGATTGGCCGAAGGCGTAGACCTGGCCGTCGGACGAGAAGCCGTAGGATTCGAGGGTGGCGAAATCGCCGGCCTTCGCCATGGTCGGACCGAGGACGAGGGCCACCAGGACCAGCCAGCGGAGAAGACCCGTCGTGAACCGCGTTCGCATGTGTTCCCCCCGATGGCGTTGTGTCCGGTCCGCCTAGGCCGTCGACCAGACCGGCAGCCGATCATAGGCTGTCGCACGGGCCGCCGATACGCCCCGGGCGATGGCGCGCGCCATGGTCGCCGCCGCTGCGGCGGCGAGTTCCATCCGATCGATGGGGACAGGCGCGATGCCGCTGGTGCCGGTGGCGGCGGCAAAGACCAGGTCGCCGTCGAAATCGGTATGGGCGGGCCAGATTGCTCTCGCGAAGCCGTCCTGCCCGGCGATTGCGAGGCGTTTGGCCGCCGCCTTGTCGAGCACGGCGTCGGTGACCACGATCCCGATCGTGGTGTTGGTGCCGGGGCGCGGATCGAGCTTGGTGCGAACGGTGGCCGCATCCGCCGGCAGGGGCATGGGCAGGCCGAGCCCGCCGAACTCGTCCGCCATCTCGAAGGGGGCCGCCCAGAAATGCCGGCCGGTGCCGATGGTGGGGGAGCCGACCGCGTTGACGGCGACGAGGGCCGCGACGGTGATGCCGCTCGGCAGGAGCGTCGAGGCGGTGCCGAGGCCGCCCTTGAAGGTCGCGGTGGTGCAGCCGATGCCGGCGCCGGCCGTGCCGATGGCGAAGTCGGCGGACGCGGTGCTGGCCGCGGCGTATCCGAATTCGCGATAGGGCGGATAGCGGTCCCAGCCAGCATGTTTGTCGCCGCCATTGACGAGGTCGAACAGGATCGCCGCCGGCACGATCGGTACGCGCACGTCGCCGACGGCAAAGCCGCGGCCCGTCTCCCGGAGGAAGGCCTGCACTCCCGAGGCGGCATCGAGGCCGAAGGCGGAGCCGCCCGACAGCACCAGCGCGTCGATGCCGGCAACGGTGTTTTCGGGCGCCAGCAGATCAGTCTCGCGGGTGCCCGGTGCGCCGCCGAGAACGGCGACGGAGGCGACCGCCGGCCGGTCGAACAGCACCGCCGTTGAGCCGCTTTTCAGGGCCTCCTCACCGCCATGGCCGACGCGCACACCCGCGACGTCGGTGAGGCTGTTGCGCGGTCCTGGACGCCAGACGCCGGACAGGGTCTCAGCTCCCGCCGGCTTCGGCGAAGCGGCCGCCGCGCCATTCGAACACCCGGTAGAGATCGAGGTCGGAATCCCCCTTGGCGTCGAAGCCGATCTCGCCGAGACGCGTCGGGAAGCTGTCGGCGTTCAGGATGTCGGGTAGGGGGCGGCCGGTCTCGGCGGCGCGGTGGGCGGCCGTCACGGCAATCTCTGTCGCGGCGAAGGCCGGGCCGAAATAACCCTGCGGCGGCAGGTCCGCATTTGCGTCGTCGGCGGATGCCAGTTCGGGAAAGCTGGTGCGCGGTGCGACGGCGATGACGCCCTCGGGCAGCGGCGCGTCGACGCTGGTCTCGTCGAGCAGTTCCTCGCCGCCGATCACCTGCAGCGCCAGACCGTTGGCGGCCGCGTCGCGGATGATGATCGCCACGTCCGGCCGGTTGCCGGCGATGAAGAAGCGGCTGATGCCCGTGCGTTCCAGCCGGCGCACCAGACCGAACTGCTTCTCCTCGGCCGGGCGGTAATTGTCGACGCTCTGGGGGTCGATGCCGCGGTCGCCGAGGAGCCGGCGCACCGTGTCGGCAAGGCCGCGCGCGGCGATGGAGCCGTCGTCGATCAGGCCCAGCGGCTCGCCCGCCCAGCGATCGGTCAGGGTCCGGGCGATCGCCGCGGCCTCGGCATCGGAGCGCGGCGCGATGCGCCAGACGAGATGTCCGGTGCGCTCGCGCCGGTCGGTCAGGCGGTTGGCCCGCACGCCGACATCGATCACCGGAATGCCGGCCTCGGTCAGCACGGGCAGCGCCGCCTCGATCGCCTCGGCGCAGAGAAAGCCCACCACGGCGGTCGCGTTCATCGCGACGAAGGTCTCGGCGGCCTGCCGCCCGCCCTCGGTCGAGCATTTCGTGTCGGCCTCGACGATTTCGATGCCGGCGCCTTGGTCAACGGTGCCGGCGGCGGCCCGCGCACCGGCGACAA
The DNA here is from genome assembly GCF_014334315.1 of Aurantimonas sp. DM33-3. NCBI lineage: Bacteria > Pseudomonadati > Pseudomonadota > Alphaproteobacteria > Hyphomicrobiales > Aurantimonadaceae > Aurantimonas > Aurantimonas sp. DM33-3. Next base: position 99,863 of record NZ_JACSGS010000009.1, on the reverse strand, counting down.
GCTGGCTGCCGAGAATCGCCTGGCTGTCGCTCAGCGGCGCGGCGACGCCGAGAAGGACCGGCGTCCCTGCGGTCGTGTAATCGGCCGTCTGGGCGGCCGCCGGGGAAGCGGACCAGAGGCCGGCGACGGCCATGATGGCAAGGAAGGCGGCGGGGCGGGAGGGGCCGGGACGGAACTGCAGCATGGTCATGCGGGCAAGCCTACAGCAGCGGGCAGCCGAGCGGAATCGGCTTTCGCCGGCCGGCAGGCGTGCCCACCGTTAAGGACAGTGCGTTGCCGGCGGGATTGCGGCGCGCCCCCGTGCGAAACCGATCCGCGCGCCCTATGTTTACCCGCAAAGCTCCGGGATTCGCTCCCGCAATGTATGGACGATGGTTTGCTGACGACTTCGACAATCGACCGCGACAGCTTCCGCGACGCGATGAGCCGCTTTGCGGCGGCGGTACATCTGGTGACCACCGACGGGCCGGCCGGCCAGCGGGGCCTGACGGTCTCTTCCGCCTGCTCGGTCTCCGATTCGCCGGCAACGCTGCTGGTGTGCCTCAACATGTCGAGCCCGGAGAACGACCGCTTCGAGGCCAATGGCAATTTCGCCGTCAATCTGGTCGCCGCCGCCGACGAGCCTGTGGCCCGGGCCTTTGCCGGCGAGGGCCAGCTGGCGCCCGAAGAGCGGTTCGCCAAGGCCGAGTGGGACACGCTGCAGACCGGCGCGCCCGTCCTCACATCGGCACTGGCAAGCTTCGACTGCCGGCTGATCGAGGCGAGCGTCGTCGCCACCCACCGTGTGCTGATCGGCGAGGTCGTGGCGGTTCGCACCAATCCAAGGGCGGCGTCGCTGGTCTATCTCGACCGGGCCTACCGCCACCTCTGAGCGGCCGCGAGCCGGCCGACGACGCCATCTGCTTGAAGGAAGCGACGTGACACATTCATTGCCGGCATCCATCGACGAGACCGAACAGCTGCTCGACAGCCAGAACTACGTGGCGGACCGGGCGCTGGCGACGGTGCTGTTCCTCGCGCTGAAGATGGGCCGGCCGCTGTTCCTGGAAGGCGAGGCCGGCGTCGGCAAGACCGAGATCGCCAAGGTGCTGGCCGCCGCCCTCGACCGGCCGCTGATCCGCCTGCAATGCTACGAGGGGCTCGATGTCTCCTCGGCGCTCTACGAGTGGAACTACGCCGCGCAGATGATCGAGATCCGCATGCGCGAGGCCTCGGGCGACATTTCCCGCGACGCCATGCGCTCGGAGATCTTCTCCGAACGCTTCCTGATCCGCCGGCCGATCCTGCAGGCGCTGGAGGGCGAGCCCGGCCGCGCGCCGGTGCTCCTGATCGACGAGCTCGACCGGACCGACGAGGCCTTCGAGGCGTTCCTCTTGGAAATCCTGTCCGACAACCAGGTGACCATCCCCGAGCTCGGCACCATCCGCGCTGCCGAACCGCCGATCGTCATCATCACCACCAACCGCACCCGCGAGATCCACGACGCGCTGAAGCGCCGCTGCCTCTATCACTGGGTCGACTATCCGGCCTCGGACCGCGAGCTCGACATCGTGCGCCGCAAGGCGCCGCGGGCCAATGCCGAGCTGTCGGCGGAACTCGTCGCCTTCGTCCAGCGGCTGCGCGGCATCGACCTGTTCAAGGCGCCGGGCGTCGCCGAGACCATCGACTGGGCCAATGCCCTGACAGAGCTGAACGCCATCGCCCTCGACCCGGCCCATGTCTCCGATACGCTCGGCGTGCTGCTGAAATACCAGGACGACATCCAGCGCATGGAGCGGGGCGAAAGCCGCGAGATCCTGACCGAGGTGAAGCGCGAACTGGCGAAGGCGTCCTGACGCCATGGCGGATTCGGACCCGGAGGATGGCGCACCGGCCGTTGCCGACCCCGAGGGCCGGCTGGCCGACAACATCGCCTATTTCGCCCGCGCGTTGCGCAAGGCCGGGCTGAAGCTCGGTCCGTCGGCCACGCTGGACGCCATTGCGGCGGTGAAGGCGGCGGGCCTGTCCTCGCGCGACGATTTTTACTGGACGCTGAATGCCGTGCTGGTTTCTCGGCACGAGGACGACGCCGTCTTCAACGAGGCGTTCCGGCTGTTCTGGCGCTCGCGCGAACTCATCGAGAAGATGATCGCGATGTTCTCGCCGACCGCGCCGCCGCGGCCGTCCAAGCCGGAGAAGAAGCGCGCCGGCGAGGACCGCGCCGCCGAGGCGATGTTCGAGGGCGCCAAGGAGCGGGTGACGAAGCAGGAAAAGCCGGAGATCGAGATCGACGCGAGCCTCACCGTCTCGGGCAACGAGGTGCTGCGCCAGAAGGACTTCGCCCAGATGAGCGTCGCCGAGGTCGAGGAGGCCAAGCGGGCCATCGCCGCCTTGCGGCTGCCGCAGGACCGGGTGCGTACGCGGCGCTTCCGCAGCGATCCGCGCGGCGCCAAGATTGATCCGCGGGCGATGATGCGCGCCTCGATGCGCACCGGCGGCGATCTCGTCCTGCCGAAGTTCCGTTCGCCGCGCGAGGTGCATCCGCCGCTGGTGGTGCTGGCCGACATCTCCGGTTCCATGAGCCAGTACAGCCGGATCTTCCTGCATTTCCTGCATGCTTTGACCGAGCAGCGGCGGGGCGTTCATACTTTCCTGTTCGGCACGCGGCTGACGAACGTGACCCGGCAGATGCGCCACAAGGACCCCGACGAGGCGCTGGCCGATTGCGCGGGCGCAGTGCGCGACTGGTCCGGCGGCACGCGGATCGGCGAGGCGCTGGCCGAGTTCAACCGGGTCTGGTCGCGCCGGGTGCTGACGCAGGGCGCCGTGACGATCCTGATCACCGACGGGCTGGAACGCGACAGTGTCGACGACCTCTCGCAACAGATGGAACGGCTGCATAAATCCAGCCGGCGGCTGATATGGTTGAACCCGCTGCTGCGGTTCGACGGTTTTTCGGCCCGGGCGAAGGGCGTGCGGGCCATGCTGCCGCATGTCGACGAGTTCCGCGCGGTGCACTCGCTGGAGGCGATGAGCGCGCTTTGCGCGGCCTTGTCGGAGGGTGGTGACCGCAACACCGATCCGCGCCGCTGGATTGCAGCGGCCGATCGCGCAGCCGCGGCGGCCTGAGCCGCAGGCGGACCGGCAGGATGCTTGAAGGAAGACGCAAGATGAGCCAACCCGAATTCGACGTCCTGAAGACCGCGGAAGCCTGGGCAGGAGAGGGGCGCAGCCTCGCGCTGGCCACCGTCGTGGAGACCTGGGGCTCGGCGCCGCGTCCGACCGGCAGCCATCTGGTGATCGATGCCGAGGGCAATTTCGAGGGCTCGGTCTCCGGCGGCTGCGTCGAGGGGGCGGTGGTCGCCGAAGCCGTGGACGTGATCGAGGCCGGCGTGCCGCGCATGCTGGAATTCGGCGTGGCCGACGAGACCGCCTGGCGCGTCGGGCTGTCCTGCGGCGGCCGGATCCGGGTCTATGTCGAACGGGTGAACTGATGGACCGCGCGCTTCTTTCTGAACTCAACGCCGAGCGCGAGGCCCGGCGGGCCGCGGTCGTCGTCACGGAGCTCTCCACCGGCACCCAGCGGCTGGTGCGCGAGGCCGAGGTGGCGACCGATCCGCTGGCCGAAGAGATCGGCCGGGTGATCCGCTCCGGCAAGTCGGGGATCGTCCAGACCGGCGACGGCGAGGCGTTTCTGAACGCCCATCTGCCGCCGGCCCGCCTCGTGGTGATCGGCGCCGTCCATATCAGCCAGGCGCTGGCTCCGATCGCGCGGCTGGCTGGCTACGACATCGAGATCATCGATCCGCGCACCGCCTTCGCCACGCCGGAGCGCTTTCCCGGCATCGCGCTCCACGCCGAATGGCCCGAGGACGTCCTGAGGGACCGTCCGCTCGACGCCTATACCGCGGTCTGCGTGATCACCCATGATCCGAAGATCGACGATTATCCGCTGATCGCGGCGCTGAAGGCCGGCTGCTTCTATATCGGTGCGCTGGGCAGCCGGAAGACCCATGCCAAACGCGTCGACCGGCTGGTGGAGGCCGGCATCGCGCCGCATCTGATCGAGCGGATCGAGGCGCCGATCGGTGCCGATATCGGTGCCGCCACGCCGGGCGAGATCGCCGTCGCCATCATGGCCTCGGTCGTCGAGGCCTTCCGCAAGCGCAAGATGTTCGCCGATCGCCGGGGCGAGACCGAGGCCGCATGATCTTCGGGGAGGTCGCCCTTGCCGATGCCGAGGGCGCGATCCTCGCCCATTCCAAGGCGCTCGACCGCGGCCGGTTGAAGAAGGGCACGCGGCTGTCGGCCGACGATATTTCGCGGCTGCGCGAGGCCGGGATCGCGACGGTGGTCGCGGCGCGGCTGGAGCTGGGCGACCTGACCGAGGACGAGGCCGCGGCGGCGATCGGTGCGGCATTGGCCGACGCCGGCGTGCGGGCCGGGGCCGCCGCCACCGGGCGGGTCAATCTCTTCGCCGAGCCCGCCGGGCTGTTCCTGCCGGATCGCGGCGTCGTCGATGCGCTGAACGCCATCGACCCGGGCATCACGCTGGCGACGCTGGCCGAACATGCCCCGGTCGATGCCGGCCAGATGGTGGCAACGGTGAAGATCATCCCGCTCGCCGTCCCCGGCGCGGCCGTCGACAGGGCGGTGCAGCTCGTCGCGGAGAGGGCGGCCTTCCGGCTGGCGCCCTTTGCGGCGCGGCGCGTGGCGCTGATCCAGACCGAACTGCCGGGCGTCAAGCCGAGCGTCCTCGACAAGACGCGGCGGGCGACGGAGGCGCGGCTGGCGCTCTCCGGCTCGACGATCGGCGAGGAGATCCGCTGCGCCCACGACACGGCGGCGCTCAGGGAGGCGCTCGAACGGCTCGGGCCCGCCGACATCACGCTGGTCTTCGGCGCCTCGGCGGTGATCGACGCCGGCGACGTGATCCCGGCGGCGATCGTGGCGGCCGGCGGCGCCGTCGACCATCTCGGCATGCCGGTCGATCCCGGCAATCTCCTGCTGCTCGGCCGGCTGGAGGGGCGTCCGGTGCTGGGTGCGCCGGGCTGCGCCCGCAGTCCCAAGGAAAATGGATTCGACTGGGTTTTGAATCGCCTGCTGGCCGATCTTGCGGTGTCGGGCGAGGACATCAGGCGCATGGGCGTCGGCGGCCTCCTGATGGAGATCGCCTCGCGTCCGCAGCCGCGCGAGGCGCTGCCGAAGGAAAGCGAGACGCGAGGCCCAGCAGATGCCGGATGATGCCCGGCCGGTCGTCGACGTGGTGATACTCGCTGCGGGCCGGTCCAGCCGTATGGGCGGACCGAACAAGCTGCTTGCCACCTTCGACGGCGTGCCGCTGGTGCGCCGCTCCGCCGAGACCGCGCTCGCCTCAAGGGCCCGCCATGTCCGCGTCGTCGTTGGCCACATGCGCGCAGAGATCGGCGCGGCGCTCGCCGGGCTCGACGTGTCGATCATCGAGAACCCCGCCTATGCGGACGGCCTTTCAACGTCGCTGAAGGCGGGCTTTGCGGAGGCCGTGGCGGCGGGAGCGGATGGCGTGCTCGTCATGCTCGCCGACCAGCCGCAACTCGAGCCCGCCGATCTCGACCGGCTGATCGCCGCCTTCGCGCCCGAGGGCAGAGGCGCGATCGTCGCCGCCGCGGATGGTGGCAAGCGGCGCAACCCGGTGTTTCTCTCCGCTGGCTTTGCCGACGAGATCGCGGCGATTGCCGGCGATGTCGGCGCGCAATCGGTGATCGCGGCGCATCCGGACGTTTTGGTCACGGTGGAGATCGGCGCGGCGGCCAGCGTCGATGTCGATACGCCGGAAGCGATGCGCGCGGCGGGCGGGGCGATCGTCTCCGGCTGACATGCCGCCTCGGCGCGCCATCGCGTCGCAGTTGATCGTTCGGCCTGCGGCCGCATCTGCCGGTCTCGACGCAATCAGGGAAGGCCGGCACGATCATGGGCAGATATCTCATCTATGGCGGCAATGGCGGCATCGGCGAAGCCATCGCCCGGCGCCTGGCGACGGCCGGACACGACCTTGTCCTTGCCGGCCGCAACGACCAGGAACTGCAGGCGCTGGCCGGCGAGATCGGGGCGCAGACGGTGACCTGCGACGTCACCGACGACAACGCCATCGCAACAGCGGCCGAGGCGGCGGGGGAGATCCTCGACGGGCTGGTTTACGCGGTCGGCACGATCAATCTGAAGCCCTTCTCCAGATTGAAGGGCGAGGACTTCCTTAACGATTTCAACCTGAACGCGCTGGGTGCTGCGAAAGCGATTCAGGCGTCGCTTCCGGCATTGCAGAAGGCGCCGGACGGGGCGAGCGTCCTCCTGTTCTCCACCGTCGCGGTGGATCAGGGCTTTGCCGCCCATGCCTCGATCGCCATGGCCAAGGGCGCCGTCGTCGGCCTGACCCGCTCGCTTGCGGCCGAGTTCGCGCCGCAGATCCGGGTCAACGCCATTGCGCCGTCGCTGGTCGACAGTCCGCTCGGCAAGCGCGTCGCATCGAGCGAGAAGATGGCCGAGGCGGTGGCGAAGATGCATCCGCTGCCGCGTCTCGGCCGGCCCGACGACATCGCGGCGATGGGCGAGATCCTGCTCACCGATGCCGGGTCCTGGATCACCGGGCAGGTCATCGGCATCGATGGCGGGCGTTCGACCCTGCGCGTCGCGCGCGGCTGACCGGGGGGCGGGCAAGTCGCCGCAAGGTTCGGTTTGCGGGTCACGGATGCGCGATCGGCTTGCCAGGCTTTAACGAAGCGTTAACCATAGAGGCAGAGCATCCAGGTGCCGGTTCATGCCGGCCGGCACAGCCAAGGAGCTTGCCGATGCACACCCGCAACGTCGATCCCCAGTTCGAGAACATGCTCAAGGGCTTCGGCCTGACGACCGCCGAAGTTCTCTACCGGATGCCGGACCACCCGGATTTCCTGCAGAGCTTTTCCTGGCAGTTCGAGGACATGGCCCCGAGCTATCCGCGCCTGAAGCGCTTCCTTGACCATTGGGACCGCGAGATCGAGGCGGCGATCCACTCCGTCCGGGTCATGCATGCCGGCCTGATCCGGCCGCGCGAGATCCGGCTGGTCAAGGATGGCGGTCACCTGCACTGAGCGAAGGCGCGCCTGGCATCGCCGCTGCCGGACGAGGCTGCGGCGGGCCGGTGTCTCTCATCCTCAGATCAGGCGCAGGCCCTTCAGGCTGGCATGGCCGTTCTTGCCGATGATGATGTGGTCGTGGACGGCGATGCCGAGCGGCTTTGCCGTGTCGATGATGGTGCGGGTCATCTCGATGTCGGCCCGTGACGGGGTCGGGTCGCCCGACGGGTGGTTGTGGACGAGGATGATGGCGGTGGCCGACAGTTCCAGCGCGCGCTTGACGACTTCGCGGGTGTAGACCGGCGTGTGGTCGACAGTGCCGGTGCCCTGCACCTCGTCGGCGATCAGGGCGTTCTTCTTGTCGAGAAACAGGATGCGGAACTGCTCGCGGGTCTCGTAGGCCATGGCGGCCTTGCAATAGTCGAGCACCGCCGACCAGGACGACAGCACCTCGCGCTGCCTGACGGCCGAGCGCATGGCCCGCTGGTTGATCGCCGCGACGATGGCGATGTCGCGCGCGACGCTGTCCTTGACGCCCGGCACCTCGGTCAGCCGCCGCGGCGGCGCGTTCAGTACTTCGCCCAGCGAGCCGAAGCGGGCGATCAGCGCCTTGGCGATCGGCTTGACGTCGCGGCGCGGAATGGTGCGGAAGAGGACGAGTTCGAGCAGTTCGTAATCGGCGAGGGCATCGGCGCCGGCATCAGTGAAGCGGGCGCGCAGCCGGTCGCGATGGCCGAGATGATGGTCGGTCTTCGCCGCGTCTTGAGATTTGCGTGAGCGTCCGCCCGACGGCGCGCCGGCCTCCTGAAGACCGGTCATTACCGGTTCGTCGTCGGAGGCCGCGGCGGTCATCGTGCCGGAACTAGCTGGCCGCGGCGGCGGTCAGCGGCTCGACCGTCAGGCCCGGCGTGTCGAAGCCACCCGGCGACAGGGTGAACACCTCGCAGCCGGTTTCGGTGACGCCGACCGTGTGCTCGTACTGGGCGGACAGCGACCGGTCGCGGGTCACGGCGGTCCAGCCGTCGGAGAGGATCTTCACATGCGGACGGCCGATATTGATCATCGGCTCGATGGTGAAGATCATGCCGGGGCGTATCTCGGCGCCTTCGCCGCGGCGGCCGTAATGCAGGATGTTCGGCGCGTCGTGGAACAGCTTGCCGACGCCATGGCCGCAGAAATCGCGGACCACCGAGCAGCGCTCGGATTCGGCATAGGTCTGGATCGCCTCGCCGATGTCGCCGATATGGCCGCCCGGCCGCACCGCCTCGATGCCGATCATCAGCGAGCGGTAGGTCACGTCGCACAGCCGTTCGGCGGCGCGCTTGACCCGGCCGACCGGGTACATGCGCGAGGAATCGCCATGCCAGCCATCGACGATGAAGGTGACGTCGATATTGACGATGTCGCCTTCCTTCAGCGCCTTGTCGTTGGGAATGCCGTGACAGACCACGTGGTTGATCGAGGTGCAGACGCTCTTGGTGTAGCCGCGATAGTTCAGCGTCGCGGGCACCGCGTCGTTGGCGAGGCCGAACTCCATCACGTAGCGATCGATCGCATCCGTCGTCACGCCCGGCTCGACGATGCCGGCCAGCCCGTCGAGGCAGCGGGCCGTGAGCTGGCAGGCCTTGCGCATGCCGGCGAAGGCCGCTTCGTCATAGAGACGGATCGCCCCCGTGTTGCGGGTCGGATTCGCTTCGGCTTCGAGATAGGTGGTCATGGCTGGCGCGCGCTGTCGACGATCGGAAGGATGGTCGTGGGTCGGATATCTGACAGATTGATGTCGCACCGAACGGCATGGGCTTCAACCCCTCGTTCGCGGGCGAGGGCGAATGCCGCGGCATAGGCCGGGTCGAGATCGGCGGCGAAGGCCACCCGGTCGCAGTCGCCGCGCTGGACGATGTAGAGCATCATCGCCCTGTCGCCGGCCGCCACGCGGTCGCCGAGTTCGTCGAGATGGCGGGCCCCGCGGGTGGTCACGCAGTCGGGAAATTCGGCCAGCCCCGGCCGGCGCATCAGGTGGACGTTCTTGACCTCGACATAGATCGGCTGGCCGTCCGGCGCCTGGTAGAGCAGGTCGACGCGCGACCGGCGGCCGTAGTTCACCTCGCGGCGGGCCGTGCCGAGACCGGCCAGCGGCGGCACCAGCCCGGCGGCGATGGCCTCTTCGGCGAGACGGTTCGGCAGGGCGGTGTTTATGCCGACCAGCGTGCCGTCGGCCTCGACGATCTCCAGGGTCAGCGGCAGCTTGCGCTTCAGATTGGTCGAGCGCGACAGCCAGACCCGCGAGCCCTCCGCCTTCAGCCCCATCATCGCGCCGGGATTCGGGCAGTGGACGGTGACGGGCTCGCTCTCGCCGTCGATCACCACATCGGCGAGGAAGCGCTTGTAGCGCAGGACGAGGCGCGCCGGGATGAGCGGAGAGGGGAAGCTGACCATGGCTGCCGATAGCGGCGGCGGTCGGCCGGCGTCAATTCGAGAGAACACCTCTCCCTGTTGCCACTTGGTTTTGCGCCATTGGCTGAAATGGTGTGAGATCGAAATGAATGCAGGTGGGAGGGGGCGTGATGGTTCGGTCGGTTAATATAAACATCCTTGACTACGAGGATTACGCAGCAATGCGGCGTGAAGGGTGGGTACTTAGAGGGGCAGTAATGATCCTACCTAACCGCTTGCCGCACTCAATGGATACATTGTCCCTAGACCAAATTGGGAGAGGCGACCGCATTGAACACACGACTGAACGCGCGAAGCCATCGTTACATCGCGAAAGGAAAATGTCACAACGATTGAAGCAAGAAAGCGCATCAAATCAAGGAAAACTCGTTAAGGTCGCCGCTGTTATTAAGCGTTCGGCGCGAACAAAACGGTGGCGATCAGACGATCGCTCAATAGGTTCAGCTCGTATCCTTGAAGACCGAACGCAAGCTGTCGACGAGCTGAGGGCACGTTATACAAGGCCCCCACGCCCGACCGAGGGGCGCCGGGGCAAGAATATATTCAGGGCATACCCACTTTTGATCCAACGCTAACTGTATTCGATCATAGCCTCAGGCCTTGATCTGCACGTAGCTGCCGGGCGCATCCTCGATCGGCTTCAGCTTGCGGCCGCCGGGCTTGCGCGCCTTGACCTTGGTGCCGGACAGCGGCGCGATCCATTCCTGCCAGTGCGGCCACCAGGAGCCGGGCGTCTCCTTCGCCGCCAGCAGCCAGTCCTCGTATGTGTCGACCTCCTTGGGGGCCGGGCCCGTCCAGTACTGGTACTTGTTCTTCTCGGGCGGATTGACGACGCCGGCGATATGGCCCGAGCCGGACAGGACATAGGTGACGTTCGAGCCGAAGGCCCGGCAGCCGGTGAAGACGCTGCGGGCCGGGGCGATGTGGTCTTCCTTGGTCGCCAGATTGTAGATCGGGATATCGACCTGCGAGAGGTCCAACCGGTGGCCGCCGATCTCCATCTCGCCGCGCGACAGCCGGTTCTCCAGATAGCAATTGCGCAGGTAGAACAGATGGTTCGCCTTCGGCATGCGGGTGGAATCGGCGTTCCAGTAGAGCAGGTCGAAGGGCAGGGGTTCCTTGCCGCGCAGGTAGTTGTTGACGAAATAGGGCCAGATCAGATCGCCCGAGCGCAGGAGGTTGAAGGCCGTCGCCATCTGCGAGCCTTCCAGATAGCCCTTCTTCTCCATTGCCCGCTCCAGCGTCTGGAGCTGCGGCTCGTCGACGAAGACCTTCAGATCGCCGGCATGGGTGAAGTCGATCTGGGTGGTCAGGAAGGTGGTCGAGGCGATCCGCGTATCGCCAGTCGCCTTCAGATAGGCGAGGGACGCGCCGAGCAGCGTGCCGCCGACGCAATAGCCGATCGTGTTAACCTCTTTCTGATTGGTGGCGGCCTCGACCGTGTCGAGGCCGAAGACGATGCCTTCCTCGATATAGGCCTGCCAGTCCTTCATCGCCTGCCGGTCGTCGGGATTGACCCAGGAGATGACGAAGACCGTATGGCCCTGGCCGACCAGCCAGTTGATGAAGGATTTCTCCGGCTTCAGGTCGAGGATGTAGAACTTGTTGATCCAGGGCGGCACGATCAGCAGCGGCCGCTTGAACACGGTCTCGGTCTGCGGCGCGTACTGGATGATCTGGCACACGTCGTTCTGGGCGACCACCTTGCCGGGGGTCAGCGCCATGTCGCGGCCGACCTTGAAGGTCGAGGCGTCGGACTGGCGCAGGCGCAGCGTGCCGCCGCCGGCCTGCATGTCCTCGGCGAACATCTTCATGCCGCGCACCAGGTTCTCGCCGTTGGAGGCGACCGTCTCGCGGTAGAGCTCGGGATTGGTCAGGACGAAATTCGACGGCGACAGGGCGTTGCTCACCTGCCTGAGATAGAATTCCGCCTTGTGGCGCGTATGCGGATCGAGGCCCTCGGTGCGCTCCAGGAGATCGTCGGCCCAGCGCGTCGTCAGGATGTAGACCTGCTTCACGAAGTCGAAGAACAGGTGCTCGCTCCACTGCTTGTCGGCAAAGCGCTTGTCGCCCTTGGGCGTCTCGACCGGATTGACCGGCGCCTCGCCGGCCATGCGCCGGATCGAGTTGTTCCAGACATTCATGTAGTTGGAGAAAAGCGCGGTCTGGGCTTCCACCGCCCGGGTCGGGTCGGTCAGCCAGTATTCGGACACCTTCGACAGGGTCTGGACGATCTCGCCCAGCGACACCGGATTGTCCTCGACGATCTCGCCGCGTTCGCGCGGGCCCACCCAGGCCGAGGCCGCCTTGCCGACCTCTTCCAGCACATGCGCCATGTTGCGCGCGAAGGCTTCCGGATCCTTGACGACGAAGTCCGGGTCGGGACCGGCGCCGTTTTGCGGCCCGGCGTCGTTCGGTTGCTTGGTCGTCGTCATGCGGCATCCTCCCATGCGGTACGGGCGTGCTGGTTCCCAGTCTGGCCCGAGGTGCCCGGCCATTGTGTCGAGGATCGGCTCCCGCCACAATCGGGCACCCAAGCTTTTGTCAAAGCCCGACCTCTAGGATATGAGGTGTGACGCTGTTTCAAGAAGGCCTGATGGCTATGCTTCCGCTTTCCGTTATCCGTCCGTTCGCGATCGTGCTGGCGCTGCTGCCGGCCGCCGCCTGTCAGTCGGAGAACACGTCCGTCGGTGCCCTGCGGCTCGCGGCCTCGCCGGACGTGCCGAGTTCGCAGCGGACCGACGCGGACGGCTATCCGCTGCTCGGTGCCTATCCAGGCCGCGCCGCCGAGCAGCTGACCGATGCCGAGGTGCAGGCCGAGCAGGCCCGGCTCGCCGCCACGGCCGGCCAGCATGCCAGCGCGGCGGCGCAGCCGAGCGGCTTCGACGGCAAGATCCAGCGCGCCCAGTCGGTGCGCCAGCAGCAGGCCGCGGAGATGGAAGCGGTGCTGGCCACCGAGCCGACGCCGCGCGACGCCACCGGCAACCGGCCGGCGCGCACCGGGCCGACGCCCGAGGAAGTCTTGCGCCAGATCGAGGCCGGGCAGTAACAGGCCTTCCGCCGACTTAAATTTCCGCGACCGGCCCACCCGACGACCGGCCCAATCCCCGACCGGCATTGCGCCGAGGACCGAATATCATGGAAGAATTTCACAAGATCCGCCGGCTTCCGCCTTATGTCTTCGAGGAGGTCAACCGCCTGAAGGCGACGGCCCGTGCCGGCGGCGCGGACATCGTCGATCTGGGGATGGGCAATCCCGATCTGCCGACGCCGAAATTCATCGTCGACAAGATGTGCGAGGCGATCCGCGATCCGCGCACCCACCGCTATTCGGCCTCCAAGGGCATCGCCGGGCTGCGCAAGGCGCAGGCGGCCTATTACGCCCGCCGCTTCGGCGTGACGCTGAACCCCAACACCCAGGTGGTGGCGACGCTCGGCTCGAAGGAAGGCTTCGCCAACATGGCGCAGGCCATCACCGCGCCCGGCGACGTGGTGCTGTGCCCGAACCCGACCTATCCGATCCATGCCTTCGGCTTCATCATGTCGGGCGGCACGATCCGCGCGATCCCGGCCAAGCCGGACGACGACTTCCTCGTCGCCATCGACCGGGCGGTGCGCTACTCGATCCCCAAGCCGATCGCCATCATCCTGAACTACCCGGCCAATCCGACCGCTTTCGAGGCCGATATCGACTTCTATCGCGAGATCGTCGCCTTCGCGCGCAAGCACGAGATCGTCGTCCTGTCGGATCTGGCCTATGCCGAGATCTTCTTCGACGGCTCGCCGCCGCCCTCGATCCTCGAGGTGGAGGGCGCGATGGACGTGGCGGTGGAGTTCACCTCCATGTCAAAGACCTTCTCCATGCCGGGCTGGCGGATGGGCTTTGCCGTCGGCAACGAGCGGCTGCTGGCGGCGCTGGCGCGGGTGAAGTCCTATCTCGACTACGGCGCCTTCACGCCGATCCAGGTCGCGGCGACCGCGGCGCTGAACGCCGGCGACGAGGCGATCGAGGAGGTGCGGACCATCTATCGCCGCCGCCGCGACGTGCTGGTCGATTCGTTCGGCCGCGCCGGCTGGAACGTGCCGTCGCCGTCCTCGACCATGTTCGCCTGGGCGCCGCTGCCCGAAGCCTACCGCCACATGGGCTCCTTGGAATTCTCCAAGCTCCTGATCGAGAAGGCGGATGTGGCCGTCGCGCCGGGCATCGGCTTCGGCGAGCACGGCGACAGCCATGTGCGCATCGCGCTGGTCGAGAACGAGCACCGCATTCGCCAGGCGGCCCGCAACATCAAGCGCTTTCTTGCCACCGGCGCCGAAGCCGGGCAGAAGGTCGAACCCATCGGCGCCGGCTCCTGACCTCGCCGGCTATTTCGACGCAAACATCGACAGGGACGTCATGAACAGCCCATTGCGGCTCGGCATTGCCGGGCTTGGAACGGTCGGCGCGAGCCTTGCCCGGCTGATCGAGACCAGGGCCGAGGCGCTGGCCAACAAGGCCGGCCGTGCGATCCGCACCACCGCCGTCTGCGCCCGCGACCGCAGCCGCGACCGCGGCTTCGACAGTTCCGGCCTCGCCTGGTTCGACGATCCGGTGAAGCTGGCGGCGGAAGCCGACATCGACGTCTTCGTCGAGCTGATCGGCGGTTCGGAAGGCCCGGCGCTGGATTCTGTGAAGGCGGCGCTGAACCGCGGCCTGCCGGTGGTGACCGCCAACAAGGCGCTGCTCGCCCATCACGGCGTGACCCTGGCGCGGCTGGCGGCCCGCAAGAAGACCGAGATCCTGTTCGAGGCGGCGGTCGCCGGCGGCATCCCGATCGTCAAGACCATGCGCGAGGCGCTCGTCGGCAACGATGTCAGCCGCGTCTACGGCATCCTCAACGGCACCTGCAACTACATGCTGACCCGCATGGAGAAGGAGGGGATCGCCTTCGACGCCTGCCTCGCCGACGCCCAGCGTCTCGGCTATGCGGAAGCCGACCCGACCTTCGACATCGGCGGCTTCGACGCCGCCCACAAGCTGGCGATCCTCACATCGCTCGCCTTCGGCTGCGAGCTGGACCTGGAATCGGTGTTCATCGAGGGCATCGAGGCGGTGACCAACGACGACATCGCCGCGGCGGCCGAGCTCGGCTACCGGATCAAGCTGCTCGCCGTCGCCATGCGCACCGATACCGGCATCGAGCAGCGCGTCCATCCGGCGATGATCCCGGCCGATTCCGCCCTGGCGCGGGTCGACGGCGTGACCAATGCGGTGGCGGTCGACAGCGACCTCCTCGGCTCGATCCTGCTGGCCGGCCCGGGTGCCGGCGGCGACGCGACTGCCTCGGCGGTGCTGTCGGACGTCATGGATGTGGCCGGCGGCACCCTGCGGCCGACGCTCGGCATGCCGGCGGCCAATCTGGCGCCCTACAAGCGGGCCCGCATGCGCGCCCATGAGGGCGGCTACTACATTCGCCTGTCGGTGCTCGACCGGGTCGGTGCCTTCGCCTCGATCGCGCGGCGCATGGCCGAGAGCAAGATCTCGCTGGAATCGATCGTCCAGCGGCGGCGCGACGAGACCGCCGACGCGTCGATCGCGCCGGTCGTGCTGGTCACCCACGAGACCACCGAGGCGGCCGTCCGCAAGGCGCTGGAGATGGTGTCCAAGGACGGGCATCTGTCCGGCGAGCCGAAGATGATCCGCATCGAGGCGCTCGACTGAGCGCTTCATTCGCCGGAGGGCCCGGGAGGCGGCTTCTCCGGCATTGTGACCGGTGACATTGTGCTTTCGCACATCCGGCGCATATCAGGCCTGCACGCCCGGCACTGACAGGATTCGGGCGGCGGGGACGCGACGAGGGAGAGACGCGCGATGACCAGGGCACCTGACGAGACCGGCACGCTGGACCGGATTCTGACGCTCGAAATCGCGCGGGTCACCGAGCGGGCCGCCGTCGCGGCGGCGCATCTGCGCGGGCGCGGCGACGAGAAGGCCGCCGACCAGGCTGCCGTCGACGCCATGCGTTCGGAGCTCAACACGCTGGCCATCGAGGGCGTCATCGTCATCGGCGAGGGCGAACGCGACGAGGCGCCGATGCTGTTCATCGGCGAACAGGTCGGCACCGGCGAGGGGCCGTCGGTGGACGTCGCGCTGGATCCGCTCGAGGGCCGCACGGTCTGCGCCAAGAACCTGCCCAACTCGCTCGCCGTCATCGCGATGACCGGGCGCGGCAGCCTCCTGAACGCGCCGGACGTCTACATGGAGAAGATCGCCGTCGGACCGGGCTATCCGGAGGGCGTGGTCGATCTGGCCCAGCCGCCAGAGGTCAATCTGCAGGCGCTGGCGAGGGCCAAGGGCGTCGCGGTCTCCGAGATCACCGCCTGCATCCTCGACCGGCCGCGCCATGCGCCGCTGATCGAGGCGGTGCGCGAGGCCGGTGCCGCCATCCGCCTGATCGGCGATGGCGACATTGCCGGCGTCATCCACACCACCGATCCCGAGCAGACCGGCATCGACATCTATATGGGCATTGGCGGCGCGCCCGAGGGCGTCCTGGCCGCCGCGGCGCTGCGCTGCACCGGCGGACAGATCCAGGGCCGCCTGCAGCTCAACACCAACGACAAGCGCGCCCGCGCCGAAAAGATGGGCATCTCCGATCCCTACCGGATCTACTCGACCCATGAGATGGCCTCGGGCGACGTGATCTTTGCCGCGACCGGCGTGACCGACGGCAATCTCCTTGACGGCGTGCGCTTCTACAACGACCGCATCGTCACCCACACGCTGCTGATGCGCTCGCGTTCGCGCACCGTGCGCGAGATGCGCGCCTATCACCACGACAAGTCCAAGTTTCATCTGTGAGCAGTCGCGGGGACGGCCTTGCGCCGTCCCGCCGCCATCGCCACAACAGCATCCATGGCCGCACCCCTGCGCACATTTCTCGACGTCGATCGCTCGATCGGCGGTCGCCGCTGGCTGAACGCGCTCGACGAGCGGGCCGAAGGCGCCGCTCTGAAGATGGCGCAGTCGCTGGGCCTGCCGGACATCGTCAGCCGGGTGCTGGCGGCGCGCGGCATCGCCGAGGCCGATGCCACCGGGTTTCTCGATCCGCGCATCCGCGACCTGATGCCCGATCCCTCGCGCCTCACCGACATGGACGCGGCCGCCGAACGCCTCGCCGATGCCATCGGCCGGCGCGAGACCGTGGCGATCTTCGGCGACTATGACGTCGACGGCGCGGCCTCCTCGGCACTGCTCTGGCGTTACCTCAAGCATTTCGGCATCGACGCGGCGATCCGCATTCCCGACCGGATCACCGAGGGTTACGGCCCGAACCCGGCCGCGATGCGCGAACTCGCGGCCGACGGCGCGACGCTGATCGTCACCGTCGACTGCGGCACCGGCAGCTTCGAGGCGATCGAGGCGGCGCGCGCCGAGGGCGTCGACGTGGTCGTCCTCGACCATCACCAGACCGGCCCCGAGCTTCCCGAGGCCAATGTGCTGGTCAATCCGAACCGGCAGGACGACCTGTCGGGGCTGGGGCATCTGTGCGCGGCCGGCGTCGTGTTCATGACGCTGGTGGCGGTGTCGCGCGAATTGCGCCGGCGGGGCATGGCCCAGTCGAAGCTGCCGGACGTCTTCGGCCTGCTCGACCTCGTGGCGCTGGCGACGGTCTGCGACGTGGTGCCGCTCATCGGGCTCAACCGCGCCTTCGTGGTGCAGGGGCTGAAGGTCGCCCATGCCCAGCGCAATGGCGGGCTGGCGGCGCTCGGCCGGGTCTCGCGCCTGTCCGGGCCAATGGAGACCCATCATTTCGGCTTCATGCTGGGACCGCGGATCAATGCCGGCGGCCGGATCGGCGACGCGGCCCTCGGCAGCCGGCTGCTCTGCCTCGACGACGACGCGGCCTGCGACGAGATCGCCGCGCGCCTCAGCGCTCTCAACGAGGAGCGCCAGGCGATGGAGCAGACCATGCTGGCCGAGGCCGATGCCGAGGTCGCCGCCGAGATCGGCTCGGGGGAGGGCCCGGCCGTGCTGGTCGTCGGCTCGAACGACTGGCATCCGGGCATCGTCGGGCTGATCTCGGCGCGCCTCAAGGAGCGCTATCGCCGCCCGGCCTTTGCCATCGCCTTCGACGGGTCCGGTCGCGGCACCGGCTCGGGCCGCTCCATCGGCGGGTTCGATCTCGGCCGGCTGGTGCGCGAGGCAGTGACCGAAGGGCTGCTGGTCAAGGGCGGCGGCCATGCGATGGCGGCCGGCGTGACCATCCAGAAGGACCGGCTCGGCGATTTCCGCGGCTTCCTGGAAGAACGCGCCGCGGCGGCCGTGAGCGCCTTGCGCGAAGGCGATTCCCTCAAGGTCGACGGCACGGTCAGCGCCGCCGGCCTTACCCCGGACCTTTATGCGACGATCATGCGGGCCGGGCCCTTCGGCTCGGGCCATGCGTCACCGATCTTCGCGCTGGCCCGGCACCGGATCGATTCCTCCTCGATCGTCGGCAATGGCCATGTGCGGGCGACTTTGCGCGGCGCCGACGGGGCGCGCGTCTCGGCCATCGCCTTCAAGACGGCGGACACCGAAATCGGCCAGAGGCTGCTCAATTCCCGCGACCGGCCGGTCCACGCCGTCGGCACGCTGTCGCTGGACAGGTACCGGGGCCGCGAGGAAGTGCGTTTCCGGCTGCTCGACCTCGCCGAAGCCTTCGACTGAACTCGCCGTCACCCCTGCAACCCTGCCGTTTGCTTGTGCCGGGGGAAGAATTGGCTAGGGTCCGGCCCGAACGATTCCCCATCAGCGAGGACACGCATGAAGTACCGTCCACTCGGCCGGACCGGCCTGAGCGTCAGCGAGATCTGTCTCGGCACCATGACCTGGGGAAGCCAGAACAGCGAAGCCGAGGGCCATCAGCAGATGGACTACGCGGTGGAGGCGGGCGTCAATTTCTTCGACGCCGCCGAAATGTATCCGACGACGCCGATGACCGCCAAGACCGTCGGCCGCACCGAGGAGATCATCGGGACGTGGTTCGCCGCGTCCGGCAAGCGTGACGATGTCGTCCTCGCCAGCAAGATCACCGGTCAGGGCAATGCCAAGGTGCGCGGCGGCGAGCCGATCACCGGCGCCAGCGTCCGGGCGGCGGCGGAGGCCAGCCTGAAGCGGCTGCAGACCGACCGCATCGACCTCTACCAGCTGCACTGGCCGAACCGCGGCTCCTACCATTTCCGCCAGTCCTGGACCTACGATCCGAGCGGCCAGGACCCCGCCGCGGTCGAGGCCAACATGGTCGAGGTGCTGGAAGCGCTGGACGAACTGGTGAAGGCCGGCAAGATCGGCCATGTGGGCCTGTCCAACGAGACCTGCTGGGGCACGCAGAAATTCCTGCAGATTGCCGAGGCGCGCGGCCTGCCGCGGGTCGCCTCGATCCAGAACGAGTACAGCCTCATGCATCGGCTGTTCGACCTCGATCTCGCCGAGCTGTCGGTCAACGAGGATGTCGGCCTGCTGGCCTATTCGCCGCTCGCCGCCGGCCTCCTGACCGGCAAGTACAGCGGCGGCGCCAGCCCGGAGGGCGCGCGGCTCGCGGTCAACGACAACGCGCTCGGCGGCCGCTACACGCCGGAGAACGCGGTCATCGCCGACGCCTACGGCACCGTCGCGAAAAAGCACGGCCTCGATGTCTGCCAGATGGCAATCGCCTTCTGCCTGACCCGGCCGTTCATGACGGCGGCGATCATCGGCGCGACCGACATGGACCAGTTGCGCAACAACATCGCGGCAACGGACGTGACGCTCGGTGAGGACGTTCTGGCCGAGATCGACGCGCTGCATCGCAAGCATCCGATCCCGATGTGAGCCTTCAGGCGGCCGCCGTGCCTTGCCTCAAGGGTCGTCCGCACTTGACAGAGAGGCCGGCGCTGCCGACAGCGTCGACCGGGACACACGCCGGCACCGGCGGAACGACGATGGGAGGAATGACGATGCACGGAAATGGTCTGAAGACGTTCGCAGCCGCTGCGGCCGTACTGGTCGCGGGGCTCCATGCGGCACCGGGTGCCGCCGAGGAGCGGATCTCCTACAAATCCGCCAAGAGCGGCACGTCCTACTACCAGATGGGCGTCGAGCTCGCGAATGCGGTCAAGGGCGGCACCGATGGCGAGGTGATCGTCACGGTCGAGGAAAGCCTGGGCTCGGTCCAGAACGTGATGGAAGCGGCGGCCCGCGCCGGCAATTACGTCTTCACCGCGCCTCCGGGCCTCGTCTCGGCGGCCGCGGCCGGCACCGGCCCCTTCGCCGAGCGCCAGAACCCGCGCTTTGCCGAGATCCGCTCGCTGTTCCCGATCCCGTCGCTGACCATGCATTTCGTCATGCGCGGCGACGCCGATGCGCGCGCGCTGGAGGACATGGCCGGCAAGACCATCCTTCTCGGCAAGGGCTCCTTCGGTGCCACCGAGGGCGAGAAATATCTCGAGCTCTTCGGCCTTGCCGACAAGGTGACGGTCGCCGACGCCGAGCTCGGCAACGCCTCGGACGCGCTGAAGAACGGCCAGATCGACGGTTTCGTCACCGCCGGCTCGTTCCCGGCACCGAACGTCATCGAGGCCTCGGCCAGCACGCCGGTCAGCCTGATCACGCTGACCGACGAGCAGGTCGCCGAGACCGGCCGCACGCGGCAGGTGATCCCGGCCGGCACCTATGCCGGCATCGACGAGGACACCGTCACCACCTCGCTGCCGGTCGTCGCCTTCACCACCACCGCCACGAGCGAGGAGACCGCCTATCTCCTGACCAAGACCTTCTGGGACGAGAAGGCGGCGATGGGCGAGAGCGCCCGCTGGTGGAACGCGGTCACGCCGGAGCTCCTGGAAGGCAGCGGCGTCAAGCTGCATCCGGGTGCGGCGCGCTACTACGAGGAAGCCGGGGTCGATCTGCCCGACGATCTGCGCTGAGACGACCGGGCCCTGAACCCACAAAGACCCTTCCGGCCCCGGTAGCGCGCGACGCTGCCGGGGCCGGCCTGCAAGTGCGACGCGCCGCGCGGCGGCCCGCGCGAGGATGATGCGATGAGTACGATGGTAGCCGACGACGCGGCCGTGCGCCCTCCGATGTGGTTCGTCTGGCCGGTGCTCGGGCTGCTCTCCATCGCCTTCCATCTGGGACTGATCTTCAGCGGTCTCGTGCCGGCGCTGGTCGCCCGGCCGCTCCACATGGCGCTGGCGCTGCCCTGGCTCTTCGTCTTCCTGGCCAAGACCCGCACGCAGCTCCTCACCGGCTGGGTACTGCTGATCCTCGGCGAGATCGGCTGCCTCTACATCGTGCTCAACGCCGAGGCGCTGTCCGACCAGTACGGCTTCATCGACAATGGCTTCCAGATGGCGATTGCGATCACGCTGCTCGCCATCACGCTGGAGATGGCGCGCCGCGCGATCGGCTGGCCGCTGCCGCTGGTGGCCCTTCTGTGTCTCGCCTACGGCCTGTTCGGCCAGTATGTGCCCGGCGAATACGGCCATCCGGGCTTTCCCTTTGCCAGCTTCCTCGGCACCATGACGATCACCGAGGGCGGCATCTGGGGCTCGCTCACGGGCGTCTCCGTCGGCATCGTCTCGATCTTCGTCATTCTCGGCGCCGTGCTGAATGCCGGCGAGGCCGGGCAGGGCTTCATGAATGTCGCGACGTTGGCGGCCGGGCGCCTGCGCGGCGGGGCCGGCAAGGTGTCGGTGCTGTCCTCGGCGATGTTCGGCTCGATCTCCGGCTCGGCCTCGGCCAATGTCGCCTCGACCGGCGCGGTGACCATTCCGGCGATGACCCGGCTCGGCTATCCGCGGGCGCTGGCCGGCGCGGTCGAGGCAGTGGCCTCGTCGGGCGGCCAGATCATGCCGCCGCTGATGGGGGCGGGGGCCTTCGTCATGGTCGAGCTGACCGGCACGCCCTATGCGACCATCATGGCCGCGGCGCTGCCGCCGGCAATCCTCTACTTCCTGACCACCTGGATCGGCATCGACCTGTTTGCCCGGCGCTACGGCCTCGGCGCCGTCGATGCGGCGGACCGTCCGTCGGTTCGCGACGTGGTCATCACCTCCATGTTCTTCGCGGTGCCCTTCGGCATCTTGCTGGAGCGCATGTTCGTCGGCGGTTTCACACCGCAATATGCCGCCTGCCTGGCAATCCTCGCCGCCGCGCTGCTGCTCTTCGTCAATGTGCGCGGCGAGGTGTCGCTGCACCGCTTCGTCGAGCGGGCGAGCGGGGCCGCGGTCAGCGCCGGGCAGCAGATCGCGGTGATCGGCGCGATCATCATCTGCGCCTCCATCGTCATCGGCGTCCTCGGCATGACCGGGCTCGGGGTGAAGGTCACCTCGACGATCCTGTCGGTGGCCGACGATTCCCTATGGCCGGCGCTGCTTTTGACGGCGATCGCCTGCATCCTGCTGGGCATGGAGGTGCCGACGACGGCGGCCTACGTGATCTGCGTGACCATCGCCGGGCCGGCGCTGGAGCGGCTCGGCATCGAACCCTTGCTGGCGCATCTCTTCGTCTTCTGGTTCGCGCTTCTGTCGACCATCACCCCGCCGGTCTGCGGCGCCGTGTTCATCGCGGCCGGCATGGTCGGCGAGAACTGGCTGAAGGTGGCGGGGTCCGCCATGCGCCTCGGCATCGGGCTCTATGTCATCCCGCTGGCGATGATCGCCAATCCGGCGATCATCCACATGGCCGACCGTCCGGCCGAAGCCGGGATCGCCTTCGTGAAAATCGCCATCGCGCTCTGGGCGCTGTCGCTGGCCTTCATCTGGAAGGGGCCGGTGTGGCTGCGGCTAGCCGCCGGTCTTGGCGGGCTGATCGTCTGCTTCGCGCCGCTCTGACGGGCGCACAAGCAGAAGCCGCGAGGCGCGGATTGCCAAGCCGCCAAAGGCGATGCGACATTCCCGGCCGATCGCAGGGAGACATGCGGCGCACTGAGAAGCATCGCCCGGCCGGATTGCACCGGAAAGCGGCGGGCCTGTTCAGTGGTGCGCGGTTGATGCCGGCCGTCGCGGAGCATCGCGGCGGCAGGCTCGAGGGGAGGACAGACATGACGACGACCACCACGCGCGCGGCGGTGCTGCGCAGATCGCCCGTAGAGGGCCCCTATGCCACATCGCGGCCGCTCTCCATCGAGACCGTCGAACTCGCGCCGCCGGGGGACGGCGAGGTGCTGGTGCGCATCAAGGCTGCCGGGCTGTGCCATTCCGACCTCTCGGTGATCGACGGTGTGCGGCCGCGGCCGACCCCGATGGTGCTCGGCCATGAAGCCGCGGGCATCGTCGAGACGGTCGGCGCGGGCGTCGACGATTTGGCCCCCGGCGATCACGTGGTGATGGTCTTCGTGCCGTCCTGCGGCCATTGCAGCCCCTGCGCCGAAGGCCGGCCGGCGCTGTGCGAGCCGGGCAATGCCCGCAATGGCGAGGGCACGTTGCTGTCGGGCGAGCGGCGCCTGTCCTGCGAGGGCGAACCCGTCCACCATCATCTCGGCGTCTCGGCCTTTGCCGAGCGTGCCGTCCTGTCCCGCCGTTCGCTGATCAAGATCGACCCGGAACTGCCGCTGGAGATCGCGGCGCTGTTCGGCTGCGCGGTGCTGACGGGGGTCGGCGCGGTGGTCAATACCGGCCGGGTCAAGGCCGGCGAGACGGTCGCCGTGGTCGGGCTCGGCGGCGTCGGCCTCAGCGCCATTCTCGGCGCGGTCGCGGCCGGGGCGTCGCGGATCATCGCGGTCGATCTGCAGGCCGACAAGCTGGAGATGGCGAAGACACTGGGGGCGACGGAAACCTTCAATGCCGGCGAGGAGGGCGTCGCCGATGCGGTGCGCGCGGCGACCGGCGGCGGTGTCGATCATGCCTTCGAGATGGCCGGCTCGGCACGGGCGCTGGAACTGGCCTTCGCCATCACCCGGCGCGGCGGGGCGACGGTGACGGCCGGGCTGACCCCGCCGACGGCGACCATGGCCCTGTCGCCGCTCAAGCTCGTCGCCGAGGAGCGGACCCTGAAGGGCAGCTATGTCGGAAGCTGCATCCCGAGCCGCGACATTCCCCGCTACATCGCGCTCTATCGCGGCGGACGGCTGCCGGTGGACCAGCTGTTGACCAGCCGCGGAACGCTCGACGATATCAATGAAGGCTTCGATGCGCTCGCGGCTGGCCGCACGGTCCGCCACGTCGTCCTGCTATGACGCGGGGCCCGTTCATGCCGGCCGGCAGCGCGTGAACCCGCGCCGCCGACCGGTCTTATCGCTCAGCCGGTAGCGGCAAGCTCTGCCGCTTCGAGACCCGGAATGGTCTGGACGACGGTGAAGCCTTCGAACTCGGGGTGGCCGAGATACATGGGCTGGCGTTCGCCGGCACTGCGATGGGCGGCCCGGAACGCTTCCGACTTGGTCCAGCCGGTGAAGGCGGCCTCGTCGGCCCAGATGGTGTGCGAGGCGTAGAGGACGTGGTCCTCGCGCACCGGCCCGCGCAGCAGGTGGAACTCGACGAAGCCCGGCACCGTCTGGAGCTGGGATTCGCGATTGCGCCAGACCGCCTCGAACTCCTCCTCCTGTCCGGGGAGCACCTTGAAGCGGTTCATTGCGATGAACATGGTCTGATCCTTGTGTTGGTGTATCAGCTGTCGACGCCAAACTTGATGCTCACGCCGAACATTGCCTCGAAGCCGGGCGCCGGGTCGGTCTCGCTTGCCGGGAAGCCGGAATAGGCCTGGTACTGCCGGTCGAAGAGATTGCGGATGCTGGCGTCGAAGCGGGTGTTCTCGTTGGGCTCGTAGGCGACGAAGAGGTCGAAGACGTCGTAGCGGTCCGAGGCGAGGGTCGGATCGGTGACGTCGTCCTTGGCCGCCACCGCATGCCAGCGGCCGCCGAAGGTCAGGCGTTCGTCGAGCGCCCGGAAGCCCAGCGTCGTCGTCAGCTTGTCGGGATAGACCGAGTTGAGCGGATCGCCGTTGCGGCGGTTCTCGCCCTCGATGATCGCCCCGGCCAGACCCACATAGCCCCAGCGCCAGTCATAGCTGGCCTCCAGCTCGACGCCTTCCAGCCGGGCTTCCTCGATGTTCTGGTACTGCAGCGCATCGTAGGGCAGGCGCGCAAAGCAGATCGGCCCGCGGCCGGCGAGGCACGGATTGGCGACGCCGGGCCGGTCGAGCGTGGCATATTCGATGTAGTCGTCGACGTCGTTGCGGAAGACCGCCAGCTTGGCGCGCAGCCCGTCGCCGCCGACGAGCACGTTGTCGTAGGAGAGGTTCACGCCGGCCTCCAGCGTGTGCCCGACTTCCGGCGACAGGCCGGCATTGGGCAGAAGCTCGAAGGCGGCGGGCGCCGGGTGGAGACCCGACACAACCGCCTCGTTCAGTGTCGGCGAGCGCAGGCCCTCGGCATAGGTGCCGTAGATCTGGAAGCCCTGGATCGGCGTGACGCCGACGCTGAGCTTCGGGGAGAAGCGGTCGCCGGTATTCTCTTCGGTCGTCGCCGTGCTGGTCAGGTCGAAATGATCGAAGCGGCCGCCGCCGATCACTTCCAGCCAGGTGTCGTATTCGAACCGGGCCTGGATGAAGCCGCCATAGACCTCGCGCGTGCCGGACGGCGTGAAGAGTTCGGTCGAGCCGACATCGTCGCGGGTCTCCACCTCGTCGCGGAAATAGTCGACGCCGTAGGTGAGGGTGGTGGGCACGATGCCGAGATCGAAGTGCGAGGCGTTGTAGAGATCGAAGCCGGTCGTCGACACCTCGACATCGCGGCGCGCCGCGGCGGAATTCTGGTCGATCTGCGTGTAGTCGGTCTCGTTGCGATAGAGGTTGAAGTTGAGGTCGACCAGCGGCGTGTCGGGGCTGACGAAGGTATAGCCGAGCCGGTAGGTGGCGTTGCGCACGTCGGTGTCGCGATCGGCGCCGGTACCGGTCGATGAGACGAAGTCGTTGTCGTAGATGACGCCCGACAGGGTGATCTCGTGGCCGTCGGCGGGGCGCAGCCGCGCCTTCAGGACGCCGGAGCGCACGTCGAAGCCGGTGTTGTCGACATCGTTGCCGTCACCGTCCCGGTAGTCGTCCTCGTCGCGGTAGACGAAGGCGCCGTAGACATCGGCGTCCTCGGTGAGGCGCACGCCGGCTTCCAGCTTGCCCAGCCAGTCCGGCCCGTTGGTGCCGTAGACCGTGCCGAGGCGCGCCGCGTAGCGCTCGGACGGCGTCAAAAGGTCTTCCAGTTCCAGCGTGCGCATGGCCACCACGCCGCCGATCGCGCCGGAACCGTAGGCGTTCGCCACCGGGCCGCGGATCACGTCGATGCCGCCCAGAAGCGCCGGATCGACATAGACGAGATTGTTGTCGAGATGGCCCTGCACGCCGAAATTCTGGCGGGCGCCGTCGATCATCACGTTGACGCGGCCGGAATCGCGCAGGCCGCGGACGGAAATGGACACGCCGGGATCGTCGCGGTCGCTGGTGGTGGACACGCCCGGAATCGTCGCCAGCACGTCCTCCAGATCGCCGGCATTGTAGCGGGCGATCTCGTCACGTCCGACGACGCTGACGCCGCCAAGGCTCTGGATCGGGCTCTGCGGACCGCGATTGGCGAGGATCGACACCTCGTCGAGCTGGATCGCCATCGCGTCCATGTCCGGAGCGCCCGCCGGTTCCTGCGTGGTTTGCGCGTCCTGCGCCATAGCGACGGTCGAAAGGGCGAGGAGCGAAACGCCCGTCGCCAGGGAAAGAAGGAGGGGTGGTGTCGCGCCGCGAAGGCGCCCGTCTGGATGGGCCATGATTTCCCGCTGTCGTTTGAGAGGCGTGACGGGCTGGCTGGCTACGGTCAGGAGCGGCTGGCTGGCATCCGGAGGCGGACGGCCTGTCGACCGTGGCGCCTTGCTTGCATTCGATATTTAACCTGACTATCAGAGTCAACATTGTTGCCGAGGGGGTGGCAAGGCCCGGTGGGCTGGGGTGTCCAGCGCGGGATGACGACGATAAGGGTGCAGATGATGTGCGAAACGGCGCCGAAGCCGCAGACGGGGACCGGCCATGAGGCGAGAGGAACCGGCGGCGGAACGCTGCCGATGCTGAATGCCGCCGAGCTGTTTTCGGCCGGGCGGGAAGTCCTGATCCGGCATGCCGGCGACATCTACCGGCTGCGGCTGACGTCCAACAACAAGCTCATCCTGACCAAGTAGGACATCCGGCATGCAAAGCCTTATCCGCCGCCTCACCATCGCCGCCGCGGCGCTGTCGCTCCTGCCGGCCCTCTCGGCTCCGGCGATGGCGGAGAGCCGCAGCGTCGTCGACGCCCATGGCCGCACGGTCGCGATCGCCGATACGGCGCGCATCGTGTCGATCGGCGGGGCGGTGACCGAAATCCTCGACGCGCTCGGCATGGCCGACAAGATCGTCGCGGTGGACACGACCAGTACCTATCCCGTGGCGATGACGGACAAGCCGGATGTCGGCTACATGCGCGCGCTGGCGGCGGAAGGCATCCTGGCGCTGTCGCCGACACTGATCGTCGCCATCGAGGGCGCCGGCCCGCCAGACGTGCTCGACGTCCTGGAGGCGGCTTCGGTGCCCTTCGTCAACATTCCCGACACGCCGACGGTCGAGGGGATCGTCGCCAAGATCCGCGCCGTGGCGGACGCGGTCGGGGCAGGGGAGAAGGGCGAGGAACTGGCCGCGGCGGTCGCGGCGGACCTGGCGGCCGTGACTGCGGCGACCGCAAATGTGGACGAGCGGGCGAGCGTTGCCTTCGTCCTGGCCATGCGGGGCGGGGCGCCGATGGTGGCCGGCCGCGAGACCTCGGCCGACGCCATGCTGGCGCTGGCCGGCGCCGACAACGCCTTTGCCGCCTTCGCCGGTTTCAAGCCTGCAACGCCGGAAGCGGTCGTCGCGGCCGCGCCCGATGCGGTTGTCACCATGCAGTCGGGCGAGCACGCCGACGGCCTCGATCACGTTCGCGCCGACCCAGCCTTCGCAACGACGCCGGCGGTGAAAGAAGACCGACTCTTTGCCTATGACGGGACCTATCTTCTCGGCTTCGGCCCGCGCACGGCCCATGCGATCCGGGATCTGGCCGCCGATCTGTATCCCAGGCTCGATCTGCCGACGCTGCCGCCGCGTGCCTGGGTCGAGCCGCGGTGAGCGTCTCCGGCGAACTGGTGGGCGCGCGAACGGGGAGGGGCGGGGGCATCCTGCGATCGCGCGACCGCGCCGGGCTGGCGCGGATCAGCGTCGTCGCCGCGGCGATCCTTGCGGTGCTGGTCTGCCTCGTCGCGCTGACGGTCGGGGCCGCCGGCCTGTCGCTTTCGGCGACGCTCGACGCGCTGGTCACGGCCGCAACCGGCGGTCGTGAGACACTGGACCTGTCGCTGGCCACCATCGTCCTCGACATTCGCCTGCCGCGCGTCCTTGCCGGCATGCTGGTCGGGGCGGCGCTCGCCCTGTCCGGCGCGATGATGCAGGGGCTGTTTCGAAATCCCCTGGCCGATCCGTCGCTTGTCGGAATCTCCTCAGGTGCCGCACTCGCCGCCGTGACCAGCATCGTGCTGGGAGAAATGGCCGCCGGCTGGCTGCCGGAGCTTGTCGCGCGGCATCTCCTGCCGATCGCCGCCTTCCTCGGCAGCCTTTGCACGACAATCATCCTGTACCGGCTCTCGACGGTCAACGGCCGCACCTCGGTGGCCGCCATGCTGCTCGTCGGCATCGCGCTCGCCGCGCTCGCCAGCGCGCTCATCGGCGTGCTCGTCTTCATCTCCAACGACCAGCAATTGCGCGAACTGACCTTCTGGACCATGGGCGGCCTCGGCGGCGCCACATGGCCGAAGATCGCGGCGGTGCTGCCGCTGATGCTGCCGGCCTTCGTCGCCGCGCCGTTTCTTGCCCGCAGCCTCAACGCCATGACGCTCGGCCACACGGAAGCGTTTCACCTCGGCATCGACGTGCAACGCGTCACGCGCCTCGCGGTGTTCGTCATCGCCGGGGCGATCGGCGCGGCCGTCGCCATCTCCGGGATCATCGGCTTCGTCGGCCTGATCGCGCCGCATCTCCTGCGCACGCTGATCGGCCCGGACCATCGCACCCTGCTGCCCGCGGCGGCGCTCTTCGGCGGCAGTCTCGTCGTTGCCGCCGACACCGCGGCGCGGACCATTGTGGCGCCCGCCGAACTGCCGATCGGCATTCTCACCGCGCTGGTCGGGGCGCCGTTCTTCCTCTGGCTGCTGCTGCGGCGGCGCGGCGGGCTGGTGGTCTGATGCTGGAACTTGCCGACATTTCGGTCTCCCTTGGCGGCCGGACCATCCTCGACGGGGTCAGCCTCGCCGTCACTCCCGGCGAATGCGTCGCCGTGATCGGTGCCAACGGGGCCGGCAAGTCGACGCTGCTGAAGGTGTTGAGCGGGCAGATGCGGCCGGACCGCGGGGCGGCGCGCCTCGACGGATGCGCGATGGGAGACATCGGTGCTGCCGCGCTGTCGCGGCGCCGCGCGGTGGTCGCCCAGAGCGTGGCGCTCGCCTTTCCCTTCACAGCCGCCGAGATCGTCGGCTTCGGCGCCGAGGCGGGCGGGGCGCTCGGCCGCCGGCGCGAAGCCATCGCCGCCGCGGCGCTGGCGCAGGTGGACATGGCCGGCCATGCGGAGCGGCTGGTGCCGAGCCTGTCCGGCGGCGAGGCCCAGCGCGTGCATCTGGCCCGGGCCATCGCCCAGCTCGAAGCGGCGATGGAATCGCCGGCCGGCGGGAGTGCGGACGGCCATTACCTGCTTCTGGACGAACCCACCGCCAGTCTCGATCTGCGCCACCAGGTCGAGACCCTCTCGCTGGCCCGGCGGCTGGCTGGGCGGGGCATCGGGGTCGTCGTGGTGCTGCACGACCTCAATCTCGCAGCGCTGGCGAGCGACCGCATCGTCGCGCTCAAGGACGGGCGCGTCCTGGCCAACGGGCCGGTCGGCACTGTCGTCGACGACGCGCTTGTCAGTGCGGTCTACGGCATCGCCCTGCCGGTCGGCCGGACACCGCCTGATCTGCCCTTCGTCCTGCCCCAGACCGCGCCGGTCGGCGCCGCCTGACAGCGTTCCGGTCGCCGCTTCCATTGCCCTTGCGACAGCTGTGCCGTGACGTCCCGTTCCGGCTAACAATCGGCTGCCCGGAATTATCCGCAATGTAGCAATGGGTTAAGCAGGCGCGTGTCAGGTTGCCGCGTGAGCAACTGGCAGGAATCCCACAATGACCAGACCTGACGACAGGCGCGCCGGCGCCCTGATTCGGCGCGCGGCAGCCGTTCTTGCAGTTTCGACGGCATGGTTCGGCGCCGCACCCGCGCTCGCCGAGGACAAGCCGGCCGGCACCAGCCAGACCCAGCTCGCCCGGGACATCGTCGCCGGGCTCGACAAGGTTTTCGGCGGACCGCACAAGGGCTACCGGACGGCCCATTCCAAAGGCATTCTCCTCGACGGGACGTTTCGCCCGTCCAAGGACGCCGCATCGCTGACCCGCGCCGAACATCTCACCGGGGGCGATGTGGACGTGACGGTCCGCTTCTCGAATTTCGCCGGAGTGCCTCATGTCGGCGACAATACCGGTGACGCCAATCCCAAGGGCATGGCGATCAAGTTCCTGCTGCCGGACGGCGGCTCGACGGACATCGTCGCCCATTCCTTCGACGGCTTCGCCGCCCAGACGCCGGAAGAGTTCCGCCGCTTCGTCCAGGCGCTCGGCTCGTCCGATCCGCAGGCTTTCGCCGATCACCTGGCCGCGCATCCGGCCGCCAAGCGCTTCATCGAGGCGCCGAAGCCGGCACCGGTCAGCTTCGCCACCGAGGCCTTCTACGGCGTCAACGCCTTCTTCTTCACCAATGCGGCCGGCGAATCGCGCTTCGGCAAATATCGGCTGGTGCCGGTCGCGGGCGTCGCGCATCTGAGCGCGGCCGAAGCGGCGGCGAAGGACCCCGGCTATCTCTCGCAGGACATGGCCGAACGGCTGGAGGACGGGCCGGTGCAATTCCGCCTGCTGGTCCAGCTCGCCGGCGAGGGCGATCCGATCACCCGCGCAGCCTTTCCCTGGCCCGAGGACCGCGAACAGGTGGAGCTCGGCGTCCTGTCCCTGACGACGCTGGCTGCCGATTCGGTCGCGCGGCAGCGCGAGCTTGTCTTCACGCCGCTCAGCCTCGTCGGCGGCATCGCGCCCTCCGACGACCCGATGCTGATCACGCGCACCCGCAGCTACCGCATGTCCTATAGCCGGCGGCTGACCGCCGGCGCGGCGGCGGCGGACAGCCACTAGCCCCGACACGGAAAGGACGTCCCTGATGCTCCGTCTCGTCACCTGCGCCGCCCTGTGCGGCTTCACCCTGCCGATCGTCGTCGCCATGGCGGCGGGGCACATGGTCGTTATCGACCAGATCGACCGCATGTTCGACCGCAAGGCGGTGGCGATCGAAGAGGGCGACACGTTGCGCTTCACCAATCGCGACGAGTTCCTGCACCAGATCTATGTCGAGACCGACGGCTTCAGCTTCGATTCCGACGAACAGGCGCCCGGCGAGGTGATCGACGTCACCTTTCCGCGACGGGGCGACTACGAAGTCCGCTGCGGCATTCATCCGCGCATGAGCCTCGCCGTTTCGGTCGAATGATACCCGGCAGATTCCGCCCCTCCTAACGCTCCGGGATTACGACACCGCATGCCCCTCCGGTTGAAACTTCTTGTCGGCTGCCTGTGCCTGACGCTCGTCACGCTCGGTCTCGGCGTCTTCGCGCAGCACTCGCAGCGTGGGGCAGGTGACCTCGCCACCCGCATTTACGACGAGGCGCTTCTGTCGTTGAGCTATCTGCGCTCGGCGCAGAACTCGCTCCTGCAGATCGAGATGGACGATCTGCAGCTGCGTTCGGGCGAGGTGCGGGGCGATGGCGAAGCGTTCCTGTCGGCGCAGACCGCGCTGTCGACATCCCTGCCGGACATCATGGCGGATCTCGACGTCGCCTCGGAGCGGGCGATGTCGCCCGGCGGCCGCCGCAAGATCGGCGAAATCCGCACCGGGCTGCAATTGCTGCAACAGGATTTCAGCACGCTGGACAACACGCAGCTGCGGGCGCGGTTTTCCGCCCTCGACGGCGAATTCGACACGGCGGTCGAGATCCTCGCCGGCGACGGATACCGCTTTCGCCGGGAAGTCGGCGAGCTGATCGAAGCCTCGATGCACAGCACCCAGGGTGCGATGGCGGCGGCCGTTGTACTGGCCGTGATGATCTCGCTGATGCTGGCGCGGATGATCGTACCGCCGCTGAACCGGGCGGTGCAGGTGGCCGAATCGATCGCACGCGGCAAGCTCGACAACGAGATCGTGCCACATGGTCACGACGAGACCGCCCAGCTGATGCGCGCCCTGGCGACGATGCAGCGCAGCATCGGCGAGCATATCGGCCGCATCCGCGAGCTCATGGCCGAGCAGGCCGACAGCTACGACAGCCATATCGCCATCCAGAACAGCCGCTTCGAGGCGGCGCTCAACAACATGACGCAGGGCCTGTGCCTGTTCGACGTCAACGAGCGGCTGGTGATCTTCAACCGGCGGTTCGCGGAGATGTTCGGCGGCCTGCAGATCGGCGTGTCGGCGCGGCAGGTGCTGCTCGATCCCGAGATCCAGCATCTTCTGGCGCCGGGCCCGGACGGCAGCTTCACCCACGAACTTCCCGACGGCCGGATGATCGCGACCTCCCGGCAGGCGATCGAAGGCGGCGGCTGGCTCGACACGTTCGAGGACGTCACCGACCAGTATCGGGCGCAGGCGAAGCTCTCCCACATGGCGCTGCACGACGCGCTCACCGGACTGCCCAACCGGGTGCAGTTCCGCGACCGGCTGGAGACGGCGACGCGGACCCCGGCCGGCATCGCCAACACCAGCGTGCTCTGCCTCGACCTCGACGGCTTCAAGGCGGTCAACGACACGCTCGGCCATCCGACCGGCGACGCGCTGCTGCGCGCTGCGGCGGCCCGGCTGCTGTCCTGCGTCAGGCAGGGCGATCTCGTGGCCCGCGTCGGCGGCGACGAATTCTCGATCATCCAGTCCGCCAGCGATCCGCATCTTGGCGCCGCAGCCCTGGCGCAGCGCATCGTCGATGCCTTCGTCGAGCCGTTTCCCATCGACGGGCGGCCGATCTGCGTCGGTGTCAGCGTCGGCATCTTCGTCACGGCGAAGATGGCCGAGGCCGGCCGGGCGATCGATCCGGACACCATCATCAAGAATGCCGACGTGGCCCTCTACCGGGCCAAGAGCGAGGGCCGCGGCACCTTCCGCTTCTTCGAGCCGGACATGGATGCCGGTCTGGAGGCGCGGCGGCAGCTCGAACTCGACCTGCGGCTGGCCGTCGAGAACGAGGAATTCGCGCTGTTCTACCAGCCCTTCGTGGATGTCGAGCGCCAGGTCGTCACCGGGTTCGAGGCTTTGTTGCGCTGGCACCATCCGCAGCGCGGCCTGGTCTCGCCGGCCGAGTTCATCCCGGTCGCCGAGGATTGCGGGCTGATGGCGCCGCTGGGCGTCTGGGTTCTGGAGACCGCCTGCCGGCAGGCCGCCGAATGGCCGTCGGACCTGGCCATCTCGGTCAATCTTTCGCCGGTGCAGTTCCGCGACCCGGGCCTCGCCGATATCGTCGAGGCGGCACTGGAGCGCGCCGGCCTCGCCCCCGAACGGCTGCGGATCGAGGTCACGGAATCGCTGCTGCTGCAGGACAGCGCCACGGTGCTGGCGACGCTGAAGCGGTTCCGCGACCATGGCATCGGCATCTCCATGGATGATTTCGGCACCGGCTATTCCTCGCTCGGCTATCTCAGCCGGTTCCCCTTCGACAAGATCAAGATCGACCAGTCCTTCGTCCGCCACATCGACGATCGCGAGAACATGGCGATCATCCGCGCCGTGATCGGCCTCAGCCGGGCCATGGACCTGTCGGTGATCGCCGAGGGCGTCGAGACGTCGGCCCAGCGCGATATCCTGTTGCGCGAGGGCTGCCGCGAAATGCAGGGCTATTTCTTCTCGCCTCCGAAGCCGGCGGACGAGCTTGCGCGCATGCTCCTGACCTGCGGACGCGGGGCGGTGGAGGACGACGAAGCCGTGTCGGCCGAGCTGGTCTGCCTGACGCCTTCGCCGCCGGCCGATGCCGCACCGCGCAGCCGGGCGCTGCCGGGGTGACGGATCACGATGGCTGGCGGGCCGGTTCGGCCGGGATCGCTGGGGCGGTCGCATGGCGCAGGGCCGCGCGGTAGCAGGCCAGCCCGACAAGGGTGAGCAGCGCCACCACCGCCAGCGCGACATCGTAGCCGCCGGCTGCCCAGAGCAGCGAGCCGACAAAGGGCGACAGCGCGTAGGCGCACAGATAGGGCACGGCCATGGCGCCGCTGATCGCGCCGAACCGGGCCTGGCCGAGGATCTCCCGCGTCATCACTGGCCGCATGATGCTGAGGACGCCGTAGCCGCTGCCTTGCAGGACGACGAAGGCGATCACCAGGAGGGGCGCGAACTCCGCCGCGATCAGGCAGAGCGTCGCCGTGATCACGAAGGCGAAGGACAGTGTCGTCACCCATGCGTTGGACAGGTGGGCGCCGCCGAGCATCAGCGCCAGCCGCCCGGCGACCTGCATCGGCCCGATCATCGCCGCCGCGAGGACCGCGAGATCGAGGCTGACGCCCCGGTCCGCGAGGATCGGCAGCAGATGATTCAGCACCACCCCGTGATTGAAGCCGAGCAGCGAAAATCCGGCGGCGAGATACCAGAACAGCGGACGGCGCAGAAGGGCGGGGGCCGGCGCGGACGACGCGGTCGTGGCTGACAGCGGCGTAGCAACGGCCGGACTGGCGGTCGCCTCGCCGGAGCGGATTGGTGCGTGCGGCTGAGCCGGCAGGCCGGCGGAGGCTTCGAGCGCCCGGGCGCCGAGGACGATCAACGGCACGCCCAGGCATCCGACAAGCGCCGCGAACAGCCAGACGGCGCCCTGCCAGCCGGCCGTCTCGGCCATGAAGTGATTGAGCGGAAAGGACAGGGTGCCGGCAAAGCCCGCTACCAGCGTGACGCGGGTGATCGCGGGGCGGGCATCGGCGCCGAGCGCCCGCGTGACCAGCGCGAAGCAGGGCTCGTAGAGGCAGCCGCCCATCGCCGCGCCGATCCCGAGCCAGAGCAGCGCGAAGCCGGGCAGGGTGCCGGCGAAGGGCAGCAGCGCCAGAAGGATCGCCCCCGCCAGAGCGGAGCCGCCCATCACCAGCGGACCATGGCCGCGATCGATCAGGCGGCCCGCCGTCGGCGAGACGATTGCCGAGACAATGATGGCCGCCGCGAAGGCCGCCGTGAGCCAGGTCTTGGACCAGCCGGCATCGGCTTCCCAGCGCAGGAGGAGCGCCGGGAAGAGATAGTAGAAGCCGGCCCAGACGATGGTTTCGCCGAAGGCCAGGCAGAGGACGGCGTGTGCCGCACGCATGCGGGCTGTCCCGGCGGGGCTAGCCGGCCAGATGCGTCTTCAGGAAGTCGACGGTGCGGCCCCAGGCCAGCCCGGCGGCAACCTCGTCGTAGCGGGCCTGCGAGGTGTCGTTGTTGAAGGCGTGGTTGACGCCCGCATAGACATGGACCTGATGCTCGGTGCCGGCGGCCTCCAGCGCGTCGCGATAGGCGTCGATGCCGGCATTGATGCGCTCGTCGAGGCCGGCGTAATGCAGGAGCATCGCCGCCTTGATGTCGGCGACCTTGTCCGCATCCGGCTGGCGGCCGTAATAGGCGACACCGGCGGCAAGGTCCGGATCGGCGACGGCGAGATCGTTGACGAGGCCGCCGCCCCAGCAGAAGCCGACCGCCCCGACGCGGCCATTGCCGTCCTCGCGGCCCGCGAGCCATATGCGGGACGCCTTGGCATCGGCGATGCGGGTCTCGGCATCCAGCGCGCCGATCATCTCGCGGGCCTTGTCCTCGTCCGGGGGCGTGCCGCCGGCCGGCGACAGGAAGTCGGGCGCCACGACCAGGAAGCCTTCCAGCGCCAGCCGCCGCGCAACGTCCTGGATATGGGCGTTGAGGCCGCGGTTCTCGTGGATCACCAGCACCGAGGGCAGGGCATCGGTCGCATCGGCGGGCCGGGCCACATAGGCCTTCATCTCGCCGCTGGCGCCGGGATAGGTGGCCCAGACGCCGGCCAGACGCGGATCGTCCGGCGCGACAATGGCGGCGCGGGCGCTGGATGCGGCCATCAGCGGCGCGATGGCGGCCGCGGCGGTCGCCGAACCGGCCAGGGCCGTCAGCCGGCGCATGAAGCCGCGGCGATCGAGCGTCAGGTGCGTGTATTCGTCATAGGCATCGATCATCGCCTGGGTGATCGTCGGGGTCCTGTCGTCCATGATCGCCTGCTCCATCACCGTTCGCAGGGCATACTAACCCGTTGCGCCCCCGGCGCAATGCGGCGGCAATCGCGCATCGCGGCCGCGCCATGCCGGCTTCCGGCGAGCGCTTCCCTAGTGTTCCGCGCGCGAAGTCTTACATTGGCGCGGATGACTGATTTCGACGAATCAACCGGGGTCCCGGCGGCCCGTCCCGGCGGCATCGCCGCCCGTGCGCTGTCGGCCCGCGGGGTGGCCCGCAATGCCGGCGCGCCGGACTATCTCTCCGGCCTCAATGCCGAGCAGCGTGCCGCCGTGGAGACCACCGAGGGCCCGGTGCTGGTGCTGGCCGGCGCCGGCACGGGCAAGACGCGCGTCCTGACGACGCGCATCGCCCATATCCTCGCCACCGGCCGGGCCTGGCCGTCCCAGATCCTCGCCGTGACCTTCACCAACAAGGCCGCGCGCGAGATGAAGCAGCGCATCGGCCTTCTGGTCGGCGAACAGGTCGAGGGCATGCCGTGGCTCGGCACCTTCCACTCGATCGGCGTGAAGATCCTGCGGCGCCACGCGGAACTCGCCGGGCTGAAGTCGAACTTCACCATTCTCGACACCGACGACCAGATCCGGCTGATCAAGCAGCTGATCAAGGCCGAGAATCTCGACGACAAGCGCTGGCCGGCCCGCACCTTCGCCAACATGCTGGATGGCTGGAAGAACAAGGCACTGACGCCGAAGGACATTCCGGAGGGCGACGCGCGGGCCTTCG
Source organism: Aurantimonas sp. DM33-3 (assembly GCF_014334315.1). Lineage (NCBI taxonomy): Bacteria > Pseudomonadati > Pseudomonadota > Alphaproteobacteria > Hyphomicrobiales > Aurantimonadaceae > Aurantimonas > Aurantimonas sp. DM33-3. The sequence continues at coordinate 63,260 of NZ_JACSGS010000009.1, read as the reverse complement.
CCAACGGCAAGGGGCGGGAGCTCTACGCCGCCTACCAGGCGCGGCTGCAGTCCCTGAACGCCTGCGATTTCGGCGATCTCCTGCTGCATCCGATCGCGATCTTTCGGGACAACCCGGATGTCCTCGCCGAGTATCACGACCGCTTCCGCTACATCCTGGTGGACGAGTACCAGGACACCAACGTCGCCCAGTATCTCTGGCTGCGGCTTCTGGCCCAGCGTTCGCAGGTGCGGGCCGAGGCCGGGCGCAGCCCCGGGCTTCGGCAGGCGGCGGGCGCCGGCGCTGTGACGCAGGCGGGCACCGCCGAGGCGGGCGCGGCTGAGCGGCCGCCGGTCAACATCTGCTGCGTCGGCGACGACGACCAGTCGATCTATGGCTGGCGCGGCGCCGAGGTCGACAACATCCTGCGCTTCGACCGGGACTTTCCCGGCGCAACCGTGATCCGGCTGGAGCGCAATTATCGCTCCACCGCGCACATTCTCGGCGCGGCCTCGCATCTGATCGCCCATAACGAGGACCGGCTCGGCAAGACGCTCTTCACCGACTATTCCGACCCCGAGCACCAGAAGGTCGAGGTCAATGCCGGCTGGGATTCGGAGGAGGAGGCGCGGGCGATCGGCGAGGCGATCGAGGATCTGCAGCGGCGCGAGGACCACAATCTCAACGACATGGCGATCCTGGTGCGCGCCTCGTTCCAGATGCGCGAGTTCGAGGACCGCTTCGTCACCATGGGGCTGAACTACCGGGTGATTGGCGGTCCGCGCTTCTACGAGCGGATGGAGGTGCGCGACGCGCTCGCTTATTTCCGCTGCGTCTGCCAGCCGGCCGACGATCTGGCCTTCGAGCGGATCGTCAACACGCCGAAACGCGGGCTCGGCGACGCCACCATGCGGCTGCTGCACGATTATGCCCGCGCCCGCGGCGTGCCGCTGATCGCGGCGGCGGTCGAGATGGTGGAAACCGAGGAGCTGAAACCCAAGCCGCGCAACGCGCTGCGCCGGGTGGTCACCGATCTGGTGCGCTGGGCCGAGCAATTGTCCACCGCCAAGCACACCGACCTCGCCGAGCAGATCCTCGAGGAATCCGGCTACACCGAGATGTGGCAGAACGATCGCTCGGCCGAGGCTCCGGGCCGACTGGAGAATTTGAAGGAACTCATCCGCTCCATGGAGGCCTATGACACGTTGCCCTCCTTCCTGGAGCATGTGGCGCTGGTCATGGACACCGAGCAGAACGCCGAGATGGACGCCGTCTCGATCATGACGCTGCACGCGGCCAAGGGGCTGGAGTTCGAGACCGTCTTCCTGCCCGGCTGGGAGGAGGGGCTGTTTCCCCATCAGCGTGCCCTCGACGAGGGCGGCCGCTCCGGCCTCGAGGAAGAGCGCCGGCTGGCCTATGTCGGCATCACCCGCGGCAAGCAGCGGGTGAAGATCTGGTTCGTCTCCAATCGCCGCATCCACGGCATGTGGCAGTCGACCATCCCGTCGCGCTTTCTCGACGAACTGCCCGAGGCGCATGTCGAGGTGATGGAGGCCAACACCTCCTATGGCGGTTACGGGGCCGGCGGCTTCGGCGGCTATGGCGCCAGCCGCTGGGACGGCGCGGCGGCCTTCCAGGAAGGCGCCTACACGACGCCGGGCTGGCGCCGCGCCCAGGCAGCCAATGCCGGCTTTGCCGGTGGCAATGGCGGGCGCGGCCGGGGCGGCGACGGCTGGTCGGGCGGGCGCACCCGCGAGATCAGCTATGACGAGGGCGGCGTCGGCGCCCGCAGCGGCCAGCACGGCGGCAAGGGCCACAACCAGCCGCCGCGCACCGGCTTCGGCCTCAATGCCGCGGCCCGCAAGGGCGGCCCGCGCGATATCGAGGGCGAACTGGTGGCCAAGTCGGTGGCGACCGAAGCCAGCCGCTTTGCGTCCGGCGACCGGGTCTTTCACCTGAAGTTCGGCAACGGCACTGTCGCAAGCGTCGAGGGCAACAAGCTGACCGTCGATTTCGACAAGGCCGGGCAGAAGCGCGTGCTCGAAGGCTTCGTGGAGCCGACCTGAGCATCGGCCGGCCGTCGCCTGTCTGACGGCCGGACCGAATGACGGGCCAGGCTCCCGCATCTCACCGCAAAGAGCGACGATGGATTACGACGCGATCATTCTGGGTGCCGGCGGCGCCGGGCTTCTGGCGGCGGCGACCGCCGGGCAGGCGGGGGCGCGCGTCCTGGTCCTCGACCATGCCGACGCGCCGGGAAAGAAGATCCTGATCTCCGGCGGCGGACGCTGCAATTTCACCAATCGCGAGACCGAGCCGCACTGCTACCTCTCGGAAAATCCGCATTTCGCCAAGTCGGCGCTCAGCCGCTACACCCAGTGGGACTTTCTCGCCCTGGTCGAGCGTTACGGCATCGCCTGGCATGAAAAGACCCTCGGGCAGCTGTTCTGCGACGGATCGGCGAAGCAGATCGTCGACATGCTTCTGGCGGAATGCCGGGCGGGCGGCGTCGAGATCCGCCTGTCGACGCCGGTGGGCGAGATCGCCCATGCCGATGGCCGCTTCCGGGTCGCCGGCGCATCCGCCCCGGCGCTGGTCATCGCCACGGGCGGGCCGTCGATCCCGAAGATGGGCGCCACCGGCAAGGCCTACGAGATCGCCGAACGCTTCGGCCTGAAGCTCGTCACCCCGCGCCCGGCGCTGGTGCCGCTGACGCTCGGCAAGGACGAGATGCTGTTCCGCGAGATTTCCGGTGTGGCCTGCCCGACGATCGCGCGGGTGCGCGACATCGCCTTCGAGGAGGCGTCGCTGTTCACCCACAAGGGCCTGTCGGGCCCGGCGATCCTGCAGGTCTCCTCCTACTGGTCGCCGGGTGAGACCATCGAGCTGACCCTGGTCAAGGATGCCGCCGAGATGCTGCGGGCGGCGAAGCGGCGCATGCCGCGCGCCCACATGAAGGCGGCGCTCGCCGAGCGGCTGCCCAACCGTCTCGCCGACGCCCTGGCCGAGCGCATCGGCGAGACGCGGCCGCTGGGCGCCATCACCGATGCCGAGCTGGATCTGGCCGCCGACACGCTGACGCGCCTGCGCTTTCGCCCGACCGGCACCGAGGGCTATGCCAAGGCCGAGGTGACCGCCGGCGGCATCGATACGGCGGAACTGTCGTCGAAAACCATGGAAGCTAGGCGCGTCCCCGGCCTCTACGCCATCGGCGAGGTCGTCGACGTCACCGGCTGGCTCGGCGGTTACAATTTCCAGTGGGCCTGGGCCTCGGGCGTCGCCGCCGGCAAGGCGATCGCCGCGCGGCTGGGGTGAGGCGGGGCGGCGGCGTGGTGGCACGCCGACGTGGTGGCGGCGCGAAGCGACGTGGTGGCGACCCCCCTCAAACACGGGCGTCATCCTCGGGCTTGACCCGAGGACCCATGCCAAGCCCTCCGCGCCGCCGCGGCGTTGCCGAACGGCAGCCCCGCCAAACGGCGGCTCATCTCATGGCAATCGCCACGTGTATCGATAGCCTCCGAAAACGCTTGAAGCAGCGGATGGTGAAGTTGTGGCGGTCTGCCGCAATGCGGCTGGCCGTTATGGTGCTGTTACCGGTCGGGCCGTCACCGTCGCGGCGGTGTCGGCGCTGAGGCATGGGTCCTCGGGTCAAGCCCGAGGATGACGCGGGGAGGGAGGTCGTGGCCAGTCGCGGACGCTGGTGCGCGACACCGAGCGAGCGCGCGCGACATGAGCCATCTGCGCTGCAGTATGGTCGCGTCCCTCAAACACGGGCGTCATCCTCGGGCTTGACCCGAGGACCCATGCCAAGCCCTTCGCGCCGCCGCGACGTTGCCGAAATGCAGCCCCGCAAAACGGTGGTTTACCTTGCCGCCATCGCCCCCCTACCGCTTGAAGCGGCGGTCGGTGAAGTTGCGGCGGTCTTCGGCGATGCGCTGGGTGATGGCGAGGGCGGTGTCGTCGCCGGCGACGGCGGCGAGGCGTTCGACCTGATTGATCGCCACCAGCCGCAGGAGATCCTCGCGCACGGTGCCATTGGCGTCGCGGGGCAGGGTCGCGACCACTTGGACGAGGTCGGGACGCGGACGTGGCGCGTCGCGGAGGCGTTGCTCCAGCGCCGGCGCATCGGTGCCCGGTGCCGGTTCGGCGAAGAGATAGAGACCGACGCCGCGCTGGCGCGGATAGGGATAGGGCACAAGGGCGAAGCCGGCGATGGCGGGATCGGCGGCGACCCGCGCCTTGATCGCCACCCCGTCGGTGTCCATCCGGTCGCGCGTGCCCTCGCCATCCGACCAGTTGAAGATGCCCCGGGTGACCATGTTGTAGACCGGCTTGAAGGTCGCCATCCAGACCCGCGCCGGCAGGCTCTTGGTCGCGAGCATGCGCTTTTCGGACGCCGTCAGCGCCTCGCGGCAGAAGCTGCGCTTGTGCTTGAGGAGATGGCGCAGATCCTCGCGGGCGAGGAGCCGGAACAGGCGCGTGCGGCGCGGAAAGAAGGTGGCGAGCTGCATGTCGATCAGCGCCGCCTTGCCGTCCGGGGTCATCAGCCAGTTCTGCGGCTTGGCGAGATCGTTGTGGGTGATGCCGGCCCGGTGCAGCGAACGCAGCAACCGCTTGGCGTCGCGGAAATAGGCGGTGTTGCCGATCGGGCGGGCGACGTGCAACGGCGTGCCCTCAATCCAGGACCGGTAGAGCGCCTCGGAATCGACACCGAGAAGGGTCGGGGTCCCGGCGACGGGGCCCAGCGTCTGCAGCGCTCGGATCTCGCGCCCGGCAAGGTGCCAGGCGAAGCGGCGGACCCAGCGGGCGGCGCTCCCGACGCGGCGGCGCGTTACCGGGGTGTCGGGCGCATCGGCGAGGTGGCCGGCGGCGATCTCGCCGAAGACGTCGCGTTTGAGTACCGTATCGACAACGAAGGGCGCGGCAAGAACGGGAAGCGGGGGACGATGCTGGGGCATGGATCTCGTGGACTGGGCAGGAATGTCGCCTAGCTTCCGCCAAGCAAGCGCAATCGCGCGGCGCCGGACGCGCGACCGATCTTTGCGGAATTATCGACCCTTGCGAGGCGAAATGGAAGTCGAAACCCACCTGTTCCCGGCGCGGGACGATATTCCCAACAGCTCCTTGCCACTGCTTGTGTTGCGCGAGGCTGTCGGTGCGGAAGACGCGACCGCGTCCGCAATGACCGAACGCTTCCTGGATCATGGCTGGCAAGGCTGCTGGACCTACACGGTCTTCGACTACTGGCATAATCATGCCGACGGCCACGAGGTGCTCGGCTGCGTCGGCGGCGAAGCGGAGATCGGCTTCGGCGGTCCGGGTGGGATCACGGCGCGGATACGGCCGGGCGACGTGGTGGTGATCCCGGCGGGCGTCGGCCATCGGCGGCTGTTGGCGACGCCGCACTTCGCCGTCGTCGGCGCCTATCCGCCCGGCCAGAGCGGCACCATCCTGCGCGCCGGCGACCGCGAACTGGCCGATGTGCAGAAACAGATTGCGGCGCTGGCACTGCCGCCGTGCGATCCCGTCACCGGCGCGCAGCCCGGCTATCTGGCGGCGTGGCATGGCTGAGGGCAGGCCCCGGCCATGGTGGAGAAGCTGCGAATCTTTCGCCCGCAGCCTTTCAATCGCCGGGCGAGGGTGGAATAGAAGGGCGACTTACAGCCTGTCCGATCCATCCCAACAGCGTTCCCGTGATCATGTCCGTCGATAGCCCGTCCGTCCCGTCCGCTGCGTCGCCCGCACCGGAGGCGGAGGCACCGCCGGACCGGGAAGTGTCGCTGCCGGCCATGCTGTTGCTGGCGCTGGTCGTCGGCATCGTCGCCGGCGTCGGCGCGATCGTCTTCAAGTATCTGATCGCCTTCATCTACAATCTGGCCTTCTACGGCGAGCTCAGCCTGCATCTCGAGCCGAATGCCTATGGTGCGCCGAGCCCGTGGGGCATGGGCATCATCCTCGTGCCGGTGATCGGCGGCCTCGTCGTCGTCTGGCTGGTGCGCAGCTTCGCGCCCGAAGCCAAGGGCCACGGCGTGCCGGAAGTGATGTATGCGATCTATCACCAGAACGGGAACGTGCGCGGCGTCGTCGCGGTGGTGAAGTCGCTGGCCTCGGCGATCTCCATCGGCACCGGCGCCTCGGTGGGCCGCGAGGGCCCGATCATCCAGATCGGCTCGTCCTTCGGCTCGACCTTCGGCCGGGCGCTGGGCCTCGTACGCCACCAGAAGATCACGCTGCTGTCGGCCGGGGCGGGCGCCGGCATCGCGGCAACCTTCAACACGCCGCTCGGCGGGGTTCTGTTCGCCTCCGAAGTGCTGCTGCCGGAGATCTCGGCCCGCACCTTCCTGCCGGTGGTCGTGGCGACGGCGACCTCGACCTATGTCTTCCGCCTGGCAATGGGCATCGAATCGGCCTTCATCGTGCCGCTCGGCGGCCTGCCGGAGGGCGCCGCGGTCAACGGCGCCGAGCTGCTGCTGGCGGCGATCCTGGGCGCGGTGATGGGCGTCGCCGCCTGGGCCTTCGTCAAGCTGCTGGCGAAGTCAGAGGACGTCTTCGAGCAGTCGAACCTCAACCCCTATGTCCAGAACGTCATCGGCATGACCGCCGTCGGCGTGATGGGCTATCTGTTCCTCTCCTGGACCGGCCACTACCACATCTATTCGGTGGGCTACGCGACCATCCAGGACATCATCAGCGGCGCCGACATGACCGTCGCGGTGCTGATCATGCTGTTCGCCGGCAAGCTCGTGGCCACCTGTCTCAGCCTCGGGGCGGGGGCGTCGGGCGGCATCTTCTCGCCGAGCCTGTTCATGGGCGCGGCTCTGGGCGGCGCGGTCGGGCTGATCGGCAACGCGATCCTGCCGGGGGCCGGCCTGACCATGGAGACCTTCGCGATCATCGGCATGGGCGCCATGGTCGGCGGCGCCACCAGCGCGGCGATGACGGCCATCGTGATGATCTTCGAGATGACCCGCGACTACGAGATCATCCTGCCCCTGGTGCTGGCGGTGGCGATCGCCATCGGCGTGCGGCGCTCGCTGACCCTGGCCGACATCTACACGATCAAGCTGCGCAATCGCGGCCGGCCGATCCCGACCGACCGGACCACCAACATGTTCATGGTGCAGCCGGTCACCGAGGTGATGTCGAAGACCTTCGAGATCCTGCCCGGCGCCATGACCGTCTCGGAAGCCTTGAAGCGGATCGACGTCGAGACCTCGCGGGTGATCCTGACCGACGGCAACCGGATCACCGGCTTCGTGCGCTTCGGCACGATTCCCTACCGGGCCGATCGCTTCGCCACCCAGACCCTCGACGACATCGGCTCGTCGGAGTTCATCCTCGCCTCGACGGTCCACAATCTGAACACCGTCATCACCCGGATGAACCGGCGCAACCGCTCCTACGCCATCGTCGTCAGCGAGACCCGCGGCGTGCCGCGGCCCGAGGACATCGCCGGCGTCATCAGCCGCGAGGAACTGGCCAACGCGGTGGTGCGCAACCACTACGGGTAATCGTGGCGGGTCGGGAGGGCGTGCCGGCACGGTCCGGCGGGTCCTGATGCCGGGCGGTTGCGGGGGCGCGTGATGCCTTGCCGCGCAGGCTCTCGGCGTCCGTCGTTCTGCCCGGAATCCTGCGCCGCTCGGCTTCGCGCAAAGGTCTTGGAACCAAGCACGAGCCCACTCGTATTGTCAGTGGTTTACCACCTGACAGATCGAGATGCTCTCCATGGATTTCCCGCACCCTCCAGTGACCGCGACGGTCGGCGGACAGCCGATCCACGCGATGCTGATCCCGTTTCCGTTCGTCTGTTTCACCCTGACCCTTCTGACCGACATCGCCTATTGGCAAACCGGTCATCTGATGTGGCACAATTTCTCGTCCTGGCTGCTGTTCGCCGGCCTGATCTTCGGTGGTTTCGCGCTTCTGGCCGGTCTCGTCGACTTCATCGCCCAGCCGCGCCTCCGGGCCCAGCCGCCCGCCTGGGCCTATGCGATCGGGACCGTCTTCGTTTTGGCGCTCGGCTTCCTCAACAGTCTCGTCCATGCCGGTGACGGCTGGACGGCGATCGTTCCCTACGGTCTCGCCCTGTCGGCCGTGAACGTGATCCTCATCTTCGTCACGGCCTGGCTCGGCCGTTCGATGGTCTTTCAGTACGGTGTCGGAGTGCGTAACCATGATTAATCGCAAGCCATCCATCCGGACCGCCATTCTCGGCGGCAGTGCCATGGTGCTGCTGGCGATTGCCGGCTGCAGCGACGAGGGCGGCGATTTCGACGTGTCGTCCCAGATCGGGCCCGATCCGGTCCTGCCGGAGCCGAGCACCGCGCTGCTGCCCGATCTGAAGGTGGCCGAGGTCGTCGGCTGGGAGGAGGGGCAGACCCCGACCGTTCCCGAAGGCCTGACGATCACCCCCTACGCCACCGATCTCGCCAATCCGCGCACGGTCCACACGCTGCCGAATGGCGACGTCCTGGTGGTGCAGTCGCGCGGCCCGTCGGGCAAGCCGGTGGAGCGGCCGAAGGACGTGATCCGCGGCTGGATCATGTCCCTGTCCCATGGCAGCACCGGACCGCAGAAGGAGAGCAACCTCATCACCCTGCTGCGCGACACCGATCGCGACGGCACGGTGGACGAGCGCACGGACCTTCTGACCGGGCTGCATTCGCCCTTCGGCGTCGCCTGGGCCGACGACACGCTGTATGTCGCCGCCGCCGATGCGGTGCTCAGCTATCCCTACGAATTGGGCCAGACCGAGCTGACGGCCGAGCCGACGGTGCTGACGCCGCTGCCGGGCGGGCCGATCAACCATCACTGGACCAAGGATCTGGCGCTGAGCCCGGACGGCACGATGCTCTATGCGTCGGTCGGCTCGAACTCCAACGCTGCCGAGCGCGGCATGGAAGCCGAGAAGGGCCGCGCCGCGATCTGGCAGATCGACCGCGAAACCGGCGCCAGCAAGGTCTTCGCCTCCGGCCTGCGCAACCCCAACGGCCTGGCGTTCCAGCCGGATACGGGCGAGCTCTGGGCGGTCATCAACGAGCGCGACGAGCTCGGACCCAACCTCGTGCCCGACTACATGACCTCGGTGAAGGAGGACGCCTTCTATGGCTGGCCCTACAGCTATTACGGCGACCATGTGGACGAGCGCGTCTATCCCCCGCGGCCGGACATGGTCGAAAAGGCGATCGCTCCCGATTATGCACTGTCCAGCCACGTCGCGGCGCTCGGCCTGACCTTCACCAACAACTCCGCCCTGCCGGAAGCCTATGCCAATGGCGCCTTCATCGGCGAGCATGGAAGCTGGAACCGCAGCAATTTCAACGGCTACAAGGTGGTCTATGTCCCGTTCACCGATGGCAGGCCGGACGGCATGGCACAGGATGTGGTGACCGGCTTCCTCGACGGTGACCAGGCCCGGGGACGTCCGGTCGGTGTCGGGATCGACGGCACGGGCGCGCTGCTCGTGGCCGACGATTCCGGCAACACGGTCTGGCGCGTCGCGGCGGCCGACGGCACCGTCTCCGACCAGCCGGTCGGCACCGATCAGATCGCCGGCAGCGCCGCCGCGCCTGTAGAGGGTGACGCTGCGGCTGCGCCTGCCGCGGACGCTGGTGCGGACGCGGCAGCGGCCGCAGAGACGCCCGCGGCTGCCGGTGAGGATGCTGCCACGTCGGCAGCGCCCGCCGACGCTGGCACGGCCCCGGCAACGCCCGATGCGGAGGCCGCACCGGCCCCGGCCAACGATGCAGCCCCGGCTGCCACGGACGAGCCGGCAGGCGACGCTCCCGCGGAGACCGAGGCCGACACGGCCCCACAGCCCGCCCAGACCGAGATCGCGCCGGCCGTCCAGCCGAGCGGTTCGGTCGAGCAGGCGCCGGAGCCGCAGCAGTAGCGTTCCGGCTCTTCGCAGCGCATTCGATCTCAAGACGACGGCGTCCGGTCTGACCGGGCGCCGTTTTCATGTGCATGGGCGTTCGGAAAGTGAGAGTCGGACCCGACGGTTACGCGGCGCTCTGAATCCGATGGACGAACTCAAGAGGCGGCCCTCGGCTGCGATCAGGCCGCTTGGCGAAGTTCGGCTGCGGTCCCGGACGGGGCGGAGATGACGACGCGGTTGCGGCCGTTGTCCTTGGCCCGGTAGAGGGCGCGATCCGCCGCGAGCAGCACGGCGTCCATCGTGTCGGCAGGCGCAAAGCCGGCAATGCCGAAGCTGGCGCTGATCCGGTGGCCGGCGGCCAGCGCCTCGTGCTCGGTGCGGTAGAAAGTCAGCCGCAGCGTCTCGGCCACCCGGGCCGCCTGCCGCGCGCTGCAATCCGGCAGGATCAACGCGAACTCCTCGCCGCCGATGCGGCCGGCCCGGTAGCCGCTGCGCCCGATCAGCTCGCCGAAGGCCCGGATGATCGTGTCGCCGACCGCGTGGCCGTAGCTGTCGTTGACCTGCTTGAAATGGTCGATGTCACACAGGATCACGGCGCCGCCACGCTTCAGCGTGCGGCTCAGCGACTGGTCGAAGCCGCGGCGATTGAGGAGCCCGGTCATGGCGTCGCGCTCCGACCTGCGTCGGTAATCGGTGATGACGCCGCTGATAATGCGGGCGAGCAGCAGGAAGACCACCAGCGGCGTGACCAGACCCGAGAGTGTCAGGAGGGTGGTCTCGAGGCCGGAGGTCTTCACCGCATGGTAGCTGGCCGTGCCATCGAAGAGCATGGGAAACAGTGGCAGGCGAACGACGAAGATGCCCGACACGAGACAGAGCGCGACGGCCAAGGCCGTATCGAGCCAGCTCCGCTCTTCAGCTTTGGCAAGGCGCCAGACGCTGTCGAGGATGGCCAGCGCGCAGGCGGTCTGCAGCGGCAGGGTCTGGTAGATGAAGGGCACGTCGAATGCCAGCAGCACCAGCGACATCGCGGCGAGGCCGGCGACCGTGCCGATCAGCGCGCCATGCCGCTGCGTGCTACGCGTGGTGAGCCGGATCGACTGGCCGACGCACAGATAGGCGGCCGGCAAAAGCAGGGTGATGGCAACGAGTTCGGCGTTCGAGCTCTGCAACTGGCTGAGGACCAGGACTTCGACGCTGCCGATGAGCAGCGCGGCGGCCAGCCAGGCCAGCGCCGGCTCGGTCCGCATCCCGGCATAGATCGCCGCGCACAACACGGAAAGACCGCCGAAAACGACGATATTCACTGCGCTCAACGTTACCGTCACGTCCATCGTGGCGCAGCCCCTCCGCCTTGATCCCGGCGGCAATCATAAGCATCACGGGTTAACGATCTGCCGGTTTGGGTCGGGCCGGCGGGGTGTTGTCGGGGGTCTAAAGGGTATTGCACGAAAGCCTTTCGCGTCAGCGGCGCGGCATTCCGATCGACCGGCCGAGGCGCTCGGGCCGGGCCAGTTCGGCGTGCGCGGCGGCGGCGGCCGAGACGCGGGCGAAGGTCTCGGCGGGGAAGGGCGCCACCTTCGGCGTCTCGCCGCGCTGGTCGATCGACAGGCTCAGGCTTTCCAGCGTTGCGGCGGCCCAGCCGTCGCAGTGGTGCAGTTCCTGGAAGATGTGCAGCCGCTTCTCGTCGAGCCCGACGATCTGCGAGGTCACGTAGACCTCGGCCTGCGGCGGCACTTCGCGCAGGTAGCAGACATGGGCTTCCGCCGTGTAGGTGGTGTAACCGCGCTCGGCACGATAGGTCTCGCCGAGGCCGATCGAGTCGAACAGGCCGTCGATCCCCTTGTCGAAAAGGACATGGTAATAGGCAAGGTTTAGATGCCCGTTATAGTCGATCCATTCCGGGCGGACGGCCATCAATCCTGAACGATAGGGCAACGCGGTCGGCGACGTCATGGTGGCTCCTGGCAAGATGGCGCTGGGTCAGGCAAAGCGTGCGGGGCGCGGGAAGTCAAACCGGCTGACGGTGCCGCAGCATGCGGCGAAACGGAATGCGGCAAGGGCCGCGCAGGCGCTGCCGGGGGGCGGCGCAGGGACGGAGAGGGAGAACGACATGGCGCTGGCGGATATTCTGGCCGAGCGGCCGGCAAGGCGCGAGGGGATCGCCGGGGCGGTCGCGGTGCTGAAGCAGCGCTTCGGCGAGCGGCTGGTGACCGGCGAGGACGTGCGCCGGGCGCATGCGCATTCGACCACCTACATTCCGAACCAGATGCCCGATGCGGTCGCCTTCGCCGAAAGCGAGGAGGAGGTGCAGGAGATCGTGCGCATCTGCGCCGAATACCGCACGCCGATCGTCGCCTTCGGGACCGGCTCGTCGCTGGAAGGCCACGTCAACGCGCCCCAGGGCGGCATCTCGCTCGACCTGTCGCGCATGGACCAGGTGCTGGCGGTGCATCCCGAGGATCTCGACTGCGTCGTCCAGCCGGGTGTCACCCGCGAAGCGCTGAACGCGCATCTGCGCGACACCGGCCTGTTCTTCCCCATCGATCCCGGCGCCAATGCCAGCCTCGGCGGCATGGCGGCGACGCGCGCCTCCGGCACCAATGCGGTGCGCTACGGCACCATGCGCGACAACGTCATCGGCCTGACCGCGGTGATGGCCGACGGCAGCCTGATCCGCACCGCGCGCCGCGCCCGCAAGACCTCCGCCGGCTACGACCTGACCCGCCTGCTGGTCGGCTCGGAGGGCACGCTCGGCATCATCACCCAGCTCAATCTCAAGCTCTACGGCATTCCGGAGACGATCCTGTCGGGCGTCTGCCCCTTCCCGGACGTGCGCAGTGCCTGCGACGCCGTGATCCAGACCATCCAGATCGGCATTCCCGTCGCCCGGATCGAGCTGCTCGACGCCCAGTCGATGCAGGCGGCGATCGCCTATTCGCAGCTCGATCTCCAGCCCCAGCCGTCGCTCTTCGTCGAGTTTCACGGGTCGCAGGGCTCGGTGGCCGAACAGGCCGAGATGTTCGAGGCCATCGCCGGCGAGCATGGCGGCGGGCCGCTGAAGAGCGCGGCGCGCACCGAGGACCGGGCGCAGCTGTGGAAGGCGCGTCACCAGTTCTACTGGGCGGCGCTGGCGTTGCGGCCCGGCGCCAAGGGCATCGCCACCGATGTCTGCGTGCCGGTGTCGCGGCTGGCCGACTGTATCGCAGAGACGCAGGCCGACATCGACGCGGCCGGTCTCGTCGCCCCCATCGTCGGCCATGTCGGCGACGGCAATTTCCACGTCACGCTGCTGCTCGACATGGAATCGCAGGCCGAGATCGATGCGGCCGAGGCTTTCATGGCGCGACTCGCCGAGCGGGCAGTCGCCATGGACGGCACCTGCACGGGCGAGCATGGCATCGGCCAGGGCAAGCGGTCCTACCTACGCAAGGAACTGGGCGGAGCGGTCGACGTGATGAAGACCATCAAGAGCGCGCTCGACCCGCTCGACATCTTGAACCCCGGAAAGATCCTCCCGTAATCTCAGAGGGATAGCCCCGGGCGGGCGAGGCCGCGCTGCGCCGCGCGCATTGGTTCGACGACCGGGCGCCGGGCGCCGCGCCGGTTTCGCGCCGCCCCCGCGTCCACTAGGATCAGCGTCGGACAAGCGGCGGCGGCCATTGTCGGGCCTGTCGACCGGGCATCTTCAGGAACAGCAGGAAAAGGAGCCCGTACTGGTCAGAGCCTTCGTCTTCCTCGGCGGACTTCTCGTTCTCGCGCTGCTCGGCGCGTTGTTCGCACCGTATTTCATCGACTGGACCGCCTATCGCACGGATTTCGAGCGTCAGGCCTCGCAGATTCTCGGCCGCAAGGTGGTGGTCGAGGGCGAGGCCGAGGCACGTCTGTTGCCGTTCCCTTCGGTGACCTTCGGCGACGTGACCGTGCTCGGCGACGACGGCGAGGCCCTCCTGACCATCGCGCGCTTCCGCATGGACGCCGAACTGGCGCCGTATCTGTCCGGCGAGATCCGCATCTACTCGATGACCGTCGACACGCCGGACATCCGGGTGCCGGTGCTGGCGGACGGCACGATCGACTGGGTCGTCGAGCGGCCGGCGATCCCGCGCGGCGCGACGGTGGTGCTGGAGAATGTCGCGGTCGAGAACGGCACGGTGACGGTCGAGAACGGTCTGACCGGTCGCACCCACCGGCTGGAAGACCTCAACGCGACCCTCTCTGCAGGCTCACTGGCCGGTCCGGTGGACGGGCGCGGCAGCATCGTGGTCGGCGGCGAGGTCATCGCCTTTTCGGTCGGCATCGGCACGCTGCAGGAAGGCGGCGACCTGCCGGTGCGCATCGAGACAGCGAACGAGACGCTGGCGACCTCGCTGACGCTGGACGGCAACGCCAGCCTTGAGGACGGCCGTCCGGGCTTCTCCGGCTCCATCGCGGTGACCCGTCCGCTGCCGCCGGCCTCGGCTACGGCGGAAGAGCTCGCGGCGCGCGATCCGTTCGCGCCGGCAGCTCCCGAGGCGGCCGGCGAAGCCGCGTCCGAGCAGCCCGCTGTGATGCCGGTGAAGGCGGTCGGTGCGATCGTCCTGTCGCCGACGGCGGCCGAGGTCAGCGACATCCGCGTTCAGGCCGGCGAGGCGACCCGCCCCTATCTCCTGACCGGTGAAGGCCGGTTCGATTTTGCCGGCATCCCGAAATTCCTCCTGAATCTCGAAGGCGAGCAGATCGACGTGGACCGGATCGCCGCCGAGGAGAATGGCGACGCTTCGCAGGTTCTCGGGCTTGCCGAACGGGTCGAGGCGATGCGGGCGGTCCTTGCCGAGATCCCGCGGCCGACGATCCCGGGCACGGTGGAAATCTCGCTGCCGGTCATCATGGCCGGCGACACGATGATCCGCGACGCGACACTGGCGGCGAGCCCGACCGAGACCGGCTGGTCGCTGTCGCGGCTGATTGCACAGCTTCCCGGGCGGACCCGGCTGGAAGCCACCGGCCTCGTCGATCTGGACGAGAGCTTCGGCTTCACCGGCGATCTGCTGCTGGCCTCCAACCAGCCCTCTGGCTTTGCCGACTGGCTGACCGGCGAGATTGACCCGGCGATCCGCCGGCTGGGCCGGGCCGGCCTGTCCGCCAAGGCCGAACTGAGCGCCGAACGGCAGGCCTTCACGGAGATGGAGATCGATGTCGGCGGCGACCGGATCACCGGCTCGCTGGAGCGCGCGCGCGCGGCCGATCACACTCGGATCACCGCCGACCTCGACGGCAAGGCGGTCGATCTCGACGCCTTCATGGCGTTGTCGCAGCTCTTCACCGGCAATGCCGATTCGCTGGCCAATGCCGACCAC
The DNA here is from genome assembly GCF_014334315.1 of Aurantimonas sp. DM33-3. Taxonomy (NCBI): domain Bacteria; kingdom Pseudomonadati; phylum Pseudomonadota; class Alphaproteobacteria; order Hyphomicrobiales; family Aurantimonadaceae; genus Aurantimonas; species Aurantimonas sp. DM33-3. Next base: position 48,065 of record NZ_JACSGS010000009.1, on the reverse strand, counting down.
TTCGACGTGGCGCTGACCGCCGGTCCGGTGAATCTACGCGACGCGTCGGCCGACCGGATCGATGCCGATGTGAGCTTCGACGGCGATACGCTGGCCATCGCCACCTTCGCCGTCGAGGGGCTGTCGGGCGCGACGATCAACGCCTCGGGCGAATTGTCGGATCTTGCCGGCGAGGCGCAGGGCCGTCTGGCGGTGTCGCTGCAGTCGGACGCGCCGCAGCGGTTCTTCGATTTTCTTCTGAAACGCTTCCCCGACGTGCCGCTGCTGAGGACGCTGGACAGCCAGGCCGCGCATCTGGCGCCGCTGGCCCTGTCGGGCGAGATCGAGACGCTGGAGGGCGAAGCCGGCAAGAAGCCGACGCTGTTCGTGCGCCTCGACGGCACCGCCGCCGGCAGCAAGATCGACCTGTCCTCGTCCATCGAGAATGGCCTCTATGCACGCACGGAAAGCGGCCGGTTCGGTCTTGACCTGCGGCTCGAGAACGACGCCCCGACGGTGCTCCTGTCGCAGCTCGGCATTCCGGCCATCGACATCGGCGCGCCGGCGCCGCTGGAAGCGGAACTGTCGCTTTCGGCGGCGGAAACCGGCCCGGTCGTGACCACCGCGACGCTGCGCGCGCCGGGCAGCGAGGTCAGCCTCGACGGCCTGCTGGAGGTCACGCCCCAGGGCATTTCTGGGGCCGAGATCTCGGCCTATCTGCGCAGCGAGGACGCGGCGCCGTGGCTGTTGACCGGGGCGATCGATCTCGGCCAGTCGCTGGACGCGGTGCCGCTGCAGCTCAATGGCGCCCTCGTCTATGACGATGGCCACTGGAGCCTCAACGATCTCTCCGGCGAGGTCGCCGGCACCCGCATCGCGGCCAGTCTCGACAAGGCCGTCGACGAGGAGGTGACGGGCCATGTCGATCTCGACCGCCTGTCGCTGCCCTGGATCGCCCATCTCGTCTTTGGCCGGCCTATGACCGAGGGGCTCGGCGGCGACGAGTGGCCGACCGAGGCCTTCCGCGACAGCCTGATGCCCTCGTTGCCGTTCTCGCTGCGCATGACGGCCGGCAATGTCCTTGCCGGCGACAACACCTTCACGGATTTCTCGGCGACGATGTCGGGCGGGGCCGGGCAGGCGGCGTTCTCCGATGCGAGCCTGACCCTGCCGGGTGGCACGCTGGCGGGAACCTTCGCCCTGCGCAATGCCGACGGGCTCGGCCGCGTCACCCTCGATGTCGCCACCGAAGGCTTCGCGCTCGACAGCGTCTGGCCGGCGCTTGCGGCTTTCGAGGCCGATCCGCGGATGGATGCCACGATCCGGCTGGAGGGCACCGGCCAGTCCTATGCCGCCCTAGTGTCCGGCCTTACCGGCGCCGGCCGCGTGGAGGCCCGCGACCTGGTCCTGCCAGGCGTTCCCCAAACCTTCCTGTCGCCACTGCTCGCCGTCGCAGATCAGGAGGGGTTCAGCCCCGACACCGATACGCAGGCGGCCCTTGCGATGGTCAGCGGCGGGGCCGGTTTCGCGATCGCCGAAGCGGCGTCGGATTTCGCCGTGACCGCGGGCCGGGTGCGGTTCTCGCCGGTGACGGCGCGCGACGACGGCGCGACGCTGACCATGAATGGCAGCGTCGATCTCGGCGAGGCGACCGTGGACGGGGAATTGCGGCTGGAGGCCGCGTCCGGCGACGACTGGGTGGAGGGGGCGGACCCGAGCGTGAGCTACGATGTCGCTGGTTCGCTGGCCGCGCCGCGTCTGACCGCCAACGTCACGCCGCTGGCCAATTATCTCTCGGTGCGGGCGCTGGAGCGTGAGCAGGCGCGTGTCGAGGCGATGCAGGAAAACCTGCAGGAGACGCTGCGGCTGCGGCGTGAGACGCGGTTCTATCGCTGGCGGGAGGCCGAGGCGGCCCGCATCGCGGCCGAGCGCCGCGCTGCCGAAGAAGAGGCCGAGCAGGCCCGCCGGGACGCCGAGGCCGCGGCGAAGGCCGCCGCGGAGGCGGAAGCCGCGCAAGCAGCCGCGGCGGCGGAAGCGGAAGCTGCCGAGGCGCGTCGGCGCGAGGCGGCCGCGGCCGAAGAACAGCGCCGCCAGGATGCGCAACGACAGCAGCAGGCAGCGGAGGAGCAACGCGGGCGCGCTGCTGCGCAGGCCCGCCAGCAGCGAGCGGCACCGCAGGCCGCACCCGAGGAGCCCACGGAACCGGACTCCACGCTGCCGCCTGGCGTCAATTTCAGCCGCCCGATCCCGGAAGCGCCGCCGGGAGACAGCAGCCGGTTCCCGTCGCTGCCCGGCGTTGCCAATCCCCTGGAATTCTAGGTTTCATCGCAGCCAGAGTGGCCCCCGCGACGGGCGTCGGGCGCGCAGAATCACGAGTAGCCGGAGGTTGCTTCGATCGACGCGTGGCTCAATCGCTTGCGCGATGGGCGAGGGCGTCGTCCAGCACGAAGAGGCGGATGGCCGATGACAGATTGGTGGCCGGATCGCGGGCCGCATCGATCTCGGCGATCATCGCGGCGATCGGCAGGTCGCGGCGGCCGGCAATGCGCCGCAATTCGTCCCAGAAGCGGTCCTCGACGCTGATCGAGGTGGCGTGGCCGCTGATGGCGACCGAGCGTTTGACGATCATGCGGGATCGCCGGAGGGATCGTCCATGCCGGCGTCCGGCTTATCCCGGCGCTCGCGTTTCAGCCCATCCAGCTTGCGGGCCGCGTCGCTCCGCTCGGCATCCGCCGCCTGCCGGACGGCCTTCGGCGTGCCGTGGCGCAGCCGATTGTCGTCGGCCACCCGCGCATCCGCTGCGCGCGCCTTGCGCTTGCGGGCGGTGCGGAGATTGACGATGTCGGCCATGGGCGGGATCCGGCGGTGCCGGCGGGTCTCAGGGTTTCTTGCGGAACGCGTCGAGGGACACGACCTCGGCGTCCTTCTTTTCCTCGGGCTCGGATGCGTCGTCCGAGGCCGGGGCGGCCGCGACCTTTTCCTTGGCCTGCAGCTTCGTCGGCGTCAGGATCTGTGCCGGCGGGGAGGCCGTGCCGATCTCGCCCGTGTCGCCGTCATCGGCGCCCTCGGACTGCTCGTTGGCCGCATCCATGCCGCGCACGTCGAATTCCAGCTCGAAATTCACCGCCGGATCGTAGAAGCCGCGGATCGCCGCGAAGGGGATCAGCAGGCGCTCGGGAATGTCGGAGAAGGACAGGCCGACCTCGAAGGAGGTGTCTGTGACCTGAAGGTCCCAGTACTGGTGCTGGATGACGATGGTCATCAGCTCCGGGTATTTCTCGCGCAGCCGCGAGGAAATCCGCACGCCGGGGGCCGTCGTCAGGAATGTGATGAAGAAATGATGGTCGCCGGGAAGGCCGGTCTTCACGACCTCGCCTATCACCTTGCGAATGACGCCACGCAGGGCGTCCTGTGCGAGAACATCGTAACGGATATGATCCTGGCCCATTGCGGTGTCCCGATCCTGCATGCCTGATGATGGTGGCGGGCGCCGCCCGGACCATCTCGTAAAAGTGGAGGCTTCTGTTGCCAGGTGCCTCCGGACCCCGCCTAGAAGTGCGAACCTCCAGGGCTTGAATTGAAGCGATCGCGCAGCTTACGCTGCGAGACGTGCTTCCGCATAGTTGTCGTTTGCAACTACAAATAGGCCCGATAACGGCGGAACCATGCCGAGCAAAAGTCCGATCTTTACACCCTCGTCGATCCTATTTCGCCCCCGCCTGAACCCATCGCCACGGGATCGCCGCGAGAGGATGGGTTCAGGTGGAGGCGCCGGGTACCGCCCCCGGGTCCGAAAGGTTTATTTCATCGGCCGTTTATCGCCATAGCCGGCACGAAGCCGGCACGCGCAATATAGGCAGGGGATTCCGCCATGAAAAGCCCATGACGCTTCCGAAACCGCAGGGAATCGGACAAAGTCTGCGGGCAGGCATTCCGCCATGCCATCGAGGAGCCCCGCATGGACTATCTCGCCAAGGTCAAGGAATATCAGCCGGACGCCGACGAGGAGCGTGTCAAGCGGCTCGAGCAGCGCCTTCGGCTGGTGCTCAGCAAGCGCGACACGGCGGCCGTATCGGCCGGCGACCCCAAGGAAGTTGAGCGGGCGGCCGCCTGGGTGCAGAAGGCCTGTTCGGTCTCGGCCGAAGCTGCGCGCGAGGCCATCGACGGCGTCCTCGAGCAGATGAAGGGCGACCGCATGAAGAGCCGCCTGGTGGTCTATTACCTCGCCGCCGACCGGCTCGGAAAGCTCGCCGACCTCTAGTCCAGCCGGCGCGGACGCTCCGCGCGGCTCATCCAACAAGCGAACGACCGGCTGGCTGCGGCCCCGGAAGGGTATGTGACATGCGCCAGTATCTGGATCTTCTGACGAGAGTCATGGAGACCGGTTCCGATCGGCCCGACCGCACGGGGACCGGCACCCGCTCGGTCTTCGGCCATCAGATGCGGTTCGACCTCGCCGACGGCTTCCCGATGCTGACGACGAAGAAGCTGCACTGGAAGTCGGTCGTCCACGAATTGCTGTGGTTCCTGAAGGGCGACACCAACATCGCCTATCTGAAGGCCAATGGCGTGCGGATCTGGGACGAGTGGGCCGACGAGAACGGCGATCTCGGTCCGGTCTACGGCGCGCAGTGGCGCTCCTGGCCCGATTATGACGGCGGCCATATCGACCAGATCGCCAAGGTGGTGGAGGCGATCCGCCGCACGCCGCAATCGCGCCGGCTGGTGGTGTCGGCCTGGAACCCGGCGCTGGTCGACGAGATGGCGCTGCCCCCCTGCCACTGCCTGTTCCAGTTTTACGTCGCCGACGGACGCCTGTCCTGCCAGCTCTACCAGCGCTCAGCCGACATCTTCCTGGGCGTGCCGTTCAACATCGCCTCCTATGCGCTCTTGACGGCGATGGTGGCGCAGGCGACCGGCCTGAAGCCGGGCGACTTCGTCCATACGCTCGGCGACGCGCATCTCTACAGCAATCACGTTGAACAGGCGCAGTTGCAACTCACCCGCACGCCGCTGCCGCTGCCGACGCTGACGCTCAATCCGGCGATCGACGACCTCTTCGCCTTCGGCTTCGACGACATCGCGCTGGAGGGCTACGAGGCGCATCCGCATATCAAGGCCAAGGTGGCGGTCTGATGCGCGGCGACGGCGCGGCACGGCGCGAAGGGGCGAGGGCGACGGCATGGCGGTGAAGGATCCGGCGCTCGTCGCGGTGGTCGCCATGGCCGAGAACGGTGTCATCGGCGATGCCGGCGCGATGCCGTGGCGCATGCCGAGCGACCTCAAGCGCTATCGCCGCCTGACCATGGGCAAGCCGATGATCATGGGGCGCAAGACGCTCGATTCGATCGGCCGGGTGCTCGACGGGCGCGACAGCATCGTCCTCAGCCGGGCGGAGCAGTTGCCTTACGAGGGCGCAATCCTGGCCGGCACGCCGGACGCGGCGCTGGGGCGCGCCCGCGACGCGGCCGCCGCCCGCGAGGCGGACGAGATCGTCGTCGCCGGCGGCGCCGAGATCTACCGTCTGTTTCTCGACCGGCTCGACAGGCTGTACGTCACCCGGATCGCGGTCGATGTGAGCGGCGACACGGTGTTTCCGCCGATCGATCCGGCGATCTGGGCGGTCGAATCGGACGAGCCCTGCGAGCGGGGGCCGAAGGACAGTGCCGACAGCCGCTTCATCGTCTATGTCCGGCGCGACCGATAGCGGCCGGAGCCACCTTGGAGCGGGACAGAACTGCCGCATTGTTCACCATTTGCGAACACCCCTGGGCAAATTGGTCACACTCGCGTTGAAAGCCGATTTGGCAGTTCTTATAAGGGTCGTACGGATCTGCGCGTGAAAAGCGGGAGGCTCGACGCCCGCAGAAATCCCTGAAATTTGGAAGGACAGCGATGCCCTGGAGCAATCAGACTGGCAATGGCGGCTGGAAAGGCGGCGGCAGCGGCGGCGGCAACGGCGGCCCCTGGGGCCAGCGTCCGCAGTCTCCGCGCCCCGGTGGGAACGGCGGTTCGCCGGATCTGGAAGACATCCTGCGGCGCGGCCAGGACCGGCTGCGGCGCGCCATCCCCGGTGGTGGTGGCGGTGGCAGCGGTCCGGGCTCTCCGGCCGGGATCGCCGGTTGGGGCATCCTGTTCGTCGCGGGTCTCGCGGTGCTGTGGCTGTTCAAGGCTGTCTATACCGTCCAGCCGGACGAGATCGGCGTCGAGCTCCTGTTCGGCAAGCCGCGCCAGGAGCTGTCCGACCCGGGTCTGCACGTCGCCTTCTGGCCGTTCGAGACCGTCGAGACCGTGCCGGTCGTCGAGAACCAGATCACCCTCGGCAGCAGCCAGAGCGGTGACAATTCCGGCCTGATGCTGTCCGGCGACCAGAACATCGTCGATGTCCAGTTCGCCGTCCTCTACCAGGTCGACGATCCGCAGAACTATCTGTTCCAGGTCGACGATCCGATCGCGATGCTGCAGCAGGTGTCCGAAAGCGCCATGCGCGAAGTCGTCGGCCGCCGTCCGGTGCAGGACGTCTTCCGCGACGACCGCGCCGGCATCGCCGAGGAGGTCCGCCAGATCACCCAGGACACGATGAACGAGTACCAGGCCGGCCTGCGGGTCAACGGCATCTCGATCGAGGACGCGGCCCCGCCGAGCCAGGTCGCCGACGCCTTCGACGAGGTGCAGCGCGCAGAGCAGGACGAGGATCGCTTCATCGAGGAGGCGAACCGCTATCGCAACCAGCAGCTCGGTCAGGCCCGAGGCGAGGCGGCGCAGATCCGCGAGGATGCCGCCGGTTACAAGAACCGCGTCGTCCAGGAAGCCGAGGGTGAGGCGCAGCGCTTCAGCTCGATCCTCGCCGAGTTCGAGAAGGCGCCGGAGATCACCCGCAAGCGTCTCTTCCTCGAGACCATGGAGGGCGTCCTGAAGGGATCGACCAAGATGATCATCGAGCCGGGTGCCGCAGGCGGGCAGGGGGTCGTTCCCTATCTGCCGCTCAACGAGCTGCAGCGTCCCGGAACGGCCGGCGTCCAGCCGCAGGCCCAGCGCAACACGACCACCGGTAACGCGACGGTCCAGCAGGGAGCGAACTGATGAGCAACCGCTTCTACGGGATCGCCATTGCGGTCGCCATCGTCGCCCTCGTGGTGTGGAACTCGATCTTCATCGTCAACGAGAAGGAGCAGGCGATCGTCCTGCGCTTCGGCGAGATCCAGCGCGTCGTCGACGAGCCGGGCCTCTACTTCAAGTGGCCGGCGTCCTTTGCCGGCGCCGATCAGGTCCGCAAGCTGCCGGACCGCCTGCTGCGCTTCGATCTGGACGACATCCGCGTCCAGGTGTCGGGCGGCAAGTTCTACGAGGTCGACGCCTTCCTCGTATACAACATCTCGGACGCGGCCCGCTTCCTGCAGGCGGTCTCGGGTTCGATCCCGGCGGCCGAGCAGCGGCTGCGCACCCGTCTCGATGCGGCGCTTCGCCGGGTCTACGGTCTGCGCGGCTTCGAGGCGGCGCTGTCGGCCGAACGCGCCGACATGATGCGGCAGGTGCGTGACCAGCTGCGTCCGGACGCGGCCTCGCTCGGCATCGAGCTGACCGACGTTCGCATCCGGCGCACGGACCTGACGCAGGAGGTCTCTCAGCAGACCTACGAGCGCATGCAGGCCGAGCGTCTGGCCGAGGCCGAGCGCCTGCGGGCCCGTGGTCAGGTTGCTGCCCGCGAGATCCGCGCCGCCGCCGATCGCGGCGTGGTGGAGACGGTGGCCGAGGCGCGCCGCGAGTCGGAGATCCTGCGAGGCGAAGGCGAAGCCGCACGAAGCGGCATCTTCGCCGAGGCTTACGGGAGCAACCCGGAATTCTTCGACTTCTACCGGTCGATGCAGGCCTACCGGGAGTCGCTGGAAAACTCCGGCACCACGATGGTGCTGTCGCCTGATACGGAATTCTTCCGTTATTTCAGTGGTGACGGCGGTGACGAGATCACCACGCTGCCGCTGGACGGCATGACGCCGGGCACGCCGACGTCGGAGGCCGCCCCGGCTCCGGAAGCAGAGGCCGCCAGTGCCGGGACCGCGTCGCCCGCTGAAGCGACCCCGGCCGCGGATGCTGGCGCCGATACCGGCACCAATCCGGCTGCGGCAGCCGGCGATCTGTCCGGCAACGCCGAGCAGACCGGTTCCATCGCCCAGTGAGCGATTTCGTCGCCGCCCTCGGTCTCGTTCTGGTGATCGAGGGCGTCGTCTACTGCCTGTTTCCCGACGGGGTCCGGCGCATGGCCCGTACGGCGGCCATGCTGCCGGACCGCTCGTTGCGGATCGGCGGCCTGGCCGCCGCCATTGCCGGCGTCGGCATCGTCTGGCTGGTGCGCCACTAGGCCCGGCCCGCAGGACGAGTCTCCCGCCTGCGCCCACGAGAGCTGCCATCACTCCGGCAGCGCCGCGATTGGCGTCCTCCTCCCGGCTCCCTCCTCATCACCATTGCGTCGGCGACAAGAAACCTTCTTGATTCGGACGCGGTTTTCCGGTCCCGTCTCGCTCACCCGAGTACGGGCGCCGCGTTTGATCAGCGGTGCGCCGTGCCGCACGGGACGATGCCGTCGCGCGGCAGCCGCGTCCCGCGCCGATGCGAGAGGATTTGACATGAGACTTCGGACGACCGGAACGATGCGCCGCTCCGCCGGCCAGGCGTCGGCGGCAATGGCCGTCGCCACGATGGCACTCCTGCATCCGCTGGCCGCGCAGGCGCAAACGGAGGCTCAGGCGCAAACAGTGGCGCCGGACACCGGCGAGGCCCAGGCCGACGCGCCGGACACCGCCGTTCCGGCGCTGCCGGTCCCGCCGGTGGACAATGGCCCGACGCAGGAAGCCCGTCCGGCTCCTGCCACCACGGCGCCAAGCGCCGGCGCAGCGCGGGGACCGGCTTCGGTCGCCGATCTCGCCGAGGGGCTGCTCGACGCCGTCGTCAACATCTCGACCTCCCAGTCGGTCGATGTCGCCGGCCGGGGCGTTCCCCCGCTCGAGGCGCCGGAAGGCTCGCCGCTGCAGGATTTCTTCGACGACCTCCTGCAGGACCGGGACGGTCTGGGCAACCGGCGGGTGCAGTCGCTGGGCTCAGGCTTCGTCGTCGATCCCTCGGGCGTCGTCGTCACCAACAACCACGTCATCGCCGACGCCGACACGATCACCGTCAATTTCGCCGACGGCACCCAGCTCGATGCCGAGCTGATCGGCACCGATCCGAAGACCGACCTGGCGGTGCTGAAGGTTGAGCCGGAAGAGCCGCTTGTGTCGGTGAAATTCGGCGATTCGGAAGCGCTGCGGATCGGCGACTGGGTGATGGCCATCGGCAACCCGTTCGGCCTGGGCGGCTCGGTGTCGATCGGCATCGTCTCGGCCCGCGGCCGCAACATCAATGCCGGCCCCTACGACAATTTCATCCAGACCGACGCGGCGATCAATCGCGGCAATTCCGGCGGCCCGCTGTTCGACCTGAATGGCGACGTCGTCGGCATCAACACGGCGATCATCTCGCCGACCGGCGGCTCGATCGGCATCGGCTTCTCGGTGCCGGCAAACCTGGCCGTCAACGTCATCGACCAGCTTCGCGAATTCGGCGAGACGCGCCGCGGCTGGCTGGGCATTCGCCTGCAGGCGGTGACCGACGACATCGCCGAAGGGCTCGGAATCGGCGAAGCACGGGGTGCCGTGGTCATGGGCATCGTCGAGGGCGGCCCGTCCGACAACGGCCTCCTGAAGGTCGGCGACGTCATCGTCTCCTTCGACGGCACGGCGGTGGAGAGTTCGCGCGACCTGCCGCGCATCGTCGCGGAAACGCCGGTCGGCAAGGCCGTCGCGGTCGAGGTGCTGCGCAAGACCGCCACCGACAAGCCCGCCGAGCGGACCAGTGTCGAGGTGACGCTGGGCCGGCTGGAAGATGGCGAGAAGCTGATGGCCGAATCCGAGGACGCAGCGCCGACGAGCGATCCGGACGCGGCCGAGACCGGCGACATGGATGCCGGACCGGTGGAAACGCTGGGCATGACGCTCACCGAGATCGATCCGACGCTGCGCGAGCAATATGCGCTAGGCGAGGACGCCAAGGGCGTGGTCGTCACCGCCGTCGCGCCCAACTCGAACGCCGCTGAGAAGGGCATCGAGGCCGGGACGCTGATCCGCGAAGTGGCCCAGGAAGAGGTCGCGACGGCGCGCGAGGTGGCCGACAAGATCGCCAAGCTCAAGGACGAGGGCCGTCGCAACGCGCTGCTGCTGCTGGCCGCCAGCAATGGCGATCTGCGCTTCGTCGTCGTGCCGATTGAATAGTCCGGTGGGCGATCAGCCGGGCCGCACGATCTCGTCGGCCCGGTAGCCCTGGATGAACAGCAGCGCGGTCAGGTCGCCATGGTCGACCCGGTGGGGCGCACGGGCGGCGACGGTCGGCTTGGCGTGCAGCGCGACGCCGGTGCCGGCCCGCTCGATCATCGGCAGGTCGTTGGCGCCGTCACCCACGGCAATCGCATCAGCGACGCCGACGCCCAGCTGCGCCGCGAAATCCTCCAGCGCCGCGACCTTGGCGGCGGAGCCGAGGATTGGTTCGCCGACACGTCCGGTGAAGGCGTCGCCCTCATGCAGCAGGGTGTTGGCGCGGTTCTCGTGGAAGCCGAGCTTTTCCGCGATCGGTCCGGTGAAGACCGTGAAGCCGCCCGAGACGAGGGCCGTGAAGGCGCCGTTGGCGCGCATCGTGGCGACGAGTTCCGCACCGCCGGAGGCCAGGGTGATGCGCTCGGCGATGACCTTAGCAACCGCAGCGGTCGGCAGCTTCTCCAGCAGCGCGACGCGCTCCTTCAGGGCCGGCTCGAAGGCGATCTCGCCGTTCATCGCGCGGGCGGTGATGCCGGCGACGCGGTCCTTGATGCCGATGGCATCGGCAAGCTCGTCGATGCACTCCTGATCGATCATGGTGGAGTCCATGTCGGCGATCAGAATCCGCTTGCGCCGCTGGTCGTGCTGCTGCACCACGCAGTCGAACCCGCCATCGGCCGCGATCGCTGCCAGGTCCTGCCGCCAGGTCGGGGCAGCCGGCGTGTCGAAGCGAAGATCGGCGGCATAACCGGGGGCCAGCCACGCGGCCCGGTCCGGCGTCGTGCCGATCGCCTCGGCAATCGCGGCAAGGCCGGAAGCGGGCAGACCGGCACCCTTCGGTGCGGCAATGAGCGTGGCGACGAGCATGAAGCGACAGTCCGAAATGGCGGGAAAACAGGCGATCCTGATAGCCGGGCCGACCGCCAGCGGCAAGTCGGGCCTCGCGGTGGAACTGGCCGAGCGTCACGACGGCGTGGTGGTCAACGCCGACTCCATGCAGGTCTATGACGGCCTCCGCATCCTGACCGCGCGGCCCGACGCCGATGCGCTCGCCCGCGTGCCGCACAGGCTCTACGGGCATGTCGCGCCCGACCGGATCTATTCCGTCGGTGCCTGGATTCGCGACGTCGCGCCGGTGCTGGAGGAGATCCGCGCGGCGGGCAAGCTGCCGATCCTGTGCGGCGGCACCGGCCTCTACTTCAAGGCGCTGCTCGGTCTTCTCGACGATCTGCCCGAGGTGCCGCCGGAGATCCGCGAACGCTGGCGCCAGCGGCTGGCGGAGGAGGGCGCTCCCGCCCTTCACACGCTGCTGGCCCGATCCGACCCTTCGGCTGCGCAACGGATCGACCCGGCCGACGGGCAGCGGATCGTGCGGGCGCTCGAGGTTGGCGAAGCCGCGGGGCGGCCGCTGTCGGCCCTCCAGACCGGCCGGCGTCCCGGCCTTCTGGACCCGTCTGCCTGTTTGAAACTCGTGACGGCACCGGAACGCAGCGTGCTGCGCCAGATCATCGGAGAGCGCTTCGCGCAGATGATGGCGGCAGGCGCGCTGGAGGAGGTCGCGGCGTTCCGCGCGATCCCCGGGGCGATGGACGGATCCGCGGCCAAGGCGATCGGCGTCGCCGAGCTTTCGGCGGTGCTCGACGGGACGATGGCGCAAGATGTCGCGGTCGCCCGTGCCGCAACCCGCACCCGCCAATATGCCAAGCGCCAGGAGACCTGGTTCCGGCACCAGTTCGATGCGAGCTGGCAGCGGCTCGCATCCCCTGACATTGCCGCGATCGAGACGATTTGAGCAATCGCCTTAAGTGATCGGACAGCTTCTCGTCGTATCAGTTCCCATGGGGAAGAATCGGGAAGTCGGGCGGTCGATGAAGGTCACCAAGGCAGAGCTTTCGGTCGGGCTTTATCTGGCTGCGATCGTCGTTGCGGTCGCCTGTACCGTCAAGGCGCATGCGGTCACCGTGGCGATCCTCGCTCGGGTCGGCGACAGTGAGCCGCCGATCATGAGCGGCCTGTTTGCGGCGACCATCGCCAGCCTCGTCGTGGCGCTGGGCACCGGCCTGTTCCTGATCCTGCCGACCATCCGCGCGCAGCTGCGCGAGCAGGGCAAGCTGCGCTCGCTTGCCGGCACGCTCGAGCAGCGCTCCCAGCATCTGGAGCAGGCGGCGCTGACCGATCCGCTCACCGGCCTGCGCAACCGGCGCTGCTTCGACCGGATGTTCGAGGAATATGTCGTGGCCTTCGACCGCGTCGGCCGCCCTGTGGGCCTGCTGCTGTTCGATCTCGACAAGTTCAAGGCCGTCAACGACACCTACGGCCACGATGTCGGCGACGAGGTGCTGAAGGCGGTCGCCGGTTGCCTGACGGATTTCGCGCGCCATCGCGACGTGGTCGCCCGCCTCGGCGGCGAGGAGTTCGCCATCATCGTGACGAACATGTCGGCACCCGGCCTGGTCACCTTCGCGGAGCGGATCCGCCAGGCGATTTCCGGGCTCACCATCCGGGTCGGAGACGTGAAGCTGCGCACCACGGTATCGGTGGGACTGGCCTCTTCGGAGCCGGGAGACGGCTGCGCGGCGATCTTCAAGCGGGCCGACGTCAATCTCTACAAGGCCAAGCAGGCGGGGCGGAACCGGGTCAGTGCCGGGTCGGCCGCCGGGGTGCTCCTCGGAACCAACGCCTGAGCCGCCGCGTATAGGCTCTTCAGAAGGCGAGGAGCGACATTGACCACCCTGGACATTCCCCACCAGCATCACGACTGGCTCCGCAAGGCAGCACGGGCCGGCTACGCCGCTCGCGGGCTGGTGTATCTCATCGTCGGCTACTTCGCGTTTCGCGCCGCCTACGCCACCGGCCGGGCCATGGGGACCAAGGACGCGGTCGACACGGTCGCCGGCTCCGCATTCGGGACGGTCGCCCTCGTCGCGCTCGTCGCGGCGCTGACCTGCTTCACCATCTGGCGGCTGATCCAGATGTTCTTCGACGTCGACGAGCACGGTCTCGACGCCAGGGGCGTGTTCGCGCGTTCCGGCCTGCTGCTCAGCGCGTTTGCCTATGGCGGTACCGCATTCTATGCGGCAACGGTCCTTGCCGGCATGCGGTCGGACGGTGGCGGTGGCGGTGTCGTCGCGGCGGCCTACGATGCCGGCTACGGTGTCTGGATCACCTATATCGTGTCGCTGGGCATGGCGGTCGCCGGCGCCGCCCACATCTACAAGGGCGTCGTCGCCGGGTTCGAGAAATACATGACCATTCCCGCCGGCAAGCGCGCCTGGCTGCGGCCGATCTGCCGTTTCGGCCTGATTGCCCGGGGCGTCACCTTCTTCGTTCTCGCCGGCCTCCTGTTCACCGGTGCCGTCTCCTATGGCGAGGGCGATACGCCGGGGCTGGAAGCGGCGCTGCAGGCGATGTCGGACTGGAGCTATGGCTGGGTGCTCTTGTCGCTGACCGGGCTGGGGCTGATCGCCTTCGGCGCCTATGCCTGCGTCGAGGCGGTCTATCGCCGCATCCACATCGAGAAGGTCGGCTGACCTCAAGTTGTCCGGCGGCAAGACCGCCGCCGGGCACGGCCGCAAGATAAGTCGTTGACGGACGCGCTGGACGGGCTTAGCTTCCGCCCCATGACAAAGATCAACATTCTCGTAGTAGGACGGCGCACACGCGAGGCGGTCTAGGGACCGCCCGGCGAGAGCCACGTGTGCGCAACTCAAAGGGCCCCAGCGGCCCTTTTTTATTGCGCCGAGTTCCGACACAGCATCCGGACCGGGAGCGGCGCCAGACCAACCCGGCAGGCACGAGACGGAAGACGAGCCATGAACGCGACATCGGACACACGGGAAATGACAGGCGCGGCGATGGTCGTGCAGGCGCTGAAGGATCATGGCGTCGCCGACATCTTCGGCTATCCGGGCGGCGCGGTTCTCCCGATCTATGACGAGATCTTCCAGCAGGAAGCGGTCCGCCATATCCTGGTGCGGCACGAGCAGGGGGCTGGCCACGCCGCGGAGGGCTATGCCCGCGCAACCGGCAAGCCGGGCGTCATGCTGGTGACCTCGGGCCCCGGCGCGACCAATGCGGTGACCGCGCTGCAGGACGCGCTGATGGATTCGATCCCGCTGGTCTGCATCACCGGCCAGGTGCCGACGACGCTGATCGGCTCCGACGCCTTCCAGGAATGCGACACGGTCGGCATCACGCGGCCCTGCACCAAGCACAACTGGCTGGTGAAGGACGTCAACGATCTGGCGCGCGTCCTGCACGAGGCCTTCCACGTGGCGACCACCGGTCGCCCGGGTCCGGTTGTCGTCGACATTCCCAAGGACGTGCAGTTCGCGACCGGCCTCTACACGCCGCCGGCACCGCAGACCCAGCACGAGAGCTATCGGCCGAAGCTGGTCGGCGACCGCGACCGCATCGAGGCGGCGGTGGCCATGCTGGCGAGCGCCAAGCGGCCGATCATCTATTCGGGCGGCGGCGTCATCAATTCCGGTCCCGAGGCCGCGCAGCTCCTGCGCGAGCTCGTCGCGCTGACCGGTGCGCCGATCACCTCGACGCTGATGGGGCTCGGCGCCTATCCGGCCTCCGGCGAGAGCTGGCTGGGCATGCTGGGCATGCACGGCACCTACGAGGCCAATCTGGCCATGCATGGCTGCGACGTCATGCTGTGCGTCGGCGCGCGCTTCGACGACCGCATCACCGGCCGGCTCGACGCCTTCTCGCCGCACTCCAAGAAGATCCACATCGACATCGACCCCTCGTCGATCAACAAGAACGTGCGCGTCGACCTGCCGATCATCGGCGATGTCACCCATGTCCTGCGCGACATGGTCGGCATCTGGAAGGAGCGCGGCACCGCGATCGACCCGGCATCGCTCGCGGGATGGTGGGACGAGATCGGCACGTGGCGGGCCCGCGACAGCCTGGCGTACCGGCCGAACGACGACGTCATCATGCCGCAATACGCCATCCAGCGGCTCTATGCGCATACCAAGGACCGCGAGACCTACGTCTCCACCGAGGTCGGTCAGCACCAGATGTGGGCGGCGCAGTTCTACGGCTTCGAGGCGCCGAACCGGTGGCTGACCTCGGGTGGTCTCGGCACGATGGGCTACGGCCTGCCGGCGGCGATCGGCGCGCAGATCGCCCATCCGGACGCGCTGTCGGTCTGCATCGCCGGCGATGCGTCGGTGCTGATGAACATGCAGGAGATGTCGACGGCGGTGCAGCACGGCGCCAACGTCAAGATCTTCATCCTGAACAACCAGTATATGGGTATGGTCCGGCAGTGGCAGCAGCTGTTGCACGGCAACCGGCTGTCGAACTCCTACACCGAGGCGCTGCCGGACTTCGTCAAGCTGGCCGAGGCCTATGGCGGCCACGGCATCCGCTGCCAGAAGCCGGGCGATCTCGACGCGGCCATCGAGGAGATGCTGGCCGTCGACAAGCCGGTGCTGTTCGACTGCCGGGTGGCCAACCTCGCCAATTGCTTCCCGATGATCCCGTCGGGCAAGGCCCATAACGAGATCCTCTTGCCGGACGAGGCGAGCGACGAGGCCGTCGGTAGCGCCATCGACGCCAAGGGCCGGGCCCTGGTCTGACCGGGCTGGCAATCTCAGTGCAGATTGGAGAAGGGCGGCGGCAACGCCGCCCTTCGTCGTTTCCGGCCTATGACGGGCGGTCGAAGGCGACGCTGCGGCCGTCCGAGCGGATTTCGAGCTCGAAGCCGTCGCCGCGCGCGTCGAGCCCGCTGAAGACGAAGAAGCTCTTGTAGTTGTCGCGGTTCGACAGGGTCACGCGCAGGATCTCGGCGTCCGGCATCAGCGCCTCGGCGATCCGCAGGATCCGCTCGGGCACGTCCTCCTGCAGGATCTCGCGGTCGATCTTCACGACCGCGCCGTCCTCGGCGACGGTCACCGCCACGTCGCGGCCGCTGCGCATCTCGCCGCGCAGGGCGTAGACCTGCTGGTCGCCATCTTCGCGGATCGCCACGGAGCGGAACTGCGCGCCGGGCAGGGCCAGTTCGGCGCTGCCGATGACCGCCAGCGGCACCGCGATCATGTCGGGCTCGGAGGTCTGCGGCGCCGCAGCGTCGTCCGCCTCGTCCATCGCCGGATCTTCGGTGGCGGCGAGCCGATCGGACTGCTTCGCCTCGCCGGGGCTCGCGACCTCGCCGTCGGGCGCCGCGTCCTCGGGCGCGACCGCCGGCTTGTCCATCGCCGCCATGCCGTCCTCCTCGGCCATGGTGGCCGGTCCGGAGGGGTCGGCATCCTGCCGCGCCTCGGTGACCGAGGATTGCGGCATCGTGCCCGCCACGCCGGCAGCGTTGCGGGCGGTGTCGGTCAGCTCTTCCGGCGGCGAGTCGAGGGCGTCGATGTCCAGTTCGCTCGCGGCGTCGTCGGCGCTGTCGGCGATGATGTCGACCGCATCCTCGTCCTCGGCGTCATCCGCGAGGCGGTCGGCGGCCATGTCGCCGGACATCGCCGCGTCGCCTGCCTCGGACTCCGAATCGTCTTGGGACATGGCGTCGGCCATCGCATCATCCTGCGGGTCCGCATCGGCGCTGTCGTGCGAATTCATCTCTTCAGCCGCATCGGCCTCCGAGATATCGGCGGCGTCCGCCTCCAGATCGCCCGCGGCGTCGTCGGCCTCTGCGGCGTCTTCGAAATCGTCATCGGTGCGGTCCGACGCGCTGTCGGCCATATCGCCATCCTGGCCGATCTCGTCCTCCGCATCCTCCTCGGACATGGCATCCGCGGTTTCGGTCTCGGCGTCGGCCGGGCTGTCCTCTTCGAGGACGTCGGCCATCGCATCATCCCGCGGGTCCGCATCGGCGCTGTCGTGCGAGTCCATCTCGTTGGTCGCATCGGCCTCGGGGGCATCGGCGATGTCGGCCTCGTCGTCCGGCTGCGCGGGATCGGCCGAGGCTTCACCCAGGGCGCCGGCGTTGCCGGTGTCGCCGATCAGCTCGTTGATCGCAGCCGATGCGGTGCCGGGAGCGCGGGTATCCGCATCGTCGGCTTCCGTCCCGGACGCCTGGCTGTCCGTCTCCGGGGCGGTCGCCGTTTCGCCGGACGAACCTTGCGCGGCTGCAACGCTGTCCTCGATGATTGTCCCGGCGTCCTTCGTGGCCGTCTCCACGTCGGGAGCTTTCGGCACCGGCGTTCCGTCGCTCGCCATCTTGTCGCTTGCGTCGCCATCGGGCGCTGCGGACAGTTCGGTGGGCGGTTCGGCCAGTTTCTCGGTCGCGCGAAGTTCGGATTGCGCCGCTTCGCCGCTGGCGTCGATCTCCCTGGCGGCCGTCTCGGACGTCGCGTCCGCTGTCGGCGCAAGGGCCTGTCCGACGACCGCATCGGCGGGAACGGCGACGAGCGAACCGTCGCGGCAGGTCAGGCGGAAGAGGCCGTCTTCGCCCTCGACCCGGATCGTCAGGGCAAAGCCGCCATCGGTGAGCGCAGGCACGCACTGGGCCCGGTCCGGCTCCTGCGCGGTCGCCGCACCGAATGCCGGCAACGCCAGCGCAGCCGTGGTGCCCAGAAGCATGATCGTCTTCATGTCCGTCTCTCCCTCTTGGTTGCCACCGCGTCCGGCGCCTTCATGGCAGGTGAAGATGCGCTTCCGATGACGCACGTCCATCCTGCGTCGCACAAGCGGACCGTCCGCGCGCTGCCGCGAAAGCCGCCTTGGCCTTTCGGCGTCGCGGCTCTATGGTGCCGCAACGCCAAGAACCTGCTGAGTTTCCGACATGAACCAACCCGTCCAGCCGCCCGCATCGGCCTATTTCATCACGCCGGAGAAGGAGGCGAACGAGACCCGCACGCTCGCCGTCCTGGTGGACAACGAGCCGGGCGTTCTGGCCCGGGTCATCGGCCTGTTCTCGGGGCGCGGCTACAATATCGAGAGCCTGACCGTTTCGGAAACCGAGCACGAGAAGCACCTGTCGCGGATCACGGTGGTCACCCGCGGCGCGCCCCATGTCATCGAGCAGCTGAAGAGCCAGCTCGACCGCATCGTGCCGGTGCACCGGGTCGTCGATCTGACCCGCATGGGCGGCGCCAACGGCGACAACGATCCGATCGAGCGCGAGCTGGCGATCCTGAAGGTGGCGGGGCAGGGCGACAAGCGCGTCGAGGCCCTGCGCCTCGCCGACGTATTCCGCGCCAAGGTGATCGATTCCTCGATCGAGCATTTCGTCTTCGAGCTGACCGGCCGGCCGTCGAAGCTCGACAAGTTCGTGGCCATCATGCAGCCGCTGGGCCTCGTTGAGGTCTGCCGCACGGGCGTCGCCGCCCTGTCGCGCGGCAAGGACGGCATGTAGGTTCTTCGCGCAGGTTCCGCGGGCTCCCTGCGCCATCTTGGCGCGGGGCGTTCCGCTGCTATGTCTGTGATGGACAGATGCGTGAGGGATACGGGGATGGAGCGAACGGAGCGGGCGACCGCGTCGGCCAGTGACGAAGGCCGCTACCGGCTGCTCGTCGACGCGATCACCGACTATGCCATCTACATGCTCGATCCGGACGGCATCATCACCAGCTGGAACGCGGGCGCGCAGCGCTTCAAGGGCTATACGGCGGACGAGATTCTCGGCTCGCATTTCTCTCGCTTCTTCGTGCCGGCGGATCGCGATGCCGGGCTGCCGCAGCGGGCCCTGCGCATCGCCGCCGTGGAAGGGCGCTTCGAGACCGAAGGCTGGCGCGTGCGCAAGGACGGCGGCCAGTTCTGGGCGCATGTGGTGCTCGACCCGATCCGGCACGCCGACGGCACCCTCATCGGCTACGCCAAGATCACCCGCGACCTGACCGAGCGCAAGCAGGCGCAGGAGGATCTGCAGCGCAGCGAAAAGCAGTTCCGGCTCCTGGTCAACGGGGTCAGCGACTACGCCATCTACATGCTCGATCCCGAGGGCCGGGTGACCAACTGGAATTTCGGCGCCGAGCGGATCAAGGGCTACAGCCGCGACGAGATCGTCGGCCAGCATTTCTCCCGCTTCTTCTCGCCCGAAGACCGCGAGCGGGGCGAGCCGCAGCGGGGTCTCGCCACTGCGCTCAGGGACGGCCGCTTCGAGACCGAGGGCTGGCGCATCCGCAAGGATGGCAGCCGGTTCTGGGCCAGCGTGGTGGTCGACCGGGTCGACGACGAGGCAGGCAGGGTGATCGGCTTTGCCAAGATCACCCGCGACGTCACCGAGCGCAAGGAAGCGCAGGAGGCACTGGCCAAGGCCAACGAGGCGCTGGCCCAGTCGCAGAAGATGGAGGCGATCGGCCAGCTGACCGGCGGCATCGCCCACGACTTCAACAATCTGCTGACCGCCGTCATCGGCAGCCTGGAAATGGCCCGCAAACGGGTCGGCATCGACCCGCCGGCCGTCCAGTCGCTGATCGACAATGCACTGGAGGGGGCCCGTCGTGGCGCGTCGCTGACCCAGCGCATGCTGGCCTTCGCGCGCCGACAGGATCTGGCACCGCGCACCGTCGATCTCGCCGAACTCGTCGCCGGCATCACGGCTTTCCTGGAGCGCTCGATCGGTCCCGAAGTCCGCATCGAGACGCGCTTCCCCGCCGGGCTCGCGCCCGCCCATATCGATCCCAACCAGCTCGAGACGGCGCTCCTCAATCTGATGGTCAATGCCCGCGACGCGATGGATGGCAGCGGCGTCGTCGTCATCGAGGCGGACGAGGCGGCCATCGACACGGCAAGGCCGGGCGGGCTCGCGGCCGGACGCTATGTCCGGCTGGCGGTGATCGATTCGGGCGAAGGCATGGATCCCGAGACCGCGAAGCGCGCCGCCGAGCCGTTCTTCACCACCAAGGGCGTCGGCAAGGGCACCGGCCTCGGCCTGTCCATGGTGCATGGGCTCGTCAGCCAGTCGGGGGGCGGCCTGCAGATCCATAGCCGCAAGGGCGAGGGGACCCGCGTCGAGCTGTGGCTGCCGGTCGCCACGGCCGCACTCGCGCCGGCGCCGGCCCCGGCGCGCGAGCCCGACGCGGCGGTTGCGCCGGCCGAGGACCGGCCGCTCGCCATCCTCGCCGTGGACGATGACGGGCTGGTGCTGATGAACACCGTCGCGATGCTGGAGGACATGGGCCACCGCGTCTTCGAGGCGACGTCGGGCATGGAGGCGCTCGACATCCTGAGGAGCGAGGCGGATATCGAGCTGGTGATCACCGATCATGCCATGCCGCGGATGACCGGCAGCCAGCTTGCCGAGGCGATCCGGGGCGAATGGCCCGGGCTGCCGATCATCCTGGCCACCGGCTATGCGGAGCTGCCGCCCGGCGGCGACAACAGCCTGCCCAAGCTGTCCAAGCCCTTCGGCGAATACGAACTCGCCAAGGCGATCACAGCGATTCTCGGCTCCGGCAAGGCGGCGTCGCCGGGGGCGGCCATCGCCGGCTCCTGAACCGGGGACCCGCGCGCCCTGCAGCGGCGTTGGTGGTGCGTTTGCCACCGACGGTGGGCAAGCGCACGGCGCATCGGCGACGAGGGTGAAAAACCGCGCCGGGACCTATAAGGCTGTCCGCAATGGGAATCGGGCCGCGTGCCCGGCTGGCAACCGGAGATCGGCTTGAAGCTCTCACCACAGCAGGACGATGCGCTGAAGGCCGTGGCCGACTGGCTGGCGGACGGCGAGACACCGATCTTCCGGCTGTTCGGCTATGCCGGAACCGGCAAGACGACGCTGGCGCGGCATTTCGCCGAAGGTATCGACGGGGCGGTGCAGTTCGCCGCCTTCACCGGCAAGGCGGCGCAGGTGCTGCGCTCGAAGGGCGCCAAGAGCGCCCGCACGCTGCATTCGCTCATCTACCGCCCGCGCGGCGAGGAGACGATCTCCGACGAGACCAGCGGCCTGTCGCGGGTCTCGCCGACCTTCTCCCTGAACCGGCAGAGCCCGGTCGCCAAGGCCAAGCTGATCATCGTCGACGAGTGCTCGATGGTGGACGAGGCGCTGGGCCGCGACCTGATGTCCTTCGGTACGCCGATCCTGGTGCTGGGCGATCCGGGGCAGCTGCCGCCAGTGTCGGGCGGCGGCTTCTTCACCGAGGCCGAGCCGGATTTCCTCCTGACCGAGATCCACCGCCAGGCGCGCGACAACCCGATCATCGACCTGGCCCTGCATGTGCGCGAAGGCAAGGAACTGATGCATGGCGACTGGGGCGCCGCCCGGATCATCGGCAAGCGCGAGGTGGAAACCGATGAGGTGCTGGCCGCCGACCAGGTGCTGGTCGGCACCAACCGCACGCGTAGGCGCTACAATGTGCGGCTGCGCGAGCTGAAGGGTTTCGAGGGCCCGCTGCCGATGTCGGGCGACAAGCTCGTGTGCCTGCGCAATGACCCGGCCAAGGGTCTGCTCAACGGCTCGCTCTGGCAGGTGATGACGGCCTCGCGCGAAACCACCAAGCCGGGCGTCAATCTGATCGTGAAGCCGGACGACGACGACATCGACCAGGGCGCCGCCAAGATCCGGCTGCTGAAGGCCGCCTTCGAGGATCCCGACGCCGACATACCCTGGCCGACCAAGAAGCGTTTCGACGATTTCGACTATGGCTACGCGCTGACCGTGCACAAGGCGCAGGGCTCGCAGTGGAACAACGTCATGCTGTTCGACGAGAGCTGGGCCTTCAAGGAAACGCGCGAGCGCTGGCTCTACACCGCCATCACCCGCGCGGCCGAGCGGCTGACCATCGTCAAATAGCCCCGCCGGGTCCTGCCGGCCGGGAGGCGCGGCCTATTCGGCTGGCGAGAGGGTCGGCGCGTCGCTCGCCTCCGAGCCTTTGACGAACAGCCAGAGAAACATCAACGCCCCGAGGATGACGGTGATCGAGCCGACGAACAGGAACAGGTTTTCCTCGCCGGTCGCGTCGACCATGATCTTGCCGAGGATCAGGAACGCCGTGCCGATCTCGTAGACTGCCAGTTGCGGCAGGGCGAGGCGGCGGGTGCGCAGTTCGGGCCAGACCTTGTGCACCAGGCCGAAGAGGACCGAGGCGACGAAGCCCAGAAGCCCAATATGGGCGTGGGAATTGGAGAAATTGTGGTGCCCGGTCGCGCCGAGCCACGTGCCGAAGACCGCGCCTGCGAGCAGCCACACAATGCCGATGATGACGTAAAGTCTGTCGATCCTGACCATGGCGAAACTCCCGATCCTGCCGAAACAGCTGTGATCCGATGCCGTGCCGCAAGCGACCGGCAGACATGCGCCGTCGCCAGGGCAGTCTAGTCGCGTTGGCGCGTAATATCGACAGGATTTTCGAACTGGTCTGGCATGGTATTCCGTTGGGTCAGCCAGGGGGCATGAAAAAGGGCGGGAGCCTCGCGGTCCCGCCCTTTCCGATCATCGACGCTTCGCTCGGCTGTCAGCAGCCATTCGCGGTCAGATATACGGTGCGGTCCTCGATCCGGTCGACCGTGACCGCGCAGCCGTCGCCGAGATCGGCGGAGCCGCCGGCCTCGACCTGCTGGCGCCCGCCGCCGACGACGTAGAGCGTCGCGCCATTGTCGCCGAGGCCGGAGACGAAGACCTTCTTCTCGCCGAAAGTCGCCGTCTGGCCGACCGTGGTCCCGCCGTCGCCAGCGGCCGCGTCGCCTTCGCTGGCCGGTTCGGCCGGCGCAGCTGCTGCGCCGGCCTCGGCCGGCGCGGCGCTTGCCGCCGCATCCGGCTGTTCTGCCGGGGTCTCCTGCGGCGCTGCGGCGGCGTCATCGGAAGCCGGCGCCGCGCTGTCTTCGCTGGTCGCGGCAGCGTCGCCGGTGCAGCCGTCGCTGGCGAGGGTCACCTGACCGTTCTCGATCGCCTCGACCGTCACGCTGCAGCCATTGCCGGCATCGAGAGCCGAGCCGACGGCGACCGTCTCGCGACCGCCACCGCCGACGGCGAAGAGCGTCGCGCTGTCCTCGGCGATGGCGGAGACGAAGATCCGGGTCTCGCCGAAGCTCGCGGTCCCGCCGACCGGTACGGTCTGGGTGGTGGCGCTTGCGGCGGCCGGCTGTTCAGCGGGCGCGTCAGCTGCAGCGGGTTGGGCCGTTTCGGCGGCCTCGGGCTGTTCCGCCGCAGCCGCGGTCTCGGCAGGGGCGTCCTGCGCTGCCGCATCGGGCGCCGTCTCTGCTGCGGCCGGCTGGGCCTGCTGCGTCGCCGCGTCAGCCGTAGCGTCTGCCGCTGCTGGCTGCGCCTCCTGTGCGGGTGCCGCCTCCGCCTGCTGCGGCTCGGGCGCGGCCGGTGCGGCGGCGGCATTCTGGTTGCCGCCAGCCGGCGCTGCCGCTCCGGCGCAATCCTGCGATCCGAGATAGGCCGCGCCGGCGGCCACGCCGGCCAGCGTCACCTGGCAGCCATTGCCGGCGTCGATCGCGCTGCCGGACGTCACGTCCTGGGGATCGCCGCCGGCGACCGCCAGCGTCGCGCTGCCGCTTTCGGCGGAGATCGACACCAGCTGCACCGGATTGCCGCCGAAGATCGCCGACTGGCCCGGCAGCAGGATCGCGCCGGTGTTGCCGACCTGGCTGGCCAGTGCCGCCGGGTCGCCGCCTGCGGCATCCGCTCCGCCCTGGGGCGCGGCAGCCGGTGCGGCGGCGATGTCGCCCTTCAGCCCCTCGATCGCGGCGGCGAGTTCGTCGAGCTTGGCGGCCGCCGCATCGCGGGCCTCGCCTGCGCCGCTCTGCAGCGACTGGCCGAGCGCCTCGGTGCGGCTCTGGAAGTCGCCGCCCATCTGGTCGAGACGGGCGCCCAGATCGGCGATGGCCTGCTGCGTCTGCGCCACCGCGTCGTCGGCGGGGGCTGCCGCCTGCTGGCTCAGCTCCGAAACGCTGGTCTGCAGTTTCTCGATCTCGGCCTGCATCCGGCCGGCGACGCCCTGCATCTGGTTGCCCAGATCCTCCTGCAGGTCGTCATAGTCGGGGCCGACGGCCCAGCCGATCGCAATGCCGACGACCCCGGCAACGACGATGGGTATGAAGTTCGAACCACGCATGCTGTCTCTCCCTCGCAACGCGTACCGGGGGAGCCCCCGGGCATTGGTAACGTGTTCAACAGACTAGCGGTCGGGCAGGGGCTTTCAACACGCATTCGGCCTGCCGGGCCGGATCGGGAGCTTTTCTC
Source organism: Aurantimonas sp. DM33-3 (assembly GCF_014334315.1). Classification (NCBI taxonomy): domain Bacteria; kingdom Pseudomonadati; phylum Pseudomonadota; class Alphaproteobacteria; order Hyphomicrobiales; family Aurantimonadaceae; genus Aurantimonas; species Aurantimonas sp. DM33-3. The sequence goes on along the minus strand of NZ_JACSGS010000009.1, from coordinate 23,660 downwards.
GCCCGGCCGTTGACCGGTCGCCGGGGATCGCACACTTACGGGGCGCCGAAACGTTTCCGCGAGGCCCGCATGTCGACCGCTCTTTCCGTCAACCTCAATGCCGTCGCCATGCTGCGCAATCGTCGCGACCTGCCATGGCCGAGCGTGGTCGATTTCGGCCGGATCGCGCTGCGGGCCGGGGCCCATGGCCTGACCGTGCACCCGCGTCCGGACCAGCGGCACATCCGGTTCTCCGACCTGCCGGACCTGCGCGCCCTGATCGACAACGAGTTTCCGGCGGCCGAATTCAACATCGAGGGCTATCCGACCGAGGACTTCCTCGCGCTGGTCGAGACCGTCAGTCCCGAGCAGGTGACCTTGGTCCCCGACGATCCCTCGCAGCCGACCTCGGACCATGGCTGGGATTTTGCCGGGGAGGGGGCGTTCCTGACGCCCATCGTCGCGCGGTTGCAGGCCGGCGGCGCGCGGGTGTCGCTGTTCGCCGATGCCGATCCGTCGGCGATGCCGGCTGCGGCGGCCACGGGCTGCGACCGGATCGAGCTCTATACCGGCCCCTATGGCGGCACACATGCCGACCCGGACGCGGCGAAGGCCGAGATCGAGCGGCTCGGCGCGACGGCCGATGCGGCGCTCGCCGCGGGGCTGGGCGTCAATGCCGGGCACGACTTGACCGTGGCCAACCTGCCGGCGCTGGTCGCGCGCATTCCGGAACTGGCCGAGGTCTCGATCGGCCACGGCTTGACGGCCGACGCGCTGGAATACGGCATGGAGACCTCGGTGCGGCGGTTCCGGGCCGCCTGCGGCCAGGGCTGAGTCCCCAGCGAATACCGGGCACTCGAATGGGAAAGGGCGGGCTCTGCGGATTTCCGCTTGCGTCCGCCACCGACACCTCCTAGAAGCCGTACCGTAACGTACGGTACGGCTCTCGCGAGCCGCCCCTGGAGGCAGTGTGTCGGCAACCGAAACCATCGCCGTGGAGAGCATGACGGAGCGCCAGTGCGATGTGCTGGACGCGGCGCTGCGCCTGCTCGTCGAGGCGCGCCGGCCGCTGACCATGACCGCCGTGGCGCGTGCCGCGAGCTGCTCCAAAGAAACCCTGTACAAATGGTTCGGCGACCGCGACGGGCTGTTGACCGCGACGGTGCAGTGGCAGGCGGCGAAGGTCCGCGGCGTTCCGGTGGGGGCGGAGGCGGCATCGCGCGAGCGCCTGGCCGCGCATCTGACCCAGTTCGCCCGCGACTGGCTGACCGTCCTCAGCGGTCCGACCTCGGTGGCGCTCAACCGGCTGGCCATTGCCGAGGCCGGTTCGAAGACCGCCGATCTCGGTGCCATCGTCCTGCATAACGGGCCGTTCGCCATGGCCCGGCGGCTGAAGCCGGCGCTGGAGGCCGGTCGCAATGCCGGGCTGGTGCGCTTCGAGGACGCCGACGATGCCTTTCGCAGCTTCTTCGGCCTCGTCGTGCGCGACGTGCAGATCCGGCTCTTGCTCGGCGACCGGCTGACGCTCGACAAGGCGGCCGTCGCCCGCGACGCGGAGCGCGCCACCACACAGTTCTTCGCTCTTTACGGAGTGGACGAGGAGAGGCCGGTCACGGCCTGAATTCACGACAACAAGCAAAGCATCCAAAGGAGGATACAGCATGCGCGTCTATTACGATCGGGATGCCGATCTCAACCTCATCAAGTCCCGCAAGGTCGCGATCATCGGCTATGGCAGCCAGGGCCGCGCCCATGCGCTGAACCTGAAGGATTCCGGCGCCAACGACGTCGCCGTCGCCCTGCGTGCCGGCTCGGCGACCGCCAAGAAGGCCGAGGCCGACGGCTTCAAGGTCATGACCGTCTCCGAGGCGGCCGGCTGGGCCGACCTGATGATGATGGCCACCCCGGACGAGCTCCAGGCCGACATCTACCGCGACGAGATCGCCCCGAACATCCGCGACGGCGCGGCCATCGCCTTCGCCCACGGCCTCAACGTGCATTTCGGCCTGATCGAGCCGAAGGCGACCGTCGACGTCGTCATGATCGCGCCGAAGGGCCCGGGCCACACCGTGCGCGGCGAATACCAGAAGGGCGGCGGCGTGCCGTGCCTCGTCGCCGTCCACCAGGACCCGTCGGGCAACGCGCTCGACCTGGCGCTGTCCTATGCCTGCGGCGTCGGCGGCGGTCGCTCGGGTATCATCGAGACCAACTTCAAGGAAGAGTGCGAGACCGACCTGTTCGGCGAGCAGGTCGTCCTGTGCGGCGGTCTGGTCGAGCTGATCCGCGCCGGCTTCGAGACGCTGGTGGAAGCCGGCTACGCGCCGGAAATGGCCTATTTCGAGTGCCTGCACGAAGTGAAGCTGATCGTCGACCTCATCTATGAGGGCGGCATCGCCAACATGAACTACTCGATCTCCAACACCGCCGAGTGGGGCGAGTATGTCTCCGGCCCGCGCATCATCACCGCCGAGACCAAGGCCGAGATGAAGCGGGTTCTGGCCGACATCCAGACCGGCAAGTTCACCTCGGACTGGATGCAGGAGTACCGGGCCGGTGGCGCGCGCTTCAAGGGCATCCGCCGCCTCAACGACAAGCACCAGATCGAGGAAGTCGGCGAGAAGCTGCGCGGCATGATGCCGTGGATCAAGTCGAACGCGCTGGTCGACAAGGACCGCAACTAGGCGCCCCGCGCCTGGCCGATTCGGCAATTGTTTGAGCGCCGGCGGGACCTGTCCCGCCGGCGCTTTGCATTTCGCTTGAATTTCAGCGGGTTTGGTTCAGGAATTGCAAAGGAGTTCCTGCGACAACCGGACCGACTGTCCTGGCATGGAGGCCGATATGGCTGCGCTTCCCGAACATGAACCGGACGATTCGGAACGCCGCGTCGCGCCCCGCACGCGCACGCTGAAGCGCGCCAAGGTCATCTTCAACGGCGGCTTTTCCACCTTCGACTGCATCGTGCGCAACATCTCGGCGACCGGCGCCCTGCTGACCATCGACGACGCGGCGCATCTGCCCAAGGAATTCCAGATCCGGATCGGCGAGGAGCGCGACGAGCGCCCGGCGCGCCTGGTCTATCGCCGCGCCATGTTCGCCGGCATCCGCTTCCTCGATGTCGAGCCCGGCCCGGAGGCGGGGGACCAGCGTCCGCTACCGCCGCAGACGACGGCCAGGCCGCCCGAATCGCAGCCGGCCCAGGCTCCGGCCGGCGGCATCCGCAAGATCACGCCGGAGGCGCTGCCAGCCACCCTGACGCGCCTCTTCGCCTGGTCCTGACCGGCGTCGAAACCGATCCTGCGCGGCACCTGACGCCCGGTCCCGGCCGCTTGCCGCGCACTCCACGAAAATAACCGTCATCGCACTGCAAAAAATGGTCGCTAACGGGTGGACAGCCACCGCGCTTCCGCTTATGTAGCCGCTACCGAACGCCACCGGCGTCGTGGGTGATTAGCTCAGTTGGTAGAGCAGCTGACTCTTAATCAGCGGGTCGTAGGTTCGAACCCTACATCACCCACCAAATTTTCCTGATATAGCAGGCACTTGGGGGCCGCAGGTGTGACCTTGCGGTCAGCGCGATGGCTTCTCAGGTCACGTACAGGTCACAGCCAAAATAGTTTACGAGCCCCCGCTGGGCCTGATTCCAAGTTGCGGGGCCTGCTGCCGCTTCGGGTTCACTGCCACGATCTTCAAGCGGACCACGGACAGTCGTCCAATGCCCAGCGCCCTCGCGAAGGTCTTGTTCATCTGCTTCCCCCTTTTTGTGGGTCGAGGCGCGTGACCGGTCAGGTCACGCCTGTTGCGATCAGGCACCCCGCGCGTCGCGGTGCCCGCCGTGATTTCGCTCCGCCGAAGTGTCGCCACCCGGGGAGTGAAGGCCTACGGGTTAGCGCCCCTGCCGGTCGGCGCCCGGTGGGGTGGGTCCCACGATTCCCCTCGCAGGAGGGGGCCGAACTGGTAGACCTCGGCGGCCGCGTTCACCGTGACGGCCCATCCCGCAAGATTCGAGGTCGCCATCGCGCCCTCCGCCGGCGGTTTCGCGCCCGCGCCTCGGCGCCCCGTGCTGGTCCACCAACACCAGGAGGACACCATCGACGACCCCAACTCCGACCACCTCTACGCCCTGCTTGAGATCGGCTTTGGCCCGATCCACGAATGGCCGCGACCGGACGACGGCCCGGCGGCGGAGGCCGCCATCAACCGTGCTCTCGACGTCGCCTTTCGGCCGCCCATCGACGCCGCTTCCGGGAGGAACTCCGCTTCGGCCAGCACGGCGAGGACGCAGGGGGCTTCCTGTGGCGTTGCTGGTGCCGCGCGATGCAGCAGCCGAACGTCTTCCTCGATCGCTATGGCCGTGGGTACGCGTCGCCGGGAGAGGCAGCCTGATCTCTGCCGCCGATCCCCCTCGAATCTGACGCCAGCCCGCCGGCGCCCAACGCTTCTCTTGGGGCACGCGGGGGACCGGGTCCGCAACGAGGGAGAGAGACAATGACCGACCATACGCATGACATCGCCGTCCGAAGGGCAAACGGCCTCGGCTGCACCCCGGCCGTCGCCGCATACATGCTCGCATTGGAGGCGCACCTCGAGACGCTCGAGGAGAAAGTGGGCGAGCTCCGCTACGACGTCCGCAGAATCCGGCGCGCAGCTTGAGAAGCGAGGGAGAGACCATGACGTACCGTTCCGCCGCCGAAACCATCGCCGCGCTCGACTTCGAAGACAGGAAGTCCTTCCAGTCGGTCATCTACAGGATCCGGCTTGCCGAGCGTGGCGCGGCTGCCGCCATGGCGTACCTCGACACCGAGGTCGCGGCGGGCGACCGGGCCGAGGTCCTGCGGCTGTCGGCGCAGGCCGCCTGATCCACCCCACCCCGTCGACGACACCAGCCCCGGCCACCGCGCCGGTTTGTTTGCCCGCCGGCCGGCTTGACGCCAACCCTCCCGACGCCGCACAAGGCTCTCATGATCTCTCGCTCGCAGCTCATACGTCGCCGTACTGCCTGACGGTCCCTTCCGGGCCGCGCCGACGCACGCCCCGACAGATAGAGCGACCGCCATGACGAGAGACATCCCGCCCAACCCGTTCGAGACGCAATTGCGGTCCGCCGCCCGACACCTCTCGATGGCCCTGCGGCTGCTCGACCGGGAGAGCCGGGCGATGGTCGACCTCGCCCGAGACAGTTATGAGGGCTACCGGGCGCGACATGCTCTAGCGAGCGCTCTAGTCTGCGCCAGCCAAGCGCTCATCACCCCGTATTGGCCCAGGGCGTTTGCCGACGCGGAGGCGTTCAAGGTTGCATTCCGAGACCTGAACCTTTTGCGAGTCCGGGCTCGCGACGCGGAGGTCACCTCCTCGGTGATCGACGACGCAACTCCGCATCTGCGAATGCTCCTCGAAGCGACCCATCAAGCGATGGAGGATGCGAGCCATGGCTGAGATCTTCTTCACCGCCGACACCCACTTCGGCCATCGCGGCATCATCGCGATGTGCGATCGCCCGTTCTACGATGTCGAGGACATGGACGAGGGTCTCATCCGCCGCTGGAATGACCGCGTGCGGAAATCCGACATCGTCTACCACCTCGGTGACTTCACCATGGGCGCAACGGCGGGACGCGGCCGCGAGATCTTCGACCGTCTGAACGGCCGCAAGCACCTCATCATCGGCAACCATGACCGGGAGAAGGTGCGCACGCTCCCTTGGGCGTCTCCGCCGCGTGACCGCCTGATGCTTCGGCACCCGGAGGAGAAGATGCCCGTGGTGCTCGACCACTACGCCCTTCGCACCTGGCCCAGCCTCCATCACGGTGCCATTCATCTCTACGGACATTCGCACGGCAGCCTGCCGGGCATCGGGCGCTCGGTCGACGTCGGCGTCGATGTTTGGAATTACACGCCAGTGACGCTCAACGAGATCCGCCCGACGCTGGAGCGGCAGCAGGCGGTGCTCGACGACGCGAGGGCGGCGCGGGCAGTCAGCGAAATGGACGACGAGGCTCGCGGCGATGCGCATACGAGTGAACTGCCACTATAGCAAATGTCCGACCGGTTCCCGTCGGCAGCTAATTCCCGTTGTCTCGACTTATTCGAATCCGGTGAGCCCTTCGCCGGTCATGCCGGAATGCAGTTGTTGACGTCGATTCCCGAGCCCTCCAAGTTGCCGTTCTCAAACCGGAGGCGATCCCCATGGCATTCACGAATCCTCACGCAGTCCAGGGCGGCGCTCTCGCCACCGGAGCCATCGCTGCAGTCGTAATGCATCAGACAATCTTCGGCTTGATCGACGCGATCCGCGCCGGCCGCATCGCCCGTGAAGAAGAGGCTGCCCATGGCGCGTGGGACCACGCCCTGTCGTCGGCGCGCCATGATGCCGGTCAGATGTCCACGCTCGCCAAGGCTGCGGTCACGATGGCCCTCGACGCGCAAGACGAAGCCGCCGAACTCCGCGCCGAGATCGCCCGCCTCCGCCGCGCCGTCGACCAGCGCGACGCCGTCATCCGGTCGCTCGGCTGATGCCGTATCTCCCATGGCTCCACCAGACTCTGGTTGACCTCGTAGAGTGGCCGGAGGCCCAAGAAGTGGCCATCGCTCTCCATACGAGCCACGTAAAGGCCACTGAGAACGACGTTGACGGGTCGGGCGGGGTAAACCCTGCCTCGCGAAAAGACGTCGCTCTTAGGAAGTGCTCCTCCTAGGCGAACGCGAACGGCGAGGGTGCCGGCTGGTTTTCGACGCTGTGGATTGGTCGCGGGGCAGGGGCCTCGAACAAACGCTCTCATTGTTTGCGGCTTTTGCCGATGGCTCCTGACCGCTGTATTCGAGGCTTCTCCACGGCGGATCAGGCATGGGGCCACGATCTGCCAAGTGTAACTCGCTCGTCCTGGAGCGGAGTTTACGATCGCATTTGATCTGACCGGGGCTTCGTTCAAATCGAACATAGTGAATAGATTATATAAAAATCGCTTCGAAATGCGATGTCGATTTTGGCTGTAGAGTAAAATCGGTATGCCACTCTTCTCATCATCAGAGAGGAGGCGGGAATGTTAAAAAAATACAAACTAGTTATTAAATCAATACTTGCAATGTTGGTTGTTGTTATTTTCGCAAACACCGCGTTGGCACAGCGATCGCAAATGCCGATGCTGGAGCGAACATCGCAGCCCGTCGGCCACTACGAATTCTGCCAACGATATCAAAGCGAGTGCCAGCCGAATCCGTCGGCTGTCATTCCGACCCTGACCGAGGATCTCTGGTCGCAGTTGATCGAGGTGAACGGCTCCGTTAACACGGTCATCATCCCGCGAACCGACGAAGAGATTTTCGGTGTAGCCGAGCGCTGGGCCTACCCCACTAAGCAAGGTGATTGCGAAGACTTCGCGCTTCTGAAGCAGTATATGCTCCAGCGTGCAGGTGTTCCTCGTTCAGCCCTCCTTATCACCGTTCTTCGTCAGCGCAACGGTGCCGGCCATGCGGTACTGACAGTGCGAACCAGCGAAGGCGACTTCGTGCTCGACAACCTGGACGAGCGGATCCTTCCTTGGAACGAGACGGATTATCTTTATCTAAAGCGGCAGTCGGAGCTGGACTCCGGAAAATGGATCGGCATAGCGGACGACCGCGACATCCTCGTCGGTAGTGTGCGGTGATCAGCTACTGGATAGGATGACTATCGAGACGGGTTATCGCAGGGTTTCTGGCGATATCGTTGCAGGCATCACCGATGAATTTTGAAGTGGACTCCGTTTCGCATTTCGCCGGACAGGCGGCGGTTGGGTTTAGGCACTGCGCCTGATGAACTCTCGCGGCGATCGGAACTTCAAGCCTGAGTGCGGATGGACCTCGCAGTAATCCTCGATCCAGTCGGGGAGCAAGGCGAGAATGGTAGCGGCGTCCGGCAGGACGGTGATGCTGGCGTAGTCGCGCTTCAGCGTTTTAACGAAGGCTTCCGACATACCGTTCGACTCCGGGCTGCGGACGGGCGTGAACAGAAGCGTCAGTCCGAGGGCCCGGGCGGTGTCGGCGGTCTCCTTGGCAATGTAGGCGCTGCCGTTGTCCGACAGCCATTCGACGGGTTGTGGCACCTTGGTCGTGCCGAAGCGGCGCTCGACGGCGGTGACCATGAGGTCGCGCACCATCTCGCCGGAGATGCTGGCCTGCGCCACGGCCGACCAGGTAATGATCTCGCGGTCGCAGGCACCCAGGACGAAGAGAATGCGCACGACTTCGCGGTTCCTGGCATGGATCTCCAGATGGTCTGAGCAGTGAGCCAGCGAGGCGCCACCGGTTCGAGCCCGCTGGCGAACGCACGTTCGACCGCAGCGCAATGACGACGCCGTCATGGGTTCGACCGGGCCGCCGGGCGGTATGGCGCTCCAGCGTCAGGCCGTGATGCTGCATGATCCTCAGTACCCGCTTTGCATTGACCGCCGGGCGGCATTCCGCCCGCAGGCGACGGTTCAACAGCGCCGTGACGCGCCGGTAGCCATAGGTCGGCCGAGCGTCGATGATGGCACGGATGGGCGTCAGGAACTCGGCATCCTCGGCCTTGCGATACGGCCGCCCGCGGCTTCACCGCCCTGCCGCGTCGATCGTTGATCTGGGAACAGGCGACGTCAAGCGTCCGCGCCACGGCGCTCACCGTGAACCGTCCGCGGGGATAGCTCCAGGACAGCAAGGGCGATGTCCGTTTTCTGGGGCGAGCGACGTCGCGCGCCTCTTTCAGGATCTCGTTCTCCATCGTCTTGCGTCGAGCAGCCGCTCAAGGTCGCGGACCCGCTTTTCCAGATCGCGGACCCTCGACGTGCCGACGACGTCTTCGTCGGCCTGGACGGCCGCATGTCCGCCCTCCAGCATCCGACGCTTCCAGGCAAAGAGCTGCGACGGCGAGACGCCTGCCTGCCGCGCTACGAAGGACATGCTCATCCCCGGCTGCATCGCCTCCTCGACGAGGCGGACCTTCTCGGCCGTCGACCATCGCCGCCGGCGCTGCACGGAAGTGATCACTTCAACCCGCGAAAACGGGCCATCAGGAGCTTTCGACATAGTCGTACTCATAGGCGGATGCCTATGCCTTATCGGCTATACTACCTGGCTGCTCAAAAAGGGGTGCGCTCCAGCCCCATTCTTTTTCAGCCATTTATCCCTTGCGCCTCCAGTGGGTAGAGGAGCTAGGGGTGGCCGAATGCCGAACAAGGAGTCCATCGATGACGTCCATCCTCCCGAAACAGTTGGCCAGTGACACATCCGGCTGTCTCTCCGAAAACCCGGCAGGCGCGATAGCTGGAATTTCAGCCGTCGCTGGCCAAAGCCTCTGATGTCAGCGACAGCAAAGATGGCAGGTTCTGCCGTGCCTGAGGTTCCGAGCAGCTTTTGCAGTCCTACGCGCTACGTATTTGTCGATGTGTGGCGCGGATTGGCGATCATCGGTGTCGTGATCTATCACTTTGGCTGGGACCTGAGCTTTTTCGGGTATGTTTCGCCCTCACTGATGTTCAGTATTCCGGTCACTATATTTGCTCGCAGCCTCGCCGGCTCGTTCATGTTTCTCGTTGGGGTCGGGCTCGTGCTGGCCCATTTCCGCTATACCCACTGGCAAAAATTCCTCACGCGCCTTGCCAAGATTGTCGTGGCGGCTGCCGCGATATCAGTGGTCACGTATGGTGCTTTTCCTACCAGTTTCATTTACTTCGGAATTTTGCACTCCATCGCGTTGGGATCTCTCCTGGGACTCCTCTTTTTGAGGTTTCCAATTGGCTTGGTCTTCTTCGCCTCATTCGCAACGCTGGCGGCGCCGCTCTTTCTCGAAACCCCGACCTTCAACACCCGGTTCCTGGCCTGGATCGGATTTGCTGCTGCGCCACCATTTTCGAATGATTTTGTGCCTGTGTTCCCGTGGTTTGGGGTGACACTTGCGGGCATAGGCTGCACCCGGCTCCTTGTGGCCAGGCCATCAAAGCGGGACCGGAAGCCCCATAGCCCCAGGGCACATCTTGGCAGGGTACTGACGTGGGTGGGGCAACGAACGCTGCCCATCTACCTGTTCCATCAGCCACTGCTTTTCGCCGGATTTGTTGTCTTCACCCGCCTCTTAGCGGAGTAGCCGAATCGCCCCCCATAGACCCGGTTCTCGAACCAGGAAGATCGGCAATTGATCTAGATTATCCGCCAAACCGACCGAGCCGTGCTATCTTTGTAGTCTTCTCGAAAAGCCGCCAAGCTGAGCAGGGGCCTTTTGTCCTCGTCCTCGTCAGATGCTCCGCGATTGCGAGTACAATGGCAGCATCCCAGCCGACGAACGAAGCCGTCAATGCCCAGACTTTCGTGCCTCCCGCAGGGCCACCCGGCCGCACCGAAGTCCCGGAGCCGATGGGATCGTTGGACATCGACGAACTGATGGCCGAAGGCCACTGCCGGACCTCGTGATCGATGATCCGAATGCGCCGGTAACGATTGTCGAATACGCCTCGATGAAGTGCGGCCACTGCGCAAACTTCCACGAGAACAGCTATCCGGCCATCAACACCGACTACATCGTCACCGGCGAGGTCAAGCTGATCATTCGCGGATTCCCTTCGACCCGCGCGCGCTCGCGGCAGTAATGCCGGCGCGCTGCACGCAAAGTAATTCCCAGCGCACCGCATGATCGATGTCCTCTTCTAGTGGATTGACTCCAACGTTTGGAACCCTCGACATCGTGCGGCGATGATGGCGTCTGGATCGGCGCGCCAGACGAAGGGCTTCGGGTTTTGGTTGTGCTCGGCGACGAAGCGGTTGATGGCGGCCTGGAGGTCAGTGACGGAGCAGAACACGCCGTGCTTCAGTCGCCGGCGGGAGAGTTTGGCGAAGAAGCCCTCGACGGCATTCAGCCATGAGCTTGACGCCGGGGTGAAGTGGAAGGTCCAGCGCGGATGACGCTCCAGCCAGCGCCGGACCTCGGGGGTTTTATGCGCGGCGTAGTTGTCGAGGATCACGTGGACGAGCTTTCCGGCAGGGATCTCGCGCTCCAGCGCGTTGAGGAAGCGGATGAACTCCTGGTGGCGGTGGCGCTGCATGTTCGTTCCGAACACCGTGCCGTCGAGCACGTTGAGCGCCGCGAACAAGGTGTCGTGCCGTTACGCTTGTAGTGATGGGTCATGGTCGCGCCGCGCCCCTTTTTTAACGGCAGGCCCGGCTGCGTCCTGTCGAGTGCCTGGATCTGGCTCTTCTCGTCGACGCTGAGCACCACGGCATGCGCCGGAGGACTGACGTAGAGCCCGACGATGGCGTGGAGCTTCTCGGCGAAGGCGGGATCTCTGGATAGCTTGAAGGCGCGCCAGCGATGCGGCGCGAGGCCGTGAGCATTCCAGATCTTCTGCACCGTCGCCACCCCGAGCCCGGCGGCCTTCGCCATGGCCCGCGCAGTCCAGTGCGTGGCCTCGTGCGGCGGCGGCTCATGTGTCAGGCGCACAAGGTCCACGACGCGGCCATCGCCGATCGGAGCCTTGCCCGGCGGACGCGTCTTGTCCTCGAGCAACCCATCGACGCCGGCCTCGGCGAAGCGGGCCTGCCAGCGCCAAACGGTCGTCTTCGACTTGCCCGTCGCTGTCATGATGGCGTTGGTGCCGACACCGTCGGCAGTCAGAAGGACGATCCGCACTCGCCACGCATGCTTCTGCACCGTGTTGCGGTCTGCGACGATGGCCTCCAGACGCCGACGATCGGCGGCGGAGACCGAAATGGTAACTCCTGTGCGCATGCAGCAGACTCGCATGCGAGCCTAACGATGTGAATCCCACACCGGACTCTTTCGTTCCGGTCAATCCACTAGCAGCAGACCAACGGGAAAGAGTGGAAAATTTTTCGGCGGCTTTTCTCAACATTACCAAGCTGGCCGGTTTCACTCAGGAAACGTTCTCCGCCTGCCTAAACGACAAGGAATTGCAGCAGAAGATCGTCGCCGCGCAGAAGCGCGGACAAAAGATGGTTTGCGTGGACGCGACGCGAACGTTCTTCGTGAACGGCGACAAATACGCTGGCTTGCTTCCGGCCAATCAGATGTCGGCGATGATTGAATCCATGTTGTAGGATCTATCATCGGAAGGAGCTTTTTCGACACGCGCCGAAAACCCGGCGCTGGCGATCACCGCACTACCACCTCGGCTCCTACGCTCACGCGATCATACAGGTCGATTACATGCTCGTTGAGCATCCGAATGCAGCCGTTTGATACAGCCTTACCGATCGAAGATGGCTCAGTCGTCCCGTGGATACGGTAGAGAGTATCTTGGCCGTTTCGATGAAGGTAAAGCGCCCGGGCACCCAAAGGGTTGCCGGGGCCGCCCTTTAGCCCTCCCGCGTATTTTGCATATTTCCCTGGTTCGCGCTTGATCATGTTTGGTGTCGGCGTCCAACGGGGCCATTCAGCCTTCCGGCCAACTACTGCCTGGCCGGAAAAGCTCAGTCCAGCTCGGCCTACGCCGATGCCGTAGCGCCGCGCGAAACCGTCTTCTTCCACCAGGTAAAGGAACCTCGCCTTCGGATCGACGACAATGGTTCCGGGTGTGAAACCAGAGAAGGCGACACGCTGCGGCAGAAACTTCGCATCAAGCTCGAACGCTTGATGCGCGGCCGTTGGACCGGACAGGGCAGAGAATAGCAGGACACCAATCATGAACTGACGTCGGTTGGTCATCTCTTATCTCCGAAGTCTGACGCTGAAGGAGATGGTCGCACATGGCCATTGATATTTGGTTGCTCGCGCGGGTTAGAGCATCGCTGCCGGATTGGGATTTGCCAAATACCAACGAGCGCAGGTCAGAATTCATGCGCCGACTCCCGCAGTTCGATGAGGACGATTTTCAAGGGCTGATCGACAACCTTGCCGCGGCAGAGGTCGACGATACCGTCGGCGGCGGCGACAATGCGGTTGGAGGGCCAGGTGTCCCAACGAACTGCCGTACATTCTCGATAGGTTCAGCTCGGGCGATCCGGACACCAGAGATTGGCGGGTGATCGGACCTATTGGCCCGCCTGGTAGGGATCAACGAGAGCTGCATCGGGCCGACTGATCTGGACGGCGGTAATCGATGTTTCCCTAGCGAGCTCCTCCGCGCCGAGACGTGCCAGCAAGCTGCGGAATTCGGGGTGCATCCCGCCATCGACATAAGCCATCGCCATCTCGGCGCGGCCTTCTACAAGAAGCTTCTGCACAACCCGCTCGTCGTCGTGTCGCTTTGCCGACACTCGGGGATCGACCCTGGTATTCATGGCAGGACAGGCAGCGGTCGGTTCGAGTGCCGCAGCACCGTCAACGCGGCGGGCATCAAACACGTAGCGCCCTCCGCAGGCCGCGACCGTCGGCTCCCTGCGGGTGACTTCGAAGACGTCGTATCCGAGCTTAAGGTTGCGCCAGAACTCGATGTTCGGGTCGCCCTGATGCTTCGCCATCTGCTCAGCCGTCATACGGAATGGGAAAGACTGGACCTGAAAATCGCTTTGTCCGATCCGGAAGGCACTTTGCGCCTCGGCGTACACCTCGGCCACGCCATTGTCTGTCATGGCAAAGCAACCCGCGGAGGAACAGGCGCCATGGACCATGAGGGAGTCTCCGGTGTAACCGAGCGCTCGTTCCAGTTGGTTCGGATAGCCGAGATTAAAGGAGCGGTGATATTTCGAGTTCGGGTTCATCAGGCTTGCCGTAACCTGATAAAACCCCTCGGGCGCCTGCCTGTCGCCGTCAGCCGTCTTCGGCCCTAGCCGCCCTGACCAGCGGCACATTGGATGGGTCTTGTGAAGCGCGTAGCGGCCGTCTGCCCCCTGCCTCCAAACCTCCAGCTCGCTTTCCTCCTTGAATATGCGCATGAGAATCGAACCTTCCGGGCGGGTTCTCTCGGCCACTGCGAGAGTCGCCGGCGCCAGGTCCGTGTAGGCATCCTCCGTGATCGAGACACACCCGCCGATGGACAACAGGGTGATCGCGGTAAACATTGCCCGCGCCACATACGGCAGGGAAGGCATTAGATCGTAGGAGTTCAGGGTCGCGCCTCTCTCAACGGCTGGATTTGGAACCACGCGTCGGCGGCCGGGATCGTGCACCAGTTTCCGCATCTCAGGAGGCATCTTCGCAGTCAGGCGCCGCCGCAAGCTCGAGCTTGGATAGTGAGCCCGAGAACGCGTAGTCGCCGTTGTCGATTATGATGTCGTCCGAGATGCCGTTCTCGTACAGGGTGTAGCTTGTCTGGAACAGTGGCAGGCCGTCCAGCTTGCTGTCACTATTGTAATAGGACTCCGCCACCCGCCATCTGCGCAGATCGAGCATCGCAGCGACAGGCGAGGAGGCAGCCTCAGGATTCGCCGGTCCGGGCGGCGTTGCCTCCGCTTCGACGGGGGTGATGATCGCCGTCGTCGTCAGGAGTTTCCCTGCCTCGTTGTCGCCGTCATAGAGACGGGCCTCGACGAGGCTTTCCCCAGCAATCGCCATGTCGATGAGATCCATCGTGTGCGCTGTGGGAAAGACCGACAATGGCAGGTCAAACGTTTCGGCACTCGGCTCGGCGATTTCAACACGCGTACGAGTATCCGTATTTGTCGCGCTGCCGCGGATGACCCATCCCTCGACGTTGTCGACGAAGGTCCGCGTGGTGAAGTGGTAGGCCCTTGCGGCGAAATTCTCGACCGAAACCGTCTGCTGGTCGGTGACGACGGTGGCATCCTCGCGCTCAAAGCGGGCGACGAAGCGGTAGTCCAGCTCGATCTGCTCACAGGTTTCGCGCTCGAGTTTAAGGGCGATGCGTCCGCTGCCACCGACGAGATCGGAGGACTTGCGGAGCATAGACATATCGTAGACAGCCAGATGGGGCACAATGTCTGCTGCCTTGGCAGGGAACGCAAACAAGCTGGTCGCGATCATCGTCAAGATCAGGGCCGAACGAGATCGATCACGAGCCATGATGATGGTCCTCCGGGGTTGATCCCGCGGCAAGCACATTCGCCACAATGGTCCGTTCGCTGCCGTCGAAGAAGGAAACTGTAACGGGCACCATTGCGCCAGGCGACAAGGCCGGCTCCTGCGGGGCAGCCAGGAGATGCAGGCCTGTCTCCTTCATGAGAAGTTCGGAGCGTGCGGGAACGGCAAGACCACCGGAAAGGCCCGCTCGTGGCTTGTCCTCTGAATGCGGACCGCGGGAGACGGCGATGCGGGCAACGGCCGGGCTTGTCACCCCGCTGATCGTCACGCTGCTACCGGTGCCGTTCCAGACGACCAGATAGAGGTCGATCGGCTCGGCAGGATCGGGAGACAGGACGAACTCGGCGTGCTCAACCGTCAAGAGTTCGCCTGGTCTGGAAGGGTGCACCGTCCTGGCAGACGCCGATCCGGGTACGAACGTCAGGATTAGCGCAAGGGTACTGACCGCCACGAAGCGTCGATCCATTTGGGCATTCATCCTTGACTAGGTTCGCGACTGATTTCAGCGACAGTTCCGGCGGATTTGAGGCGATCGCCTCGCCGACGACGGCGGTGGGTGTTTGGCGGACCACCGATATTCGATGATCACGACAGCCGCGGCTCAGCGACCGCGATGCTCGTCCGCTTACGCAATTGTATGGCAGGACTTATCGGCACATCGTCTGGATGGCCGGACCGTCCGAAGATCGGAGATCGGGTCCAAACTCCGGCCCGGTCCTAAACGGCGAACGCTCGAACTTGTGAGGGAGTCCGCCAGACTCGATGGCGCTCGGTCACCCGCTATTAGGCAGACATAGCAGTCGCTGGATCCGGAATTACTCGGATAGGGGTTCCGTCCGGGACCCGTCCGTACAGGTCGATGACATCCTGATTCAGGAGGCGAATGCAACCAGAGGAAACCGCTTTTCCGATCGACCAAGCCTGATTTGTACCATGCAAGCGGTAGAGCGTATCGCGCCCATCCTGAAAGATGTAGAGCGCCCTGGCCCCGAGTGGGTTGTCGAGGGACGGTGGCATTCCACCGTTCGCCGCACTGTATGGCGCGAGTTCGGGTTCACGCTTGATCATCTCGGCCGGAGGCGTCCATGTCGGCCATTTGCGCTTATAGGCGATCGTCGCCCGCCCTGACCAGGAGAAGCCGCCGCGACCGACGCCGATCCCGTAGCGCATCGCCGTTCCTTCTTCCATCACGAGGTAGAGGTACTTGGCGGGCGTATCGACAACGAGCGTTCCGACCCGCTCGGTGGTGGGGTAGTCGACGACTTGCCGCCAGAGCCGTCGATCGAGATTGCTAACGTCGACCGCCGGGATCGGAAAGCGCTCATTGGGCATCGCCCGGTACATCGCGGGGAGTACGGGCTTGGGCTCTGGAGGCTTGATCGGAACGACACGTGTCGGCTCCTGCGTGGAGACGCAGCCCGTGAGCGCAACGCTCGCCATTACCGCAATGAATGCGCGACGGTCCATGCCGGTCGCTCCATCCCGGCTTGCCGAATCGCACGATGGATGGGTGATTGCCGGGGGGCGGCGCGTCTTGGCGTCGATCATGTCTTCTCCTTGAAATAGGCGTGGCCGGAGAGGCCGTCGAGTTCTCATCGGGTTCTTGGATCGGTTCGCTCATGCGCGCAAACGCGGCACGGCGAGCGCGTGAACCGGCCTTGAAAGCACGGATGCGAGAGCGGCGCGGGAGCGATGAATTCGAGCTGCCGCGCTACAAAAGCTTTCGGCTCAGTGCTGTTGTCTAGTAACTACGAGATGGGTGGACGCTCGATCCGGCCGGGGGAGCCTCCGGAGCCCAACTCGATCGACCGCGGAAGGGGGAGCACGGCTCTGCGAGGGCTCTCCACAAACGGCCCCACGACCTGCATTGCAGGAAGTTTGCAGTGGAGGGCGTGGGCCGAACTCGCCTCCTGCGTCGTCGCTGGCGCCGGGCCGTCCATAGTGCCCGCTCCATAGAGCGGATCCAATGAAAGCCGCTCCGCCATCTGGCAGGGACTTTCGACCGCCTCGACCACGGCCGCGGCGTGACTCATCGACCCAAGTAGCAGGGCGGCAAGCAGCGCGAGGCGGAGAAAAATTCCCATGGATGGGTCATAGCAGCGGCTTTGTTGCTCGCAACTTAAAGAGCGAGCAACTTTGTTTGATGTGACACGCATGGCGACATGGTGGTGGCTTCCGCATTGACCAGCCCGCCCCCCTGGGGCGGGGAAAGGGTACGAATGTTATGCGTTCAGGAGCTATGCCATGAGGGAGTTCACGTTCTCCGACCTGAACCGCAGCTCGGGCGACATCCTCGACCGCGCGCTGAGCGAGCCGGTGGGCCTGAGGAAGCGCGGGAAGCGGAAGATCGTCATGGTCCCGTCGGAGGCCTGGGACAGACTCAGCCGGCTCGACGAGGGCCACCAGGCGCACTGGGTCGACCAAGCGCCGGAGGAGGACCTCGAGAACCTCATGGCTGGCTTCCAGGAACTCATCGACGCCGGGGAGCACGCCGAGTGAACGTCGGCGGGGTCTACCGCTTCAACTACCTCTGGGACCATGAGGCGGAGCGCGGCGAGGAGAGCGGCCGCAAGATCCGCCGCATCGTCTTCATGATGTAGATCGGCGGGTGGCGGTACCTGTTCCCGATGTCCGGTGACCCGCCAGCGCCGCGCGAGAACGGCGTTGACGGGTGTTCGTGATCGTTCCCGAGATGGAGCGCCGCCGGATTGGGCTCGGGCACGACACCGAGAAGCCAATCCAATGCGGAACGCTTTCATCCTCGGTGCGGCCTCTTTTCACCCCAGTGCCGCAATGAGCGCATTCGCACGGGCTGGGGCATGTTTCGATTTCCAGATTTTTGCGAAAGGCCGGTTCGTTGGCTGCTTGTGGGTGGCGTCGGCAGCAGCTTTTTGCTCGAGTCAGCTTGAGCGCCGCTTCGGCATCTCTCAGCTAGCCAACAGGCGCTCAACTTTTTGCCGCTGGACCTCTGGCGACTCGTGGATGTCCAATGTGCCGTAAAAGCTTCCGTCGCGATCAAATAGGTAGACCCCGGCGGAATGATCGACCGTGTATTCGCCGTTCTCCAGCGGAACGAGTGCGCGGTAGGCCTTGAAAGCCGAGAATGCCTCGTCAACTTCTGCCTCTGTGCCGGTCAGACCAACAATCTGCGGATCAAACGACTTTAGGTATTCGTTGAGCCGCTCCGGCGTATCCCGCTCCGGATCGCCGCTGATCAAGAGTACCTGAAGATCGTCGCCTTGGGGACCAAGATCGTCCAGCAGCACCGAGAGTTCACCAAGGGTCGTCGGACAGATATCCGGACAATTCGTGAAGCCGAAGAACAGCGCTACCGGCTCACCCCGAAAGTCACGCCATTCACGGCGTCGCCCTTCGTGGTCGACAAGAGAAAACTCGCCGCCAATGTTGGCGATACCGGATGACGCTTCTCCGGGGAGGGGAGCCTGACCCGAAGCGCGCATGATGGTGACGCCAGCAGTCGCGCCCACGAACAGGCACAGGACGACGACGGCGCCCCACAACGTTCTGCGAAGGGTTTTCGGGCTCACTGTCGTTTCTCCAGATGGCTATCTGACGCTTCCGCAGGGCGTCCGCCGAAGCCTTCGACTGTGAACTCGACCGGCACGGAACCCGCCTTCTCGAACACGAGAGTTCCTGCGAAGGGCTCGGCTTCCAGAATCGGCTTCTTCATGCCCGTCAACATCACGTGGGTGGCGCCTGGCTTTAGTGAGATGGTTTCGCCCGGAGCGATTGGGAGCCCACCCTCGAGCGGGCGCATCCGTGCGACTCCGTCGACAATTTTGGAGGTGTGCAACGTGAATCCTGCCGAGACGTCCGCGGAACCGCCAATCAGCCGATCCGGCTCGCTGCCGTTGTTCGTGACTGTCAGATATCCCACGCCGGTCTTGGCTGTTGCAGGCGTTGCGCGCGACCAGGGATGACCGATGACCAGGTCCCCGGCCGTTACTTCGTGCGCGGCCGCAGCTCCGGTCAGGGTGAGGACGAGGACGATCGATGTCGGAAACCTCATTGTACTGGAACATCCTTGGACTGCGGGTAGGTGTCGTAGACGGTTGCAGATCCGTCAGTCTGCACGAGAAGTACGTCGTACGGTTCGCCGCTCTCGCCCATGCCGGGAGACCCCACCGGCATTCCGGGCACGGCGAGGCCGATCGCATCCGGTCGCTCTTTAAGGAGGCGCGCCACAGAGGCGGCCGGAACATGCCCCTCGATGACATATCCTTCGACAAAACCGGTGTGGCAGGAAGTCTGATCCTGCTTCAGTCCGGCCTTCATTTTTCGAGCATACAGATCAGCCATCGCGAGGTTGTCGTTCGTCACTTCGAACCCGGCGCCCTCCATGTGTTTAATCCAGCCGATGCAGCAGCCGCAGCCAGATGTGGAAAAGACCTCCACCGATTCGCCTGTCGCCGATGCGACGGACGACATCATGAGTAAGCCTGCCGCGGCCGTCGCGAGCGTGTTCCCAAAGCTACGCATCTTGCTCTCCTTGATTTGACACGGATTAGAACCATCGTCGCACCCGGGACCGGTAAGCGACGTATTGGTCTGTGAAGGCACTTTCGAGGAACCGCTCCTCATCCCGGACCTGAATCTCGCAGGCCAGCCAGAAGGCGGTGGCGCAAACGATCATCGCGATCGACGGAACCGCCAGTGCCAGGCCTAGGGCCATTGCGAGCATGCCGAGGAACACCGGGTTACGTGAGACCCCAAATAAACCCTGCGTGACCAGTGCGTCCGGCGCGGCGGAGGGAACTCCCACACGCCAACGTCTTCCCATGCTGGACTGTGCAAAAACCGTCAGGAACTGGCCTGCCAGCGCCAACGCCAATCCGACTGCGTGCAGCCATTCGAGCTTGCCGACCGGACGCAGGATCGGCCACCTTATCTCTGCGGCGTATCCGATCAGCGCGCCAAGGGCGCCGATGACACTCAGGCGGAACAATCCCTGTGCGACCTGCTGGCGTGAGTTTCCGGCGAAGCCGTAAGCCTTGCCGTCGATCATGGACGACGTTCGGCTGGTTGCAATCATCAGCCAGAAGCAGGTTGTCAGGAGAACGATGAGAGGCCCGAGGCGGAGGACTTGCTCGGTCACGTTGATCATTGCGGCCTCCAGCCGAGCAGTCGCATGGCGTTGGCTGTCACCAGTACCGTTGCTCCTGTATCTGCCAGGATAGCTGGCCAGAGGCCCGTCACGCCGAGTAAAGTCGTCACCAGGAACACCGCCTTGAGGCCAAGCGCGATCGCGATGTTCTGATGAATGTTGCGCATTGCGGATCGCGACAAGGCAATCATGTCCGGAATGTCCTGAACCCGGCCATGCAGGACCGCGGCGTCCGCTGTTTCCAGAGCCACGTCGGTCCCTCCACCCATGGCGATGCCTATGTCTGCGGCAGCCAGGGCGGGGGCATCGTTGATGCCGTCGCCGACCTTGGCAACGAAATGGCCCTCCGCCTGGAGGTCTCGCACCGCCTGCTGCTTGTCCTGCGGCAGCAATTCCGACCGCGCCCGGATCCCCAGGCTCGTCGCTACGGCGTCTCCTGTCCGTCGGTTGTCGCCCGTCAGCATCATGATCAGGACGCCTCGACCGCGCAGGGCCCTGAGCCCCGATGCGGCATCGGGGCGGGGCTCGTCCCGCATGGCGATCAGACCTGCAACCGTGTTACCGGCCAGAAGGACGGAGACGGTCTTGCCCGCGTCGTTGAGGACGGTGATCTTGGTGCTAACGTTCTCGCAGATCTGCGTGCGCCGACCTGCAGCCAGGGGAGAGCCGAGGAATACCCGTTCGCCGCCGACGCTGCCGGCGATCCCTTCGCCCGGAATGGCTTCGGCGTCGAACGCCGGCGGGAGCGGCGCCTTCCTGGCCTTTGCCTCCTGCAGAATTGCCATAGCCAGCGGGTGGCTTGATCCCAGTTCCAGCGACGCGGCCAAGGAAAGTATGTCCCGCTCCGCTCGGCCGATCGCGATCACGTCGGTGACCTCGGGCTTTCCCATCGTGATTGTCCCGGTCTTGTCGAGCGCGACAGCGGTCACTCTGCCGAGGTTCTCCAGTACCGCACCGCCCTTCATGAGGAGACCTCGGCGGGCACCGGCGGACATCCCGGCAGCGATGGCCGCAGGGGTCGAGATGACGAGCGCGCAGGGGCAGCCGATCAAGAGGATGGCCAGACCCTTGTAGATCCAGTCGTTCCAAGGCTCGGCGAAAAGGAGCGGAGGCAGGATCGCCGTCAGCGCCGCGAATACCAGGACGCCAGGGGTGTAGTAACGGGAGAACCGGTCGATGAACCTCTCGGTTGGGGCCTTTGCCTCCTGGGCCTCCTCCACCAGCCGCACCACACGCGCGATGGTATTGTCGGAAGCGGCGGCAGTGACCTTGATCCGCAGCACACCGCTTGCATTGATCGTGCCCGCGAACACCGTGTCGCCGACGCTCTTGCGCTTTGGTACGCTCTCTCCTGTCACGGGCGCTTCGTCGACCTCGCCGGCTCCCTCGGCGATGACGCCGTCCGCCGCAACGCGATCGCCGGGGCGCACCAGAATTATGGAGCCGACGGCCAGTCCGTCGGCGGCTACCGCGACCGTCTCGCCGTCCCGCACCAGAAGCGCCGTCTTCGGCACGAGGTCCGTCAGGCCCTGAATATTCTTCCGTGCCCGACCGGCGGCCACGCCCTCCAGCATCTCGCCGATCAGAAACAGGAGGACCACGGCCGCTGCTTCTTCCGTCGCGCCGATGATCACCGCGCCGACGGCGGCAATCGTCATCAGCATCTCGATGGAAAACGGCGAGCCGTAGCGAGCTGCTGCGGCGGCGCGCCTTGCGATCGGAACGAGGCCAACGGCGAGTGCCAGCAGGAAGGCCCAGCTCTCAAACGCTGGAAAAGCCACGCCCGCCAGATAGGCAATTGCGAATGCGAGGCCGCACGTCAGCGTCAGAACCGCCTTGGGCGTTCTCCACCACGCTTCATCGCCAGCATGCTCGTGTGCATGCGAATGATGGTTCGGATTCTCGCCATCAGTGGGAGCCGCCGCATTGCCGGTTCCTCGGACGCCGCGGCTAACTTCTCCGATTCCGTAACCGAGGTTCTTTACCTGGCGGATGATTGCTGCCGGAGTGAGCGCCTTCTCGTGTGCGACCGTCATCGTGCCGGCCGCGACCGACACGGCTACGTCTCCGACGCCTTCCAGACGTCGCACAGCCTTGTCGATCTTCGACGCGCACGAGGCACAATCCATGCCGCTGACGCGGTAGCGTGTCTGCTGGAGTTCTGCCGCCATCGGTGGGTCCCATCTTCTGCCACCGGATGGCTACAACCTCCAGCGGCTAGAGGAGCAAGCCCCTGATCGTAGAAATGTTTCACAAGATATCAGCCGACCATCCCGGCGTGCATCAAAGGCGCCTTGAATGACAGGATGAGGCCCCCGCTTTGGCCCGCCGAACCCTTCCGATTCTGTCGCCCGGAGCTAGGTTCATTCAAACCTTCGGATCGTTGAGCGCAGGGCAGGAAAGCCTGATGAGAGCAACAGAAGTTCATTATCTGCCATCGCACCATCGCCAACACGACAGCTCAGGGGACGCGGCATGAGCAGTTTCTGGCAGGTTTTCTTGCTGGCTCTTCTGCCGGGAGCGGGAAATTTCGCCGGGGCGCTCGTGGCAGAGTTCTGGAAGCCGTCTTCCCGGCTACTGAACTGGGCGCTGCATGCCGCTTCCGGGATCGTCATCGCGATCGTCGCGGTCGAACTAACCCCCGAGGCCGTAGACGTTCTGGCCGGCTGGTGGCTCGCGGTAGCCTTCGCGGCGGGCGGCGTCTCCTATGTCATGATCGAAGCCCTCGTGGAGGGACTTCAGAAGGATGGCAGCCGCGGGAACCGAACGGGGATGTGGATGATCTACGTCGCCGTCGCGGTGGATCTCACCAGCGACGGCATGATGCTCGGAACGGGCTCGGCCGTATCCAGCAGCCTCGCGATGGTTCTGGCGTTCGGCCAGGTATTGGCCGATGTCCCGGAAGGCTACGCCGCGATGGCCAACTTCCGGGACAAGGGGGTGCCCCGACGGCGTCGGCTGCTTCTTTCGGCGTCGTTCATCCTGTTTTGTGTCGGGTCCGCCCTCGTCGCATTCTTCATACTGCGAGGTGCGGGAGAGAGCGTGAAGATGGCCGCCCTTGTCTTCGTTGCCGGCTTGCTGACCGTGGCCGCCGTCGAGGACATGCTGGAAGAGGCGCACGAGGCGCGCGAGGACGATCGCGCATCCGTGCTCGCGTTTGTGGGCGGCTTCACCCTTTTCACACTTGTGTCAGCCGGGTTGGAAACAGTGACGGGTGGCGACGCCCGCGCAAGCGGCTCCATCGACGCTCGTATTTTCGCAGGACAGCAAACCCAAGCGATGCCTGATGCGGCGGCCTTTGCCGAAGGCTATCAAAATAGCCTCTTGTCGCTCTTGACCTTCCAGTGAGGGGAAGCCCCATCTGTTCACTGCGATGGTAATGGACCATCGTGACGCTAGCCGTGGGATGTCCAGGAGATCAGATGGTCTGCTCGCCATGATCCGGTCTGGCTTCAGGACAGATCGCCCATGTGCCGCGCTGGTAATTGGACAGAACGAGGAATAGCCTACGCTCATGCAGTTCATCGCCCGCCTGATATTTGTCGCACTCCTCGCCGCATTCGCGGCGAGTTCGGTTGCGCATGCGGCTGGCTCGGCAAAGATGGCCGCCGACAT
>NZ_JACSGS010000008.1:0-205296 GCF_014334315.1 Aurantimonas sp. DM33-3 | reverse complement strand
ACTTCGCCCGGCGCCTCAAGACCCTGAAGGGCCTCACGCCCTACGAGTTCATCTGCAAACGATGGACTTCAGAACCAGAACGATTCACGCTCGATCCAATCCACCAAATGCCGGGACTAAACACCTAAGGGGAGCCAAAGGCAAACGTGAAGACTGATTGAACGTTCGAAATTGGCTTGAAGCCGCCCCCTGTCCCGGGCCGTCCCATCCCCTATGATGTCGCGAAACCGGAGACATCATGGTCAAGCTGAACAAGATCTACACGCGCACCGGCGATGCCGGGGAGACGGGGCTCGGCAGTGGCGAGCGGCGGTTGAAGAGTGATCTGCGGGTCGAGACCTACGGCACGATCGACGAGCTCAACGCCGTTCTCGGGCTGGTGCGGCTGCATGCCGAGGGCGAGCTCGACGCCATGCTGGCGCGCATCCAGAACGAGCTGTTCGATCTCGGCGCGGAACTGGCGACGCCGGAGACCGGCGAGCCCTTGCCCTACGAGCCGCTGAAGATCGTCGCCTCGCAGGTCGACGCGCTGGAGCGCGAGATCGACGCCATGAACGCGCGGCTGGAGCCGCTGAAGAGCTTCACCCTGCCGGCCGGCTCGCCCGCCGCCACCCATCTGCACCATGCCCGCACAGTGGCGCGGCGGGCCGAGCGGCTGATGGTCGCCCTGGCGAAGAAGGACGGCGAGTCGGTCGCCGACGTCGCGCTGCGCTACGTCAACCGCCTGTCCGACCATCTGTTCGTCGCCGGCCGAATTGCCAATGACGACGGCAAAGCGGATGTTCTGTGGGTGCCCGGCGCCAGCCGCTGAGGCGGCGGGATCGCCGACGCGGGGCGCACGGCCGGGACGGTTCGCGGCCCGGCGGCGTCTCCGGGTGAGGGGCGGCGTGGCGCGGCGGACCGGGCGCCGGCCGTGACAGGGGGTCGCAGACAGTCGCGGGGGCAGGGGTTTCGGCTCACGCTTTGGCCGGGAGCCTCGGTCAGGAGCCCTCCGGTCGAAAGCCGTTGGCCAAAAGCCTTTGGTCAAGAGCCCGGCCAGAAGTCCACGGCCAGAAGTCCGGCCGAAAGCCTCCGGCCAGGAGAGCCCCCGGCCAAAAGCCTGAAAGGTCTGCCGTGTTCGTCCCCTTCTACGACGCCAACCGCCTGCGTCATATCCGCTTCCAGTATGTGACGGTGGGGCTGATCGCGGCCAATGCGCTGGTCTATCTGTTCGCCAAGGCGAGCGGCGAGACCGGGGCGTTCCTGTCGGCCTTCGAGATCTCCTACGGCTTCATCCCGGCGGTGGTGAACGGCTATGCCGAGCTGCCGCCGGCCTATGTGGCTGTGCCGGGCTGGCTGAACTTCCTGACCTATTCCTTCCTGCATCTCGACATCTGGCATATCGGCGGCAACATGCTGTTCCTCTGGGTGTTCGGCGACAATGTCGAGGACGCCTTCGGCCATGTGAAGTTCCTGGTCTTCTACCTGGCCTGCGCGGCGGCGGGGGCGGGGCTGCATGCGCTGATGTTCCCGGGCTCGGAGGCGACGCTGATCGGCGCGTCCGGCGCGGTGTCGGGTGTCGCGGCGGCCTATCTGATGCTGCATCCCAGGGTGTGGGTCTGGGTGCTGGCCTTCGGGCGCATCCCCCTGAACCTGCCGGCCTGGCTGCTGCTGATCGTGTGGATCGGCCTGCAGTTCGTGCTGTTCGCGTCGGGCGCCGAGGACGTGTCCTATGCCGCCCATGCCGGCGGCATCCTGGCCGGGGCGGCGCTGACGCTGGTCCTGCGCCGGCGCGGCGTGGTGCTGTTCGACCGGCAGATCCAGACGCCGCGGGCGGTGGAGCTGGAGCCGGGCGACACCGGGCGATCGTGACCCGGCACTTGCAAGATCGGCGCGGGAACCGCACAAGGCCGCTACGAGACCGCGAAATTTTGACCATTACGTAAAAGTCAGATATCGCTCGCGGCCAATCGGCTCCGGTCGCCTGCGCGGATATCGCGAGGGCGACGCCGGGCCGGGCAGGACATGAGGCTTTCGGGCGCTCGGCGCCCAAAAAGGGAGAGACACGACCGATGAAGGTTCTCGTCGCAGTCAAGCGCGTCGTCGACTACAACGTGAAGATCCGGGTCAAGCCGGACGGCACGGGCGTCGACCTCGCCAACGTCAAGATGAGCATGAACCCCTTCGACGAGATCGCCGTCGAGGAGGCGATCCGCCTGAAGGAAGCCGGCACGGTGACGGAGATCGTCGCGGTGTCCGTCGGCCCGCAGCAGGCGCAGGAGACGATCCGCACGGCGCTCGCCATGGGCGCCGACCGCGGCATCCTGGTCAAGACCGACCAGCCGACCGAGCCGCTGGCCGTCGCCAAGATCCTCAAGGGCGTCGTCGAGGCCGAGAGCCCGGACCTCGTCATCCTCGGCAAGCAGGCGATCGACGACGATTGCAACCAGACCGGCCAGATGCTGGCGGCGCTGCTCGGCTGGAGCCAGGGCACCTTCGCCAACAAGATCGAGCTGACCGACGGCAAGGCGACCGTGACCCGCGAGGTCGATGGCGGCCTGCAGACCGTGGCGCTCAAGATGCCGGCGATCGTGACGACGGATCTGCGCCTCAACGAGCCGCGCTACGCCTCGCTGCCGAACATCATGAAGGCCAAGAAGAAGCCGCTCGAGGAGAAGTCGCCGGACGATTTCGGCGTCGACATCGCGCCGCGGCTGGAAATCCTGAAGACCGCCGAGCCGGGCAAGCGCGAGGCCGGCATCAAGGTCGAGAGCGTCGACGTGCTGGTCGACAAGCTGAAGAACGAAGCCGGCGTGCTCTGAGCACGCGCCTTGAAGGATTGGATGCCCGCCGGCCGCGCGCGTGACGCGCAGGCGACCGCCGGATGCCAGGGAGACCCGCGATCATGACCACGCTTCTCATCGCCGAACACGACAACCAGACCCTGTCCGAGCAGACCGCCAAGGCGCTGACCGCCGCCGCCCAGATGGGCGGTGACGTGCATGTGCTCGTCGCCGGCTCGGGCGCTTCCGCCGTCGCCGAGGCCGCCGGCCAGCTGGGCGGCGTCGCCAAGGTGCTGCATGCCGATGCCGAGGCCTATGCCCACGGCCTCGCCGAGCCTCTGGCCGACCTCGTCGTCAGGCTCGCCGAGGGCTATGACGCCATCGTCGCGCCGGCCACCACCGCCGGCAAGAATGTCGCGCCGCGCATCGCCGCGCTGCTCGACGTGATGCAGATCTCCGACGTCGTCGTCGTCGAGGGCGCCGACACCTTCCAGCGGCCGATCTATGCCGGCAACGCCATCCAGACGGTGAAGTCGACCGACGCCAAGAAGGTGATTACCGTGCGCACCTCCGGCTTCCAGGCCGCCGGCACCGGCGGTTCGGCAACTGTCGAGGCGGTGGACGCGGCCGGCGATCCGGGCCTGTCGACCTTCGTCGAGGAAAAGCTCGCCCACAGCGAGCGGCCGGAACTGACCAGCGCCAAGATCATCCTGTCGGGTGGCCGCGCGCTGGGCTCCAAGGAGAAGTTCGACGAGGTGCTCCTGCCCGTCGCCGACAAGCTGGGCGCGGCGATCGGCGCCTCGCGGGCGGCGGTCGATGCCGGCTACGCCCCGAACGACTGGCAGGTCGGCCAGACCGGCAAGGTCGTGGCGCCCGATCTCTACATCGCCGTCGGCATCTCCGGCGCCATCCAGCATCTGGCCGGCATGAAGGATTCCAAGATCATCGTCGCCATCAACAAGGACGAGGAGGCGCCGATCTTCCAGGTCGCCGATTACGGCCTCGTCGGCGATCTGTTCCAGATCCTGCCCGAGCTGAAGGACAAGCTCTGAGCGTCCGGCGCGCGGCTTTGACGAAGCCGCGCGCCGCCGCTAGGTTCGCGACGCAACATCCAAGGTGAGCGAAGGCGCGATGGCGGACAGTATCAAGCACGTTGGCATCGTCGGCGCGGGGCAGATGGGCTCCGGCATTGCCCATGTCTCGGCCCTCGCCGGCTACGGCGTGACGCTCTACGACATCGCCGAGGACCGCACGAGCGCCGGCCGCGACAAGATCGCCGCCACCCTCGACCGCCAGCTCGCCTCCCAGAAGATCACACCGGCCGACCGCGACGCGGCGATGGCGCGGATCGCCACCACCACCGACACGGCGGCGCTCGGCACCGCCGACCTCGTCATCGAGGCGGCGACCGAGGACGAGACGGTCAAGCGCAAGATCTACCGCGAGATCTGCCCGCATCTGGCGCCCGGCGCGATTCTGGCCACCAACACCTCATCGATCTCCATCACCCGGCTGGCCTCGGCCACCGACCGGCCCGAGCGGTTCATGGGCATCCACTTCATGAACCCGGTGCCGGTGATGAAGCTGGTCGAGCTGGTGCGCGGCATCGCCACCGAGGACGCGACCTTCGAATCGGCGCGCCACTACGTCACCGCCCTCGACAAGACGATCAGCGTCTCGGAGGATTTTCCGGCCTTTATCGTCAACCGCATCCTGTTGCCGATGATCAACGAGGCGATCTACGTCCTTTACGAGGGCGTCGGCTCGGTCGAATCCATCGACACCGCCATGAAGCTGGGCGCCAACCATCCGATGGGCCCGCTGCAACTGGCCGACTTCATCGGCCTCGATACCTGCCTGTCGATCATGCAGGTGCTGCATGACGGGCTGGCCGATTCCAAATACCGCCCCTGTCCGCTGCTGGTGAAATATGTCGAAGCCGGCTGGCTCGGCCGCAAGGCCGGCCGCGGCTTCTACGACTATCGCGGCGAGATGCCGGTCCCGACGCGGTAGGACTGCGGAAACAGGACTGACTAGGCCGCTAGCCGTCGGAATTCGGTTACAGAGGCTGACAAATCGATGAGTTTGGCTGTCCGATTGAGGATTGCAATCTGATCGGCTTTGAACGCATTCCGTCGCGCG
Source organism: Aurantimonas sp. DM33-3 (assembly GCF_014334315.1). Classification (NCBI taxonomy): domain Bacteria; kingdom Pseudomonadati; phylum Pseudomonadota; class Alphaproteobacteria; order Hyphomicrobiales; family Aurantimonadaceae; genus Aurantimonas; species Aurantimonas sp. DM33-3. The sequence continues at coordinate 200,392 of NZ_JACSGS010000008.1, read as the reverse complement.
AGGGCCGCGACGGTCCGAGGAGGAGCGTCAAGCCTGCGAATATCATCCAACTTAACGTATGTTGATGAGATGGACGCAGGTACAGGATTGACGACCGAGACGGCAATATCAGCTCGATCGGATGCGACCAGTGCATCAACCGTCCAAGCATGAGTGGACGCACCTGAAAGTGAAACGTCAGCCGCCACTTTCCCGCTGCCAAAGGCCTCGACCAGCAGATCGAACACTGAGGCCTTCGTATCGCTATGGAGCCGGTCTGCGAGCCGCTCGGTTGTGACTTCGATCGATCGCCGCGCAGCATCAGCCACGATAGCGATCAGACCAGATGCGGTGTCCGGACTGGCGTCGATTTCGAAAATCTCAAAATCGTTGAAACGAATGCCGGCAGCCTCCGCAACACGTCGGGCGGCTCTGCGGAATATTGGGAGAGCGCCCATCATATCAGCTTCCGCATAAGCTGCGCCATCATCAGTAATGAGGCATCGATCTCCATCGAACGTAATCCGGACGGTGACGCTTGATCCTGAGGGAAAGAGGACTGGCGTCGAGATCAATCCTCCATTCACGAGCGGGCGGACGCGCACGAGATCGTCCGCGATACGCTCAAGGAGGGTATCGGGCGATTCGGTGCTAGTTAGAAGAGTTGCGGCGACCATGGCGGGACAGGGATCTCGGTGGCATTGTCAAGCCTGAACGTATCACGAAGGTAGGTTAAGACCTCAGTAAATTCGCTCGGCTCAGACTCAATCGGTTTCGCTACCGCTAGATTTCTGAGTTGCATCTCTCCCAGCCCGAGAGCCGCATTCTCCGGGAAATCATGAATGCTCGTCAAGACCGTGCGCCCACGAAGACTGGGCGGCCCAAACTTGTTGATGTGCGGTTGACGGGGCCGCCAATCGATCCGCGCAACTCGGAAATCAGTTCCTCCGATATCAATCTTGAGCTGGAAGGATACACGTTTCTCAGGTTCATCCGCCCAAGCTGTGCCTTCAATCGATACGCCGATCACATCCGGCGCGTCGCAGTCGCATACTATGGGGATTCGCAAATACTGTCTTCGTTGTATGTCAGGTCGCCAATCTAAAGGGGGAACCGCACGTTTCCTCGCTTCATAGGCGCGGGCCATCTGGCGGAGTATTTGTTCATCCCTTGGCACAAAATCTCACATCATCACTCCGACCCTGCTTATTGATGCCGTGGTCGTCAGTAGCGTCAGTTGAGGAAGCGTACGAAGTAGCGCGCTTGTCGACAAGTCGTGTTGTCGAACGATTTGCGTCTCACGCCCCCGTATTCGTCCGATTTGTCGATCTCAGGGATCTTTCCTTCGCGGACGTTACGTCTATCGTTCCGAAGACAGTCGAACTAGCGGGCGGCGCCGGCAGGATAGCGGCGCCAATGATAATCGAGCGGATGCCGTCAGTTGACCTGGATCTGCAGTCCGCCGATTGGGTCAGCCGTTCGGCTGAGTTCAAGGCGACGATCTCTTAGCAGCTCAGCCGATACTGATCCCGATCTGCGGGCCGTTCATCGCACGGGCATAGCCCGAACGGTTCCCGCTGGCGGCCGCGGCGGCGCCGCTCACCGCCGTCCGGCTGGGCCAAGCGGCGCCGGAGCAGCCGGCGCAGATGGGATATGCCGGCTGAGGCGCTGGCCGACACCTTCCGGAAGGGCCGTCGCGCCGGTCACACCGTCCCACCGCTGGCCCCTTCACAGCGTCGATCAGGCGGATGGCATCGGGGCTGGCCCATGCGGCCAGGCCGTTGATCGCGGCGCGGGCGCGGTCGTCGGGGCCGACGACGAGGGAGATCGGCAGGCCTAAGGCGAAGCTGGCGCGCTACAGTTCGTTGAGCACACCTGGGCATCCCGGTGAGGCCGCCTCCGCGCGCCAGTCGCTCGCCGCTCAGCTGACCTGTCCGTGTTCGGCGAGGAAGTCGAGCAGGGCGCGGGCGCGGGCGGGGAGGCTGGCGGACTGGCCGATGAAGACGGCGTGAAACGCCTCCTCGTCGCCCGGATTGGCGTCTTCCAGGAGCGGCACCAGCCGGCCTTCGGCGATGTCGGCGCGGATGGCGAAGGCCGCGAGCCGCGCCGGTCCGACGCCGGCGAGCGCCAGGCGCCGCAGGCCTTCGCCGTCATTGATCTGGACGCGCCCGACCGTCGGCAGGGTGACGTCCTCGCCGGCGCCGCTCCTGAGCGGCCAGCCCTTCATCGCCCGCGCATAGCCGAAGCCCAGCCGTTCATGCGCTTCCAGATCCGCGATCGTGCGCGGCAGGCCGTGCCGGGCCACCCAGCCGGGCGCGGCGACGATCATCATGCGCGTCTGGCCGAGCTTGCGCGCCATCAGGTTGGAGCTCGGCATGGGGCCGGCGCGAATGGCGATGTCGGTGCGCTCGGCGACGAGGTCGACGACCTGATCGGTCTGCACGATGTCGAGGCCGATCTCGGGATAGCGGGCGAGGAAATCCGGCAGGATCGGCGCCAGGACATGGCTGATATAGGAGGCGCTGGAATTGAGCCGCACGCGGCCGGCGGGCCGTTCGCCGGCTCCTGCCGCCCGTTCGGCGTCGGAGAGATCGGCGAGGATCGCCACGGCCCGCTCGTAGAAGCCCTGGCCCTCCGGCGTGAGCTGGAAACGCCGGGTGGTGCGATGGACGAGCCGCGTGCCGAGCCGCGCTTCCAGGCGCGCGACGAGCTTGGAGACCGCCGAGGCCGACATGCCGGAAACCCGCGCCGCCGCCGAGAAGCCGCCGCGCTCGACCACCGTGGCGAACACCTCCATCTCGGCAAAGCGATTGGCGTCGGGGCGCGGCATTTGTGACCTGAAGTCCTGAATGTTGTTCCTGGCGGCAGTCTACTTCATCAAAGCACAAGCTGTCATCTGACGGCCCTGTTCATCATCAGGGATTTCGTCATGCCTCTTGCTCTCTACGCGTTGACCGCCGGTGCCTTCGGCATCGGGGTCACCGAATTCGTCATCATGGGCCTGCTGCTCGATGTCGGCGCCGATCTCGGCGTCTCGACCAGCGCCGCCGGCTTCCTGATCTCCGGCTATGCCATCGGCGTCGTCGTCGGCGCGCCGCTCCTGACCATCCTGACCAGCCGCTGGCCGCGCAAGACCGTGCTCCTGGCGCTGATGGCGATCTTCATCGCCGGCAATGTCGCCTGTGCGCTGGCGCCCACCTACGGCCTCCTCATGGCCGCACGGGTGCTGACGGCCTTTGCCCACGGCACCTTCTTCGGCGTCGGCTCGGTCGTCGCCACGAAGCTGGTGCCCGCCGACAAGCGCGCCTCGGCCATTGCGCTGATGTTCACGGGCCTGACCGTGGCCAATATCCTCGGCGTGCCGCTGGGCACCTGGCTCGGGCAGGCGGCCGGCTGGCGCGCCACCTTCTGGGCCGTCGCCATCGTCGGCATTCTCGCCGCGGCCGTCATCGCCTGGGCCGTGCCCCGGGACGGCAAGCCGGAGACCGCCGACGACTGGCGCGCCGACCTCAAGGCGCTGGGCCGTCGCCCCGTGCTGCTCGGTCTCCTGACGACGGTTCTCGGCTATGCCGGCGTCTTCGCGGTCTTCACCTATATCGCACCGCTCCTGACCGGCATCACCGGCTTCGGCGAGGCGGCGATCTCGCCGATCCTGCTGCTGTTCGGCGGCGGGCTGGTGGCCGGCAACCTGCTCGGCGGTCGTCTGGCCGACAGGGCACTGGTGCCCGCGATGGTCGGCAGCCTCGTCGTTCTGTTTGTGGTGCTCGTTCTGATGGGGCCGGCGCTGCAGGGCACGGTGACCGCGCTCGTCGCCGTGACGCTCCTCGGGGCGGCGGCCTTTGCCACCGTGCCGCCGCTGCAGATGTGGGTGCTGTCCAAGGCGGACGGCGCCGGCGAAAGCCTCGCCTCGTCCTTCAACATCGCCGCCTTCAATCTCGGCAATGCCGTGGGTGCCTTCGCCGGTGGCCTGGTCATCGATTCCGGTCCGGGCCTCGGCTACGTCACCTGGACCGCGGCGCTGTTCCCGCTGGCGGCCCTGGCGGTGGCGCTCACCGCCGTCCGGCTGGACCGGGCGGCCCCGGAGCCGCAGCCGGCACAGATGGGCTATGCCGGCTGAGCCGCTGGCCGACTGTCGGAAGGGACGTCGTGCCGGTCAGGCCGACGTCCCGCTCGCCTTCACCGCTTCGATCAGGCGGATGGCGTCGGGGCTGGCCCATTCGGCCGGCCCGTTGATCGCGGCGCGGGCGCAGCCGTCGGGGCCGACGACGAGGGAGATCGGCAGGCCGAAGGCGACGCCGGCGCGCTTCAGGTCGTTGAACACGCCCATGGTCTCGTCGCGATAGAAGGGCAGGGCGGTCAGATCGGTCTCGGCGTAGAAAGTCTTCGGCTTCTCGATGTCGCCCATGTCGACATTGATCGGCACCACGGCGAAGTCGTCGCCGCCTTCCTGGCGCTCCAGCTCGTCCAGCGCCGGCATTTCCTGGCGGCACGGCACGCACCAGGTGGCCCACAGATTGACCAGCAGCGTCCTGCCGGAGAAGTCGGCGAGGGTCACGGCGGCGCCGTCACCATCCGAAAAGGCGATGGCCGAGACGTCGAAGGGCGTTTCCAGCGCCTGCACCGCGGCGACCTCGCCGCGCGCCTCGGCATCCACCGCCGCGGTGATCGCCGCATCGGCCGGACAGGCGCTGGCGGTTTCGTTGCCAGACCCGCTCTCGCTCACGTATAGGACGACACCACCCGCCGCGATGCCGCAGACCAGTGCGACCGCGGCGATGAGACCGAGCCGCCGCCCGTTCGAAGTCGATCGTTTTGCTTCGGACATGTCGTCAAGAGCCCTTTCGAGTGTCCATGAGCCAGAATCCCGACAACGTCCCCGGTGCCGCCAACGCGATGTGGGGCGGACGCTTCGCCTCGGGTCCCGACGCGATCATGGAAGAAATCAACGCGTCGATCGATTTCGATCGCCGGCTTTATGAAGAGGATATCGCCGGTTCGAAAGCCCATGCCGCCATGCTGGCGCAACAGGGCATCATCACGGCGGATGACGCAGAGAGTATCATTGCGGGTCTGGAGGAGATCCGCGGCGAGATACAGGCCGGCCGGTTCAATTTCTCGCGAGAGCGCGAGGACATTCACATGAACATCGAGGCGCGGCTGGCCGAACTGATCGGCCCCGCCGCCGGCCGCCTGCACACGGCGCGCTCGCGCAACGACCAGGTGGCGCTGGACTTCCGCCTGCACGTCAAGACCGCGTTCCTCTCCCTCGACCGGGCGCTGACCGGCTTCATCGAGGCGCTGCTCGCCAAGGCCGAGGCACACGCCGACACGGTGATGCCGGGCTTCACCCATCTGCAGGTCGCCCAGCCGGTGACCTTCGGCCATCACTGCCTCGCCTATGTGGAGATGGCGGCCCGCGACCTGTCGCGCTGCCGCGACGCGGTGAACCGGCTGGACGAATGCCCGCTGGGCGCCGCCGCTCTGGCCGGCACCGGCTTCGACATCGACCGCCACATGACGGCGAAGGCTCTCGGTTTTCGCGAGCCGACCCGCAATTCGCTGGATTCGGTGTCGGACCGCGACTTCGCGCTGGAGTTCCTGTCGGTGGCGGCGATCTGCGGCACCCATCTGTCGCGGCTGGCCGAGGAGATCGTCATCTGGTCGACGCCGCAATTCGGCTTCGTGCGCCTGTCCGACGCCTTCTCCACCGGCTCGTCGATCATGCCGCAGAAGAAGAACCCGGACGCCGCCGAACTGGTGCGCGCCAAGCCGGGCCGCATCAACGGCGCGCTGATCTCGCTGCTGACCGTGATGAAGGGCCTGCCGCTGAGCTATTCCAAAGACATGCAGGAAGACAAGGAACAGGTCTTCGACGCCATCGATTCGCTGGCCCTGGCGCTGGCGGCGGCCACCGGCATGGTGCGCGACATGACCATCCAGACCGAGGCGATGCGCAAGGCGGCCGGCCACGGCTTCTCCACCGCGACGGACCTGGCCGACTGGCTGGTGCGCGAGCTCGGCATGCCGTTCCGCGAGGCCCATCACGTCACCGGCCGGGCAGTTGCCCTTGCTGAAGCGCGCGGCGTCGGGCTGGAGGAACTGCCGCTGGACAGCCTGCGGGAGCTGGATGCGCGGATCGGCGAGGCGGTGTTCTCGGTGCTCGGCGTCGACGCCTCGGTCAACAGCCGCACCAGCTTCGGCGGTACCGCGCCGGCGAATGTGCGGGCGCAGGTCGCCTATTGGCGCGAGCGGATGGCAAGCGACGCGCGATGACGATCGCGGCGGTGGTGATTTTCCGCCGGGAAATCGCTATGACCGCTGACGGGGAAGCTGACGCCGGGACGCGGCGAGGGGTGACGACATGACCATTCGATCGAGCCGGACCTATCTGCCGCTGCTGCTCGCCGCCGCAACGGCGATGCTGGCGGGCTGCGGCATCAAGAACAATCCGGTGGCGCCGTCCTCGGGGCAGACCGGGGCCTCGGCCGGTGCCGACGCGGTCGCCGCCAACAACGCCAGCAGCGGCTTCGGCACGGCGGGCTCGGCGGCGGGCGCCGTGCGCGTCTCGCGCATCCAGGACGACACCGCCATCGGACCGGCCGAGGTGAGCCGCAACAAGGGCGCCACCAGCAGCGGCTTCATCCTCGATCCGCTGCTGAACTGAGCCGTTTCCGCCCCTCTACCGAGTGCCGTCTGACCTGCCATGAACCATTTCGAAATCCGCGACGGCGTCCTGCATGCCGAGGACGTCTCCGTCGAAACGATCGCCCATGACGTGGGCACGCCCTTCTATTGCTATTCGACCGCGACGCTGACGCGCCACTACACGGTGTTCGCCGAGGCCTTCGCTGATATCGACGCGCTGGTCTGCTACGCCATGAAGGCGAATTCCAACCAGGCGGTGCTGAAGACGCTGGCGGCGCTCGGCGCCGGCGCCGACGTCGTGTCGGGCGGCGAATTGCTGCGGGCGCTGCGCGCCGGCATCCCGGCCGAGAAGATCATGTTCTCGGGCGTCGGCAAGAGCGTGCCGGAGATCGACCTGGCGCTCGCCTCGGGCATCTTCTGCTTCAACATCGAATCGGAGCCGGAGCTCGAGATGATCTCGGCCCGGGCCGTGGCGGCCGGGCGCACGGCGCATGTCTCGTTCCGCATCAATCCCGACGTCGATGCGCGCACCCACGCCAAGATCTCCACCGGCAAGAAGTCCGACAAGTTCGGCATCGCCTATGAGCGGGCCGAGGCGGTGTACGATAGGGCCCGCGCCCTGCCGGGCATCGCGGTGTCGGGCATCGATATGCATATCGGCAGCCAGATCGTCGAGCTGGAGCCCTTCGACCAGGCCTTCGAGCGGCTGGCGGGCCTGGTGCGGCGGCTGCGCGGCGCCGGCCACGACATCGCTCATGTCGATCTCGGCGGCGGCCTCGGCGTGCCCTACAGCCGCACCAACACCCCGCCGCCGGCGCCGCCGGCCTATGCCGAGATCGTCAAGCGCCATGTCCGCGACCTCGACTGCAAGGTGGTGTTCGAGCCCGGCCGGCTGATCGCCGCCAATGCCGGCATCCTGGTCACCCGGGTGGTCTATGTGAAGGAAGCCGAGGGCAAGACCTTCGTCATCGTCGATGCGGGCATGAACGACCTGATCCGCCCGACCCTGTACGACGCCTGGCACGACATCCATCCGGTGCTCGACGACCCGGACGCGCCGCGCCTCGTCGCCGACGTGGTCGGCCCGGTCTGCGAGAGCGGCGACTATTTCGCCCGCGCCCGCGACATTCCGGCGGTGAAGGCCGGCGACCTCGTCTACCTGTCGTCGGCCGGCGCCTACGGGGCGGTCCAGTCGGGCACCTACAATTCCCGGCCGCTGATCGCCGAGGTGCTGGTCAAGGGCGATGCCTTCCACGCCATCCGGCCGCGCCAGACCATCGACGAGATGATTGCGCTGGACCGTCTGCCCCCCTGGCTGGGCGGCGACGACTGAGGCCATTGGCCGCTTCACAGCTGCGTCACCCGCCTCGTCTTCGCCGCAAAAACTGTTACGCTCCCTGAAACTTGCGACGAACGAGGCTGGCCCCATGGCGCGACACGAGCGGCAGAGCGACTGGACCGCGTCCGGGCGTGTCGCGGCGACGCGGCGCCTGGCCTGGGCGGCGCTCCTGATCGAGCGCGCTTGGCCGCTGGTGCTGGCGCTCGCCTGCCTCGTCGCGGTGTTCCTGATCCTCGCCTGGTTCGGCCTATTCGCCGCGCTGCCCTTCTTGGCCCGCGTCGCGGTGATCGCGATTCTCGCCGGGCTCGGCCTTGCGGCACTGTGGCGCAACCGCGGCCTGCGGCTGCCGAGCGCGGCCGCAGTGGATGCGCGCATCGAGGGGGCGAGCCGGCTGGACCACCAGCCGCTGCAGGCGCAGGACCAGCGCGCCGTCGGCGCCGACCCGTTTGCCGCCGCGCTCTGGCGCGCCCATCAGCGCCGCATGGCCGAGCGGCTGCGCGATCTCAGCGGCGGGGCGCCCGCCACCCGCACCGAACGGATCGACCCCTATGGCCTGCGCGCGCTGGTGGCGCTGCTGCTGGTCACTGCCTTCGCCTTTTCCTTTGGTCCCGGCGGCGGCCGCGTCGTCGATGCGCTGGCGCCGGACGCGGCCGACAGCGTCGCCTCGGCGCGGGTCGACGCCTGGGTGACGCCGCCGGCCTATACCGGCCGCGCGCCGATCTTCCTGACCGATGTCGGCGCCTCGGACGCGCCCGTCACCGTGCCCGAGGGCAGCGAGCTGGAGGTGCGGATTTCCGACGGCTCCAACGCCGAACTGAGCTTCACCCCGGCCGGCGCCGAGCCGATCGCGATCGCACCGGTCACCGAGAACGAGGGCGAGGTCGCCGACGCCGCGGCCGGCGATGCGGAGACAGAGGCCGACGCCCCTGCCGGCCCGCGCGAATATGCCTATGCCCTTGACATGCCGGGCGAGGCGGCGCTGACCACCACTTTCACCACCCTCGGTCGCTGGCGCTTCGACGTCACACCCGATCTCGACCCGGAGATCGCCTTCGAGGGCGAGCCGGGCGTCGCACGCAACGGCGCGCTGCAGCTGACCTACAAGGTCACCGACGATTACGGCGTGCGGCAGGCCAATGCCGCGATCGCCGTCACCGACGACATCGTGCCGGCCGATGCGCGGCCGCTGATCGCGCCGCCGGAGATCCGGCTGGCGTTGCCGCGCCGCACCAAGGGCACGGCCGAGGGCCGCACCAGCGCCGACCTGACCGAGAGCCCCTATGCCGGGGCCGAGGTGGCGATGACCCTCGTCGCGGTGGACGATGCCGGGCAGGAGGGCCGCTCCGAGGCGCTGACCCTGACGCTGCCCGAGCGGCGCTTCTCCAACCCGCTGGCCCGCGCCGTGGTCGAGCAGCGGCGCATCCTGGCGCTGGACGCCGACAGCACGACCCGCGTCGTCCAGATGCTCGACGCGGTGACCCTGCGCGGCGACGAATTCATCGAGAGCCCGGCGACCTATCTGGCGCTGAAGGCCGTGCGCACCCGCATCGCCACAGCCTATGACGACGCCGCGCTGGTCTCGGCGGTGGACTTCATGTGGGAGATCGCGCTGGGCATCGAGGACGGCAATCTGTCGCTCGCCGAACGGCGGCTGCGCGATGCCCGCGAGCAGCTCTCCGAGGCGCTGGAGAACGGCGCGTCGGATGCCGAGATCGACCAGCTGATGCAGGAACTGCGCGAGGCGATGCAGGAATACATGCAGGCGCTGGCCGAGGCGATGCGCAACCAGCCGCCGATGAACCAGGACCAGATGCAGGCCGGCGACATGCAGGAGCTGCGGCCGCAGGACCTGCAGCGCATGATGGACCGCATCGAGGATCTGGCGAAGTCCGGCTCCAAGGAGGCGGCCCAGCAGCTTCTCTCGGAACTGCAGCAGATGATGGACAATCTGCAGGCCATGCGCCCCGGCCAGCAGCCGCAGAATGGCGAACAGAACGCCATGCAGCAGCAGATGAACAAGATGGGCGAATTGCTGCAGCGCCAGCAGCAGCTCATGGACGAGACCTTCGATCTCGGCCGCCGCCAGATCGAGCGCGAGCAGCAGCAGGGGCAGCAGGGCGAACAGGGGCAGCAAGGCCAGCAGGGCGAACAGGGCGAGCCGCTGACGGCCGAACAGCTGCGCGAGATGATGAAGCAGCTGCAGGAGCAGCAGGGCCAGCTTCAGGAAGAGCTGCAGGCGCTGCAGGAGCAGATGCAGGGCATGGGCATGGAGCCTTCCGAGGGCTTCGGTGAGGCCGGCGAGGCGATGGGCAAGGCCGAGGGCGCGCTGGGCGAGGGCGAGGACGGGGAGGCGGTCGGCCAGCAGGGCCGCGCCATGGAAGCCATGCGCCGCGGCGCCCAGGACATGATGCAGCAGATGCAGGAGGCCATGCAGCAGGGGCAGGGCCAGCCGGGCATGCAGGGACAGGGCGGCCAGATGGGGCAGGGCTTCAACGGCGCCCAGCAGCGTTCCGGCCGCGACCCGCTGGGCCGCCAGCGCCAGACCCAGGGTCCCGATTTCGGGCAGGATGTCGGCGTGCCGGACGAGATAGACACCGAACGGGCCCGCGAGATCCTTGACGCGATCCGCAACCGGCTCGGCGACGCGCTGTCGCCGCAGATGGAGCGGGACTATCTGGAGCGGCTGCTCGAGACGCCCTGAGGCGGACCGGCCGTCAGGCGACATCGCCGCTGCGACGCCTCAGCGTCGCGGCGGTGTTTTTTCATCGAATGTCAGGGATAGAGCCCGGCTGTATTCGCGGCGGCGTCAGGCGCAGCGGCGGATATGCGGTGCGGTGGGGGCGTCGGTGGCGTCGCCCTTTTGGGCGCGCTCGGCCAGGATGCGGGCGACCTCGCGGCGCAGTTCGGCGATCGAGAACGGCTTTTCCACCACGCCCTCGATGATCGCGGTCAGATCCTCGGCCGCTTCCATCTGTTCGGCATAGCCAGTCATCAGGAGCACCGGCAGATGCGGCCAGGAGGCGGCGATCTCGTGGGCGAGTTCGATGCCGGTGAGGCAGGGCATGCGGATGTCGGACAGCACGAAATCGAAGGCGCCGTCCCGTTCGACCAGGACGTCCAGCGCCATTTCGCCGTCTTCGGCGACGGTCACCTCGTGACCTTCCAGCCCGAGCGCCCGCGAAACCAGGAGGCGAACGCCGGCGTCGTCTTCCGCGATCAGAATCCTCGCCAAGAGGGGCCTCCCATCGTCTGCCTACGCAACACCAAATTGCGCTTCTAAGGCACAATCCTTGCGCAAAGCTTGCGTGTCGAGGCTTGCGATCGTCGCAGCCCGAGGGCGGCGGTCGCTGGGGCGGTCGTCCGGCAGGCGAGAACGGGCGTCGTCAGTCGACGACGCGGCCGACGAAAGGCAGTTCGCGAAAGGCGTGGCCGACATCCATGCCGTAGCCGACGACGAACTGGTCGGGGCAGGAAAAGCCGACATAATCGGCCTCGATATCCGCCTTGCGGCGCATCGGCTTGTCGAGCAGGACGGCGATCGGCACCTCGGCGGCGCCGCGCGACAGCATCAGGTCGCGGGCGAATTTCACCGTGCGGCCCGATTCCAGAATGTCGTCGATGAGCAGCACCGTGCGGCCGGCGACCTCGCTCTCCACGTCGCGCAGGACGCGGATCTCGCCGGGTTCGGTGCCGGCGCCGTAGCTCGACAGGGAGATAAACTCGACCTCGGGCGCGAGCCCGGCATGGTGCAGGGCGCGGATCAGGTCGGCGGCGAAGACGAAGGAGCCCTTCAGCACCGAGATGACCAGAAGGTCCTTGGCCGGCACGGCTGCGATCTCGCCGGCGACTCGGTCGACGGTCTTCGCGATCTCCTCGACGCTGTAGAGCGGCTCGATCTGTTTGCCGCGGACGGTAATCACCGGTCAGCCGCTCCTGTGTCTTCGAATTCGACGCTGATGTCGCCCGCTGTATCATCCGCGACCGCCAGTGCCGAGAGGAATCGCACCGATTGTCCGGCCGGCAGGGCGGAAATCTGCGCGTTCAGCGGCTTGCTGCGGGTGATGCCGCCGGCATCGGTCAGGGCGATGCGGAGCGTCGGGACGGTCAGCGGGTCGGCGGTGTCGTTGGCGATGACGCCGGCGACCGACAGGACGGCGCCGCTGCCGCGCGGCACGACGCTGGCATCGACATTGCGCAGGACGAGGCCCGAGGCACTGGTGACCGCATAGGGCGCGGCGACCGGCGAATCGGGCATCGACAGGAGGAGGACCGGCGCGGCGAGAAGGCCGACCAGGAAGCCGCCGACGACGAGGACGGCGCGGCCGGGACTGAGCCGCCGGGCGCGCGCGGCAAGCGAGGAGCGGGCCGGGGCCTCCTGCGCGGGCCGCGAGGCGTGGCGCGACAAAAGGAACGCCTGGCGCAGCAGGTCGCGCTCCTCGGCGGCGGCGTCGGGAAAGCTGCCATGGCCATGGCCGCTCGCCCGGCGTCCGAAGGGCCGTCCGCCTGGTGCGGGCATCGGCTCGCCTACCGTCGGCTCGTGGGCGATCTGGCGGAGCGTCGAGGCATGGCGCGGCAGCGCCTGGCGGCCGACGATCTCGGCCTCGCCGTCGATGGTGATGACGCGGCGGGGAGCCCGGCGCGTGTCAGCGTTGGTGCGAAAGTCGGTCATCGCATCCTCTGTGCTTCGGCGTTCAGCAATCGGTAAGGATTTATGCTTAACAAACCGTGAATCCGGCTGCGGGGTGGCCGTCGCGGCGCTTGCCGGTTAGGACGGCCAACATTCACCACAAGTCCGGTGCATCTGGACGATCGAGGGCGACAAGACGGGGGCTTTGCGCAGTGATTCGGTTCGAGAATGTCGGGCTTCGATACGACATGGGGCCGGAAGTGCTGCGCGATCTGTCCTTCGAGGTGAAGCGCCAGTCCTTTCAGTTCCTGACCGGCCCGTCGGGCGCCGGCAAGACCAGCTTGCTGCGCATGCTGTTCCTGGCGCTGAAGCCGACCCGCGGCCTGATCACGGTTCTCGGCCGCGACGCCTCGACCCTGTCGCGCACCGACCTGCCCTCGATCCGCCGGCGCATCGGCGTCGTCTTCCAGGATTTCCGCCTGCTGGAACATCTGTCGACCTACGAGAACGTCGCGCTGCCGCTGCGGGTGCGCGGCCGCGAGGAAGCCTCCTACCGGCAGGATGTGATCGACCTGATCAAATGGGTCGGGCTGGGCGAACGGCTGCATGCCTCGCCGGTGGTGCTGTCGGGCGGCGAGAAGCAGCGCGCCGCCATCGCCCGGGCGCTGATCGACCAGCCGGACATCCTTCTGGCCGACGAGCCGACCGGCAATGTCGATCCGCCGCTCGCCCGCCGGCTGCTGCGACTGTTCATGGAGCTCAACCGCACCGGCACCGCGGTGGTCATCGCCACCCACGATCTCGACCTGATGGAGCAGGTGGCCGCGCGCCGCCTGGTCCTCTCGGACGGACGCCTCGACATCTATGATTGATCTCGCCGACCACTGGATCGACCTGCGCGAATATGTGCTGCGGCTCGTCGGCCGGACCGGCGAGGACAGGCCGGCGCCGATCGTGCCGCGCGCCAATGTCGCAGGCCGCGCGCTGATGACGGTGATCGCCATCATGACCTTCCTGGCGAGCCTGACCGTCGGCGCGGTGACGCTGGTCTCCGACACGGCGTCCCAGTGGCAGAACGACATCTCCCGCGAGATCACCGTGCAGGTGCTGCCCGACGACGGCGTCGACATGGCCGCAGCGCTGGCCGACGTGCGGCGCATCGCGCTGACGACGCCCGGGGTCACCGGCGCGACCATTCTCGACGACGCGGCCACCGGCCGGCTGCTGGAGCCCTGGCTCGGCGACGGGCTCAATCTCGACGATCTGCCGGTGCCGCGGCTGGTGATCATCTCCATCGACCAGGATTCGCCGCCCGACTTCGTCGCCCTCGTGGCACGCCTGCAGAGCGAGGTGCCGGCCTCCGAGCTCGACGATCACCGCGCCTGGGTGTCGCGGCTGGTGACCATGGCGCGGGCGACGGTGCTGGTCGGCGTCGGCGTCCTGACGCTGGTGCTGGTGGCCACGACCCTGACCGTGGTCTTCGCCACGCGCGGTGCGATGTCCGGCAACCGCCACATCATCGAGGTGCTGCATTTCGTCGGCGCCCGCTCGTCCTTCATCGCCCGCGAGTTCGAGCGGCATTTCCTGCGGCTCGGCCTCGTCGGCGCGGTGATCGGCGGCGCGACGGCATTGGTCCTCTTCGCGATGATGGGGTTCTGGACGGCCAGCAACACCGCGACGCCCGAGGCCGACCAGATCAGCGCCCTGTTCGGGTCCTTCTCGATCGGCTGGATCGGCTATGTCGGCGTCGTCGCCCTGGTTGCAACCGTAGGAGGGCTGACGGCGTTTACATCTCGCCTTACTGTGGTCCGTCATCTCGCGGAGATCGACATGATCTCGCCGGTCGAGCGGTAAGGTCCGGTTAACCCTGGACTGGAAAGACTGCGTCTGAGGACGAGGACACGGACAAAGCGATGTCGCATTCCGAGAGGAACATGATCCGATGATCCTAGCGTCATCGGCCCACCCCCATTCTTCCGGCCCCGGCCGCGACGCGCCCGGCGACAAACCGGTGCGCCGGTCGCATCGCTGGATGCCGAGGGGCGTACGGCGGCTGTGCCTTGCGGCAATCCTCGTCGGCGTGCTTCTGGGCGGCTATCTGGCCGGCGGCTTCGTGCGCTTTGCCGAGGAGGTGAGCCTCTTGGCCAAGCCGGCGCCGATCGGCGCGGCGGACGGCATCGTCGTTTTGACCGGCGGCGCGCTGCGCATCGACCAGGCGATCGACCTGTTGAAGGAGGGCCGTGGCCGGCGGCTCCTGATCAGCGGCGTCAATCCGGGCACCAGCGCCGCGACCCTGGCCCGCATGACCGACACCGACCGCGATCTCTTCGCCTGCTGCGTCGATCTCGACTATGCCGCGCTGAACACGGTGGGCAATGCCGAGATCGCCCGCAACTGGGCGCGCGAGCAGGGCTTTCGCGACCTCATCCTGGTGACCAGCGACTATCACATGCCGCGCTCGCTGCGCGAGTTCGACCGCATCGGCGAGCTGCGCTCCGTGACCCCCTATGCCGTGCGCCGCGACGACCTCTGGTCGGCCGAGCTGATGCCCAACACCGCCGGGCTGCGCGTGCTCCTGACCGAATATGCCAAGCTGATCGCTGCCCGGGTGCGGCTGGTCTTCGGCGTCGCCCAGACCGACAGCGTCGCCACCGAACTCGCCGGTCTCGATCCCTGAGGCCGGCCGCCGACCAGCCCCTCGATTCTCGCCGCCCGACGTCGTATGGCGTCGGCACGTCGCCGGCCTGCCATCCTGTCCGTCCCTGCCGCGCCGACCCATGCCGGAGGCGCTTCCAGCCATGATCTTCGTCCGCTCGCTCGCCTTCAACGTCTTGTTCTACGTCAATCTGATCGTCCAGATGATCGTGCTCGGGCCGCTGATGTTCTTCGGCTCGGAGGCGACGGGCTGGTGGGTCGTCAAGAACTGGGCCCGCTCCAGCGTCTGGCTGCTGGAGCATGTCGGTGGCGTGCGCTCGAAGATCACCGGCACCGAGCATGTGCCGGCGGGCCCGTCGATCATCGCCGCCAAGCACCAGTCCTTCTGGGACGTCTTCGCCATCATTCCCGATCTCGACCGGCCGACCTTCATCCTGAAGAAGGAGCTGATGCGCATTCCGCTGTTCGGCTGGCTGGCCGGCCATATGGGCATGATCCCGGTGGACCGGGCCAAGCGCGGCGGCGCCGTCGCCTCGATGATCGAGGGCGCCCGCAAGGCCGTCGCCGAGGGCCGGCAGATCGTCATCTTCCCGGAAGGCACGCGCACCGCGCCCGGCGCGATCGCCGATTATCGCCAGGGCGTGTTCCGGCTGTACGAGGATGTCGGCGTGCCGGTCGTGCCGGTGGCGCTGAATTCCGGCCTGTACTGGCCGCGCCACGCCTTCCTGCGCCGTCCCGGCACGATCCGGGCCGACTATCTGCCGATCATTGAACCGGGGCTGAACCGCTCCGATTTCCTGTCGCATCTGCGCGATTCCATCGAGACGCGGTCCGCCGACCTGATGGCCGAGGCCTATGCCAGCGACGGCCATCTGCCGGCGTCGCAGGGCCCGCGCGACGTCTGAGGCGCGTGTGGCGGAGCTAGCGGTGGAGGTGCGCGACCACCTGTTCGAGCCAGGAATCCCGCAAGCCCATCTCGTGGATGTGGTCGAGGGCGCTGGTCACATAGTCGACATTGGCGCCGGACTGGCCGTGCGAGCGCTGCACAACCGTGGCGGCATGCTCCACCGTGACCCGGCCGGCATACTGGCTGTGGCCGCGATCGACCACATAGGTCAGGGCCCGCACGCTGCGGCCGTCGGTGAGGCGGACCGGCAGGGTCATCTCGCGATAGACATGGGTGACGAGCTCGCGCTCGCGCAGATAGGCGATGGTCGGGTCCCGCTCGGCGGCCGGCACCCGGAACGCCATGCCGACGCAGGAGCCGCCCCGGTCGAGGCCGAAGACCAGCCCCGGCTTTTCCGGCGTGCCGCGATGGACGTGGGAGCGCACGCACAGGGCCCGGTGGTAGCCGCCGAGCCGCGCCTGCAGGCGTTCGGTGAAGTCGAAGCCCGGCCGCCAGATCAGCGAGCCGTAGCCAAATACCCACAAATCGTCCATTGCCCTCGAAATGCCCCGCCCGTCCGCGATATCGGTCGGGCCCTCAAAGGATAACGCCATGGCGACGTCAAGCGGCGGACCCGGGAAAGCCGGTCGCGCCTATCTCTGGATCATCGCGATCGTCGTGCTTCTGGCGGCGGGCCTGTCGGGCGCCTGGTACTATCTGGCGAACCAGCTCGACACGCGCGTCGCCCGGGTGATCGAGGATGCGCGGGCGCGCGGCACCGCGATCGACTGCGCCAATCAGGCGGTCTTCGGCTATCCGTTCCGGCTCGGCCTGCGCTGCGACGCGGTGACGCTGGATGCGCCGCGCGACGGCGTGCGGGCGACGTCCGGCGCGCTGCGCACCGCCGCCCAGATCTACCAGCCCAACCGCGTCGTCGCCGAACTCGACGCGCCGCTGATCGTCGATACGGCGGACGCGCCGCCGCTGGAGCTGCGCTGGCAATTGGCGCAGGCGAGCGCGTCCTTCTGGACCGAGGGGCTGGACCGGGCGGCGCTGACGATCGAGGCGCCGGTGGTGGCGCTCACCCAGCCGGCCGCCGACCGCCTGCCGCTGGCCGAGGCCGTGCAGGTCGAGGCGCATCTGCGCCGACGCGACGGCGATCTCGACGTCGCCCTGTCGAGCCGCGACACCCGCAGCCTGGCACCGCAATTGTCCGAGGTGCCGCCTGCGACGGCCGGGCTCGACCTGACGATCCGCGGCGCGGCGGACTGGCTCGGCGGGCGGGCCGCCGGGGCGACACTGGGCGAACTCATGGCCGGCCGCGAGGGCGCGCTGCGGATGCTGTCGATCGATTTCGGCGACGCGGAAATGGCGCTGTCGGGCGAGTTCTCGGTGGGCGTCGACGGCCTCCTGAGCGGTGATTTCGAGCTCGCGGTCCAGGACCCCGCGCGCATCGCGGCGCTGGTCGCGGCGGCCGCGCCGGATTTGGCATCGCCGGCCCAGACCATCGCCACGGCACTGTCCTTTGCCGGTCGCAGCGAGAACGGCCGCAGCGTCATCGGCCTCAATGTGCGCAACGGCAATGTCGCCGCCGGCGTCGTTCCGCTCGGCCGGATCCCGCCGCTGCGGTGATCAGTCCTTCGGCGTCTGGGTGGGCGCTGCTGTCGGGGCAGCAGAATGGTCGCGGCCGAAATCGGGCTTGGCGGTGTCCTGGCCGGCCTCGATGACGCCGCGCCGGATCGCCCGGGTGCGGGTGAACAGGTCGAACAGCGTCTCGCCGTCGCCCCAGCGGATCGCCCGCTGCAGGGAGGCGAGATCCTCGGAAAACCGCGCCAGCATCTCCAGCACCGCGTCGCGATTGGTCAGGAAGACGTCGCGCCACATGGTCGGGTCGGAGGCGGCGATGCGGGTGAAGTCGCGAAAGCCCGAGGCCGAGAACTTCACCACTTCCGACTGGGTCACCGTCTCCAGATCGGCGGCGGTGCCGACGATGTTGTAGGCGATGAGATGCGGCACGTGGCTGACGATCGCCAGCACCAGATCGTGGTGCTCCGGCGTCATGATCTCGACGTCCGAACCGCAGGCCTCCCAGAAGGCGCGCAGCCTGGCGACGGCGTCCGCGTCGGTGCCCTCGACCGGGGTGAGGATGCACCAGCGATTGTCGAACAGTTCGAGGAAGCCGGCATCCGGTCCCGACTGCTCAGTGCCGGCGATCGGATGCGCCGGGACGAAATGCACATGATCGGGCAGATGCGGCTGCATCTGCTGGACGATGGCGCCCTTCACCGAGCCGACATCGCTGACGATGGCGCCGGGCTTCAGCGCGCCGGCGATCTCCTTGGTGACCGCGCCGCAGGAGCCGACGGGCACGCACAGGATGACGAGGTCGGCATCGCGGACCGCGTCCGAGGCGTCGAGATGGTAGCTGTCGCCCAGCCCCAGTTCCTCGGCCCGCGTGAGCGTCGCGGCGCGGCGGGTGGTGATGGCGACATGGCCGGCGAGCTTGCGGGCGCGGATATTGTGCGCCAGCGACGAGCCGATCAGGCCGATACCGATCAGCGCGACGCGCTGAAACAGCGGCTCGCTCATGGCTGCCCCCGGCCGAGGAAATCTGCAAGGGCGGCGACGGCGCCGCGATTGGCCTCTTCGGTGCCGATGGTCATGCGCAGCGCATTGGGAAAGCCGTAGCCGGCAACGCGGCGCAGGATGAAGCCCTTCGACGTCAGGAAGGCGTCGGCGTCGGCAGCGGTGCGGCCGGGCTCGTCGGGGAAATGCACGAGAACGAAATTGCCGACGCTCGGCGTCACGGTGAGGCCGAGACCTTCCAGCGCGCCGGTCGTCCATTCCAGCCAGCGGGCATTGTGGTCGACGGCGCTTTCGACGAAGGCGCGCTCGCGGATGGCGGCGGCGCCCGCGGCGATGGCGGCGGCGTTGAGGTTGAAGGGTCCACGCACCCGGTCGAGGGCGTCGACGATCGCCTCCGGCCCGTACATCCAGCCGATCCGCAGACCCGCAAGGCCGTAGATCTTGGAGAAGGTGCGGGTCATCACGACGTTTTCGGACGACGAGACCAGTTCGATACCGGCGCCGTAGTCATTGCGCCGGACATATTCGGCATAGGCCGCGTCGAGGACGAGGATGACGTTGCCGGGCAGGCCGGCATGCAGCCGCCGCACCTCGTCGAAGGGCAGATAGGTGCCGGTCGGATTGTTCGGATTGGCGAGGAAGACCAGCTTCGTCTTCTCGGTGACAGCGGCGAGGATCGCGTCGACATCGGCGGTGGCGT
This sequence comes from Aurantimonas sp. DM33-3, assembly GCF_014334315.1. NCBI lineage: Bacteria > Pseudomonadati > Pseudomonadota > Alphaproteobacteria > Hyphomicrobiales > Aurantimonadaceae > Aurantimonas > Aurantimonas sp. DM33-3. The sequence goes on along the minus strand of NZ_JACSGS010000008.1, from coordinate 180,975 downwards.
CGGTCTCCTTCACCGCGACCGGCGTCGCGCCGCGCGCCAGGATCTGGATGCGGTAGACCAGGAAGCCGTGCTCGGTGTGGATCGCCTCGTCGCCGGGCGCCAGATAGCACTGGCACAGAAGCCCCAGCAGCTCGTCCGAACCGTTGCCGCACAGGATATGGCGGCCGTCGAGACCGTGCACCTCGGCGATGGCGTCCTTGAGGGCGGAGGACTGGCCGTCGGGATAGACCTCGAGCTGCGTCAGCGCGGACACGGCCGCCTCGCGCGCCGCCGGCGGCGGTCCGAGCGGCGTCTCGTTCGACGACAGCTTGTGCAGCGTCACGCCGGCCGGCGCCTTGCTCTTGCCGGGGACATAGGCCTCGATGTCGAGGACGCCCTTGGTCGGAACGGGTCTCATCGTCCGCACTCTTTCGCTGCGGCGTCGGCCCCTGGCGCCGGATCAGCTCCGGCGGGCCCGACGCGTCAATTCAACGACCCGGAGGACGCCCCGTCAGGAGGCGCCGCGATCCGGGGATCGGTCCGGCCGTCCCGGGCGGCCCGGGCGCGTGGGCGCGATGGTCGTCAGGATGGCAGCCGGAAAGGAGCCGCATAGCCCCCGACCGGCCGGATGTCGAGACCGTCGCCCATCGCCGCCTTCACCGCTTCCTCGCCGCCGGTCGTGGCGACCAGCGCGCTGAAGCGGTCGGCGCCGTAGGGCGCCTCGGCGATCACCGTCACCCCGTCGCCGGGCGTCGCCATGCCGGTCAGGCCGTCGACGCAGTAACAGGCGATTTCCGGCTGCACCGGATCGGCCAGCGGCGGCGCGACGACGAGGCAGGGCGTGCCGGCGGGACGGCCCGGCGCGTCGAAGAAGGGCAGCCGTGCGACGATCTGCGCCGAGCGGAAGCCCTGCCACCAGGGCCGGCCGGCCGCGCCGATCGGCACGATGCCGAGACGGTCGCCGCCGTCCTCGATCGCCGCGATCACGTCCTGGCTGGAGCCGTCGATGGTCATCGGCACGGAGAAGCCGAAATAGAAGCGCGCCGTCTCGACCGCCGCGACCAGATCGCCCTCGTCGGCGACATGCACGGCGAACGGCGCCTGCAGGGCGGTGAAGGTGGAGATGATCTCGCGCCACAGATGCTCGATGGCGGTCAGCGGCAGATGGCCCTGGTGGCGGCCGGCCAGCCGGCGCATCATCTCGGCCTCGCGGCCGGGCCGGAAGGCGGCGCCGTTGCGGGCCGTGCCCTTCACCTCGATCAGCTCGTCGATGACGGTCGCACGCTGCATCAGAAGCCGGTGCACGGACTCGTCGATGGCGTCGATCTTGGCTCTCAGTTCGGCAAGCCGCGACGGGTCGGCCTTGGCGGGTCCGTTCATCTGTTTGGCACTCCCCTCCGGCGCCCCTCGCGCGCCATTCTTCACGATCTGCCGGCTTGTATCGGGCCGCCGCGCACTTGGCAAAGTCATCCCGCGACGGGCTAACGGGCACGGCCGCCGCGTCGCCGCGATTGCCGCGACGCCTCCCAGTGCGTATCTGTGGCAGCGAACGACGCGCCGGCACCACGAGACGTGCCGGACAGCCCGCCCTTTCGCGCCAGCGATCAAGCAGCCGGTAAGACCCATGAGCGCCGAACCTTCCCGCGAACAGCTCGACTATTCCCTCGGCAGCCGCGAGGCCAACGAACCCTCGAGCCCGGTCGCCCGTTTCGGCCCCGACGAGCCGCTGCATCTGGACGCCGGCCGCGATCTGTCGCCCTTCCAGATCGCCTACAACACCTACGGCACGCTGAACGCCGACAAGTCGAACGCCATCCTTGTCTGCCACGCTTTGACCGGCGACCATTATCCGGCCAGCCGCTCGCCGGTGACCGGCAAGCCCGGCTGGTGGTCCTCGATCATCGGCGAGGGCAAGCCGATCGACACGTCGAAATACTTCGTCATCTGCTCCAACGTGATCGGCGGCTGCATGGGCTCGACCGGCCCGGCCTCGATCGACCCGGCGACGGGCAAGCCCTACGGCCTCGGCCTGCCGGTGATCACCATTCGCGACATGGTGCGGGCGCAGGCGATGCTGGTGACGCGGCTGGGCATCGACACGCTGTTCGCCGTCATCGGCGGCTCGATGGGCGGCATGCAGGTGCTGCAATGGACGGTGAGCTACCCGGAGCGGGTCTTCGCCGCTTTGCCGATCGCCACCGGCGCCCGCCATTCGTCGCAGAACATCGCCTTCCACGAGGTTGGCCGGCAGGCGGTGATGGCCGACCCGGACTGGCAGGGCGGGCGCTATTTCGAGTTCGGCAAGCGGCCCCACAAGGGGCTCGCCGTGGCGCGCATGACCGCCCATGTCACCTATCTGTCGGAGATGGCCCTGCAGCGGAAATTCGGCCGCAACCTGCAGGACCGCGACCAGCTCGGCTTCGGCTTCGACGCCGACTTCCAGATCGAGAGCTATCTGCGCCACCAGGGCATGACCTTCGTCGACCGCTTCGACGCCAATTCCTATCTCTACATGACCCGCGCCATGGATTATTTCGACATTGCCGGAGACTATGAGGGCCGGCTGGCCAATGCCTTCCGCGGGTCGAAGACAAGGTTCTGCATGGTCTCCTTCTCGTCCGACTGGCTGTTTCCGACCGAGGAGAACCGCGCCGTGGTGCATGCCCTGAACGCCGCCGCCGCCTCGGTCTCCTTCGTCGAGATCGACACCGACCGCGGCCACGACGCGTTCCTTTTGGACGAGCCGGAATTCTTCGCGGCCATCGACGGCTTCGTGTCGTCGGCCGCAACGGCGCGGGGGCTTTGACCATGGCGCTTGCCGACGCACCCCTGCCGACCAGCGAGAGCGTGTCGAAGGACGCCGCGACCCGCGTCGACCTGGAGATCATCGCCGACCTCGTCACGCCGGGCAGCCGGGTGCTCGACATCGGCTGCGGCGACGGCGCGCTGCTGGCGCTCCTGGAGCAACGCCGGCAGGTCGACGGCCGCGGCATGGAGCTGAGCCAGCCCGGCGTCAACGAATGCGTCGCGCGCGGCCTGTCGGTGATCCAGGGCGACGCCGACCGCGATCTCGTCCACTATCCGGACGACGCCTTCGACTATGTCATCCTGTCCCAGACCATCCAGGCGACGCGCAATCCCAAGCTCGTCCTGTCGGAGCTCCTGCGCATCGGCAACCGGGCGATCGTCTCCTTCCCGAATTTCGGCCATTGGTCGATCCGCTACTGGGTGGCGCTGCGCGGCCGCATGCCGGTGACCCGCAATCTGCACCAGGCCTGGTACGACACCTCCAACATCCATTTCTGCACCATCCGCGACTTCGTCGCTTTGGCCGAGGAGGTCGGCGCGACGGTGGAGACGGCGATGGCGCTGAACTCCACCGGCCAGCGCATCGGCATGAAGCTGCCCTGGGCGTTCTGGAACCTGTTCGGCCAGCAGGCAGTGTTCGTCCTGAAGCGCTAGGGTGAGAATGGGGGCCGGTCGATGGTGAGGCGGGGACAGGCAGGCGCATGACCCGTTACGATTCGCGCCGCTGGTTCCTGGCCGCCTGCCTTGCGGCGCTCGCCGGCTATGTCGACGCGATCGGCTTTTTAAAGCTCGGCGGGCTGTTCGTCTCCTTCATGAGCGGCAATTCGACCCGGCTGGCGGTGGGGCTCGCCGAGCTCTCCGGCATTGCCGGGCTGGCGCTGGCGATCGTCGCGGCCTTTGTCGGCGGCGTGGTCGCCGGCTCGCTGACGGCGCATATGGCGGGGACCGCGCGCAAGGCCGCCGTGCTGATCCAGGTGGCGGTGCTCCTGGCGGTGGCCGCCGGCCTCGACGCGACCGTCGGGCGGCCCTACGCCTCGCTGACGCTGGCGGCGGCGATGGGCACGGTGAACTGCGTCTTCCAGCGCAATGGCGAGGTCAGCATCGGCGTCAGCTACATGACCGGCACGCTGGTCAAGCTGGGCCAGCACATCGCCAATGCCTGCCTCGGCGGCAAACGCTTCGGCTGGGTGCCGTATCTCCTGCTGTGGACCGGACTTCTGGCAGGCGCCACGCTGGGCGCGCTGGCGCATGGCGCCTTCGAGGCGGTCAGCCTCGTCCCGGCCGTCGCCGTCGCCGCACTCCTCGCCTGGCTCGCCCATCGCATGGGGCCGGCCGAGCCGCTGCGCGACATGATCCGGCCGGCCGGCTGAGCGGCATTGCCGCGACGGCCGGAACCGGGGCGTCGCCCCGGTTCCTGTGTCCTTGTGAAGGCTGCTTCAGTTCGTGATGGCCGGCGGCGTGTCGGCGTCGAGACCCAGGAAGCCCGCGATGAGGGCGGCGATCTCGGCATGGGCACGGGCCCGGTCGGTGCTGGCGGGTTCGTCGCAGATCGGGTCCTCGCCCTCGGCGATGAGCAGGGCCGGCGCCTCCGGCTTGCATTCGGCGAGGAAGGTGAAGTGGTTGCCCGGCGCGACCGCCGCATAGCTGGCGTCGGGCAGGCGAGCGACGAGGTCGCTGCCCGCGGCGCTGACGTCGATGGCGGGCCAGCGGGTCTCGTCGCCGAGATTGACCAGCAGCACCGGCAGGGTCATCGCCGCGATGCTGTCGGGCGTGATCGCATAGCTCATGCCCGGATCGACAGCGACCGCCGCGGCGATCCGCGCGTCGCGCATGTCGCGCTCCCAGTCCTCGGGCAGGGCGGCGAGATCCACCCCGCCTTTGGCGAAGAACACGCAATCGGCCGCGCGGTCGCCGAGCCGGGCGCAATAGTCGCGATAGGCCTGGCGATCGAGCCGCGCGCCGGCAAGGTTCAGCGCCGTCGCGCCGCCGAGGGAAAAGCCCAGCGAGGCGATCCGCGCCGCGTCGACATGCGGTGCGAAGGCCGGGTCGGCGAGGATGGCGTCGAGCGCGGCCGTCAGATCGGCGGCGCGCTCGCTGAGCCGGATCGACCGGCGCGGCGAGGAATCGCCGGTGGTGCTGCCGGGATGGTTGACCGCCAGCACCATGGCGCCGCGGGCGGCGAGCTGCGCCGACAGCCAGGACAGATTGTCCATGTTGCCGCCCGATCCGTGCGACAGGAGGACGAGGGGGAAGCGGCCCTTGGCGATGGCCGCGCCGACATAGGCTTCGGTGCCCTCGAACACCGCGTTCTCGCCGACGATGCCGCGATAGGTCGGGGTGCCGAGCGGGTACCAGAGCGAGGCGGCGAGCGGGGCCGGGCGATGCGGCGCCGCGACGGTCAGCCGGTCGTAGCCGGCCAGCGGTTCGGCGATGGCGGAAGCGGTGAGGCCGGCGAGGAGGGCGGCGGCGACGAGTGAGCGGGACATGGGGTGATCCTTTCGGGGTGGAACTGACCCGTTCTGCATGGACGGCGCGCCCCCGATCGGCGTCCGAAAACCGGTTTCAGGTCGAGCCGAACCGGTTTTTGGTCTAGGTCGCGGTGAACCGAGGTCGTTTCGCCATGCTCGTTCTGCCGATCCCGCTGATCGTTTCCCTGATCCTGGGCTTCCTGCTGCTGCACGCCGCCCTGAAGAAGGACCGGCCGTGGCTGTTCCTGCTGCTTTTGGCCGCCTGCGCGCTGCAGGGCGTGGTGATCTCGCTGGCGCAATATTACGGGCTGACGGGTCTGCGCCTCGTCCAGCCGGTGACCGCGACGATCATTCCGCCGCTGGCCTTCGCCACCTTCCAGGCGACGGCGGTGCGGCGCTTCGATCCAAGGCGCGCGCTGCCGCATCTGGCCGGGCCGGTCTTCACCGCCTTCTGCGTCGCCTTTGCGCCCGTCCTCCTCGACCTGGTCGTGCCGGGGCTCTTCCTGGCCTATGGCGCCGCGATCCTCGTCGCGGTGCGGGCCGGCGCCGACAGCCTGCCGCTGACCCGGCTGGAGACCGCCGACCGGCCGGGCCGCGTGTGGAGCGTCATCGCCCTGGCGCTGATCCTGTCCGCCGTCAGCGACGGGCTGATCGGGATGCTGCAATTCTCGGGCGCCGGATGGGCGCAGCCGCTGATCATCAGCCTGTTCTCCTCGCTCTCGCTCGGCCTCGTCGGCGCCCTGTGCCTGTCGCAGAGCCTTGCGGGCGGCGAGGCGTCGGCAGCGACGGAAGAGAAGCCGGTGGCCGGCCCGACATCGGAGGATGTCCGGCAGGATGCCGAGATCATGGCGCGGCTCGACGCGCTGGTCGCCGAGGGGGCGCTCTATCTCGACGCCGATCTCACCCTCGAGCGCCTGTCGCGGCGGCTGCTGGTGCCGGCCAAGCGGCTGTCGACGGCGATCAACCGGACCACCGGTGAGAATGTCTCGCGCTACGTCAACGGCTTCCGCATCCGCCATGCCTGCGCGCGCCTGACGGCCGGGGAGAGCGTGACCGCCGCCATGCTGGACAGCGGCTTCAACACCAAGTCGAACTTCAACCGCGAGTTCCTGCGGGTGACCGGGATGGCGCCGGGGGCGTGGCAGGCAGCCAACGCGCCGGACGCGCCACGGCGGGTGACGGCGCCGGCCTGAGAGCGCGCGGCGTGGTGCCTAGCGGAACAGCCGGGCGCCCGCGCCGGCGCCGGCCGGCACCAGCACCGGCTTGATCGCCCGGCGGCGTTCTCTCGCCATCGAGGTCACCGGCACGCCGCGATAGAGCTGCTTGGTCGCCTCGATGATCACCGCGCCGGCAAAGACCGGCCACAGATCGCGGCCGATCCGCTCCAGCGGGGTGGCGAAGCCCAGCATGGACCGGCGCTGGAAGGGCGGGAAGAGCAGCGCCTGCGACCAGGCGGTGGGCGTGAACATGGTGGCACGCAGAAGGCGGGTGAGCTGGCCGCGCGACCACGGCCGGCCCGAGCCGAAGGGCGTATGCTCGAAGCGCGCCCAGATGCCGCGGCGGTGGGGGGCGACGATGACGATGCGCCCGCCCGGCGCCAGCACCCGCCAGGCCTCGGCCAGCATCGCCTCGGGGCTTTCGGCGAATTCCAGCGCATGGACGATGAGGACCCGGTCGACCGAAGCGTCGCCCAGCGGCAGATCCTCGATGCCGATCAGCGCGGTGAGCGACGCGGCGCCGGCCGGCCAGACCTGTGCCCCCTGGGCCCCCGGCATGAAGGCCAGCGCCCGCTCGGCATCGGCGGCGAAGCGGTCGATATAGGGCACCGCATAGCCGAGGCCGACCAGCCGCTCCTGCGAGATTGGCCGCCACAAGGGCGTCAGCGCCAGCGAGACGGCCCGCGCAGCCGCTGCGCCCAGGGGCGAGGCGTAGAAGTCGCGCAGGTCGACGATGTCGGCATTGGTCGTCAGTGTGTGCTCTCCGGTTCGGCGTCCGTCCCGCCAGCGATCCAGCGATCCTTACATAGAACGATTGCAAGCTGGCTCGAAACTCCCGTCGCGCGATCGGCGCGTGGGAGCGACGCCGGATGGCGGCTGACATCGCGCTATGCTGCCCTAACTCGCAGGGCAGCATCAATCAGAGGGGGACGAGTGCTTATGGCTTCGATCGAGATCCGCCAGTTCGGCTGCCGGAGCGACAATTTCGGCGTGCTGGTGCACGACGGGGACACCGGCACCACGATCGCCATCGACGCGCCGGAGGAACAGCCGATCCTCGATGCGCTGGAGGCGGCCGGCTGGACGCTGACCCACATCCTGACGACCCATCATCACGGCGACCATGTCGAGGCGAATCAGGCGCTGAAGGCGCGCTTCCAGGTCGAGATCATCGGCCCGGCCAAGGAGCGCGACCGCATTCCCGGCATCGACCGCACGGCCTCGGGCGGCGACTCGCTCGATGTCGGCGGTATCCGCGTCGAGGCGATCGACACGCCGGGCCACACGCTGGGCGAGGTCTCCTACTACATGCCCGACGCCAAGGCGCTGTTTGCCGCCGACGCGCTGTTCTCGCTCGGCTGCGGCCGCCTGTTCGAGGGCGATGCCGCGATGATGTGGGACTCGCTGCAGCGGCTGCGCGCCCTGCCGGACGACACGATGCTCTATTGCGGCCACGAATACACCGCCACCAACGCCCGCTGCGCCATCGACATCGATCCGCAGAACCTGGCGCTGCAGGAGCGGGTAAAGGAGGTCGAGCATCTGCGGGTCGAGGGCAAGCCGACCCTGCCGGTGTCGCTCGGACGCGAGAAGAAGACCAATCCGTTCCTGCGGGCCGACGATCCGGAGCTGAAGGCGGCCATGGGCATGGAAGACGCACAACCGGCGGAGGTCTTCGCGGCCATCCGCAAGAAGCGGGATGGTTACTGATGAGCCTGAAAGCGCTGCACCTGGTCCGCACGCTCGACCTGAAGCCGCATCCCGAGGGCGGCTGGTATCGCGAGACCTTTCGCGACGAGGCCACCGGGGAGGGCGGCCGCGCCGCCTCCACGGCGATCTACTATCTCCTGGAAGCCGGCGAGACCTCGGAATGGCACCGGGTGACCGACGCCGCCGAGGTCTGGCACTGGTATGGCGGCGCGCCGCTGGTGATCACCATCTCGCAGAACGGCCACGACGCCTCGGCGCACCGGCTGGGCCCCGATGTCGAGGCCGGCGAGCGGCCGCAATTCGTCGTGCCGGCCGGCTGCTGGCAGACCGCGACGAGCCTTGGCGAATACACCCTCGTCGGCTGCACCGTGGCGCCGGGCTTCGATTTCGCCTCCTTCGAGATGGCGCCGGAGAACTGGCGGCCGACGCCGCGCAAGCCCTCCGGGAACTAGCGCACTACCGCTTCGCCGCGCCGTAGCAGCCGCCGGAACAGCGGCAGCGCGGCAAGGCAGGCCCCCAGGGTGATCAGGATCGCCGAGACGACGATGGTGCCCGACAGCGCCGCCTCGCCCGCCGCGATCAGCACCAGCGTCGACAGGAGCGGCGCGGCATAGCTCGCCGCGCCGATCACCTGAATGTCGCCGTGCTTGACCCCGTAGTCCCAGACATAGAAGGCGCCGCCGACCGGCAGCAGGCCAAGCAGCAGCACCGCGATCCACTCGCCGCCCGTCTGCGGCCAGACCGTGGTCTCGAAGGCGAGATGGGCGAGGAGCGACAGCACCGCCGTCACCGCGCAGAAGCCGGTGACCACGTCGCTGGGCACGTCGCCGAAGCGCCGCGACAGGAGCGAGTAGCTGGACCATGTGAGGGCGCAGAGGCCGGCAAGGCCGTAGCCCAGCGCATAGTCGGGGGAGAAGGCCAGCGCCCCGCCGCCGGTGACAATCAGCGCCGCGCCGGCAAGGCCGCAGAGGGCGCCGAGGATGTGGAACCAGCGCAGGCGTTCGCCGGGCAGGGCGGCCGATCCGAGCACGATCAGCAGCGGCCAGAGATAGGCGATCAGGCCGGCCTGGGCCGCCGGCGCGTTGCGCAGGGCGGCGAAGTACAGGGCGTGGTAGCCGAACAGGCCGCCGACCCCGAGGAGCCACACGGCCGGCCGCTGGCGGAAGACGGCGAGGCTGCCGCCGCGCAGCTTGAGGGCGACGACGCCGATCACGGCGGCGATGGGGAAGGTCATGGCCGCCAGCTGGAACGGCGGGACGGCGCCGCTGCGCGCCGTCAGAAGCGCCAGGACGGCCCACATCAGCACCGCCGCAAAACCCAGTATCGTGCCCATGTCCCGCTCCCGCTTGCCGCGGCGATCTATGCTCGCCCCGTGCGTGGCGGGTCAATGGCGCGGACGCGAATCCGACCGGCCGAATGGCGCGGCGGGGCCGCGCCCCGGACGCCTCAATCGACGGAGACCGACAGGGCGGAGAGGGTCAGCGGGCCGACGGTGGTGGGGATATGGGCATAGACCGGGACGTAGACGTCCTCGCGGGCGATCGGCGCGAACCACAGTTCCAGCGTCTGGCCTTTCAGGAACTTCAGCCCCTTGGAGGATTTGTCGTAGCCGCTGACCGGGTCGATCCGTAGCTTGCAGACCGCGGCATTGCCCGAAAAGCCCGGCATGTCGAAGCGTCGGGTGCCGGCCGGCGACAGCTTCAGGTCGAGGCGCGACCAGCCGTCATAGAGCGGCAGGGTCCGGCGGCACACCGAGGCGGCATCGCCGGTCTTGATCATCAGCCCGCTCAGGGGATCGACCACCGAGCGAAGCTGGGCGCGCTGCACCGGCACGTAGTCGGGCTTGGCCTTGGCGCGCTTCGGGCCGACCTTAGCCGAGGTCACGCGGCCGCCGCTGAAGGCGACGTCGCTCGACCAGCGCTTGGCGTCGCTGGTATAGTCGAGGCCGTAGCTTTCGGCCGCAAAGCCGCGGCTGGTGACCTTGCCGGCGACCCGGCTGGTGCCGCGGGTGTTGGAGACGAGGCTGCCGAGCCCGGCCGAGGACAGGGTGCCCTTCACCGAGAATCGGCTGCCGTCGATGGTGGTGTCGAAGCTCGCCTTGCCGACCGGCAGGCCGATGATCGAGACGCCGTAGCGCGTCGTGACCGTCTGCTCGGCCCGGGCCGGAGCGAGGCCGGCGGCGAGCGTTGCCGCGACGGCGACAAGGGCGAGAATCGGTCTGGACATCATGGGGCGAAGGCCTCTCGCGGCGAAGGGGAACGGGCAGCTTTCGGGCAGACGGGACAAACGGCGCGAATTTGTGGCGATCGGACGGGCACGTCGCCGCGCCGCGCGGCTTGACGCATCGTCCCGCCCGGACTATAGACCCGTTCGAATTTCCGGTCATACCCGATGTCGATGATCGCGCCTGTTGCGGTGGCGCGTCTCGGTCGGGCGTTACGTTAATCTGAAAGGTGATCCGATGTCACGCGCCTGCGAACTCACTGGCAAGGCTGTCCAGTCCGGCAACAATGTCAGCCACGCGAACAACAGGACGCGTCGCAAGTTTCTGCCGAATCTGTGCCAGGTCACGCTGATCTCCGACGCGATGGGCCAGCGCTATCGTCTGCGCATCTCGGCGCATGCGCTGCGTTCGGTCGAGCACCGCGGTGGTCTCGACGCGTTTCTGGCGAAGGCCGACGCGGCCGAGCTGTCGCAGCGCGCCCGCCTGCTGAAGCGCCAGATCGCCAAGAAGATCGCCGAGACGGCAGCCGCCTGATCAGGCCGTGCTGACGGGGGCGCGCAAGCGCCCCTGATATCCGACATATCCGGGCCGGTCGCCTTCCGGCGTCCGGCACAAACTGGTTCCATCACCCAGGTTAAAAAAATGCAGCTCCTGCGTATCTATCTGCTTCCCGTCATCGCCATGACGGCAATCGTGCTCGCGTCGAACGTCGCGGTGCAGTTCCCGGTCTTCGCCCAGATCGGCTCGCTGCAGCTGGCCGACATCCTGACCTACGGCGCCTTCACCTACGCCTTCGCGTTTCTCGTTACCGACCTGACCAACCGTCGCTATGGCCCGGCCATCGCCCGGCGCGTGGTCTATATCGGCTTTGCCGCCGCGGTCGCCTGCTCGATCGTCGTGCCGCCGGTGCTCTACGATCTCGGCTTCCTGGAATATGCGACGGCTGCCGAGCGGCTGCTGCGAATCGCCATCGCCTCGGGCGGGGCGTTCCTCGCCGCGCAACTCCTCGACATCGCGGTGTTCAACCGCCTGCGCCAGGAAAGCTGGTGGCGGGCGCCGGCGGCGTCGTCGCTGTCGGGCTCGGTGGTCGACACGATCACCTTCTTCACCGTCGCCTTCGCGCCGTTCTTCCTGTTCCTCGGCCCCAATGACGGCTTCGCGCTGGAAAGCGCGCCGCTGCTCGGCCTGATGGCCGTGGAGGCCCCGCGCTGGGTGTCCTGGGCGATCGGCGATTTCACGGTGAAGCTGTTCATCGCGGTGTTCGCGCTGGTGCCCTACCGGATCATCATGCAGCATTTCATGCCAGCCCGGCCGGTGGCGGCCGCCGGCATCTGACACCCCCTCAGTGGGTGCGCGCCTCGTCGTCGGCGAGGCGGAATTCCAGCACCATGTTGCGCTGGAAATACGAGCCGTTGTCGTCCGACATGAGCGTCAGCCGGGTCGCGCCGGTATCGTCGGTCCAGGCGTCGATCGCTTCCATGTTGTCGATCTCCTGGCCGAGATCGAAGGACGCGATCACCGGCCCGTCGACGAGGGCGCCGGGACGGATGCCTTCCGACGCCACCCGCCGGATCCGGATGCCCAGCCCGCCGACCCAGCCATTGTAGCGCCGCTCCAGGAGCAGGAGGTCGCCGCCGGCGAGGAACGTGCCGTCCGAGACCTCCCAGTCGGTATCCTTGCGCACGGTGAAGAGGCCCGATCGCGGGCCGTCGAGAACGGCGGCGAAGAGATTGCCGGCGCGGTCGATGGAATGCTCGCTCACCGTCACCAGTGCGCCGGCGAGCGGCCCCAAGGCCGGTGCGGCCGCCAGCATCTCCAGCCCCTTGTTGCTGCGCAATTCGCGCCGCGGGATCGGCAAGGCGAGCGGCGCAGGCCGGCTTGCCGCCATGCTGGGAGCCGCAGCGAAGGCGGCGATGCGGTGATCGCTCTCGAAGGACACCACGACCCTGTCGCCATCGATCGCCAGCCCTTCGGCGTCGGCATCGCCCTTGCGGCGATGGGCCTGGCCGTCGGAGGCGAGGATCGGGTCGAGCGTCGCCTCGGCGATCCCCACCGGCCGGCCGTCGGCGTCGCGTGCGATGCGCCCGCCCAGCCAGTAGCCGGTGTCGGAGACCGCAAGGAAGCGGCTGCCGCCGTCGCGGAAGCGGAAGGCGGAGAGGCCCATCAGGCGGCTGTCATCGGACCAGAAGGAAAAGCCGCCGACGAAGTCGAGGGCGCCGAAGCGGATGCGGTCGGAGTTCTTGTCGAACTGCGCGACGGGCCTGGCGGCGATGTCGAGGCCGCTGCCCGCGGCGACGGGTGCGGTGGTGGCCAGGAGGAGGGCGCAGAGCGCCGTGGCACCGAAGCGCCGGCTGCGCCCGCCCATCAGCGTCCGGCGCCGCCTGCGCGGCGTCGCTGTCCGCGCCGGCCGCCGGCCTTCTCGTCCTCGAAGAGATCGGCGAGTTGCTCGGTCATGGCGCCGGCCAGTTCCTCGGCATCGACGATGGTCACGGCGCGCCGGTAGTAGCGGGTGACGTCGTGGCCGATGCCGATGGCGAGGAGTTCGACCGGCGAGCGGGTCTCGATCTGCTCGATGACTGCCCGCAGATGGCGTTCGAGATAATTGCCAGGATTCACCGACAGGGTCGAATCGTCCACCGGCGCGCCGTCGGAGATCATCATCAGGATGCGGCGCTGCTCGGGCCGGGCGAGAAGCCGGTTGTGGGCCCAGATCAGCGCCTCGCCGTCGATGTTTTCCTTCAGCAGGCCCTCGCGCATCATCAGGCCGAGATTGCGCCGCGAGCGGCGCCACGGCGAATCGGCGGATTTGTAGATGATGTGGCGCAGATCGTTGAGGCGGCCGGGCTTCTGCGGCTTGCCGGCCTTCAACCAGGCCTCGCGCGCCTGCCCGCCCTTCCAGGCGCGGGTGGTGAAGCCCAGCACCTCGACCTTGACCCCGCAGCGCTCCAGCGTGCGCGCTAGGATGTCGGCGCAGGTGGCCGCGACGGTGATCGGGCGGCCGCGCATGGAGCCGGAATTGTCGATCACCAGCGTCACGATCGTGTCGCGGAAATCGGTGTCGCGCTCCATCTTGAAGGACAAAGGCTGCATCGGGTCAATGACCATCCGGCTGAGCCGGGCGGGATCGAGATAGCCTTCCTCCAGGTCGAAGTCCCAGGAACGGTTCTGCTGGGCCATCAGGCGGCGCTGCAGCCGGTTGGCAAGGCGACCGACGACGCCCTGCAGGGTCGAGAGCTGCTTGTCGAGAAAGGCGCGCAGCCGGTCGAGCTCGGCCTCGTCGCACAGTTCCTCGGCGCCGATGGTCTCGTCGAAGGCCTGGGTGAAGACCTTGTAGTCGCTGTCGAGATTGAAGCCGTGCTGCGACTGGTTGGGGCGGCGCGACTCGCCCGTCGTCTCGGTGTCCTGGCTGTCCTCGTCGGACGGATCGTCGGCGGTCGCCTCGGAGGATTCGGCCTCGGCCGCCTCCTGATTCTCGCCTTCGCTCTCGTTCTCCTGGGCCTCGGCCTCGTCGGTGCCGCTCTCCTTCTCGGAGCCGCCCTCGTCGGAATCGCGGGTCTGGTTGTCGCCCTGCTCTTCCTCGCTGTCGGTGTCGTCGCTCTCGTCCTCGTCGCCGAGGCTCTCGGCCATCTCCAGCGAGACCAGCATGTCGCGCATCGCCCGCGCAAAGGCCTGCTGGTCGCCGACGGTCTCGCTGAGGCGGTCGAACTTCGCGCCGGCCTTCTCGTCGATGAAGTCGCGCCACACGTCGACCAGCGCCTCGGCGCTGGGCGGGATCGGGCGGCCGGTCAGCTTCTCGCGCACCATCAGCGCCACCGCGTCCTCGATCGGCGCCTCGGCGCGGTCGGTGACGTCAGCGAGGTTGGAGCGGAAATACTTGTCCTCGAGCATCGTCGCGAGATTGTCGCCGACGCCGCGCATGGCATTGGCGCCGATCGCCTCGCAGCGGGCCTGCTCGACGGCGTCGTAGACGGCGCGGGCGCTGCGGCCGTCGGGCGACAGGCTGGAATGCAGGCGCGAATCGTGGCGCGCCTTGCGCAGCGCCATGGCGTCGGACAGGCCGCGGGTGACGCCGAGATCGGTCCTGGAGACGCGCTTGGGCAGGTCGGGCAGGCGGGCGCGCTGGCCGCTGAGGCCCGGACGCTCGGAGGCGTAGGTGACCTCGAGCTCGGCATCGCCGGCGATCGCCCGCAGGCAGCCGGCGACGGCGCGCCGGAACGGCTCGCTGTCGGCCGGCTTGCGGTCCGCGGGACGCGTATTGTCGCCGATCTTGGCCATGGCCGCCTAGTCCAGAACGAGGTTGGCGGCGCTCTCCGGCAGTTCCTCGCCAAAGGCGCGCTGGTAGAACTCGGCGACGAGCGGGCGCTCCAGATCATCGCACTTGTTCAGGAAGGTGAGCCGGAAGGCAAAGCCCAGATCGCCGAAGATCTCGGCGTTCTCGGCCCACGTGATCACCGTGCGCGGGCTCATCACAGTCGACAGGTCGCCATTGACGAAGGCCGAGCGGGTGAGATCGGCAACGCGCACCATCTGGGAGACGGTCTCGCGGCCTTCCTTGGTGGCGTAGGTCTTGGCCTTGGACACGACGATCCCGACCTCGTGGTCGTGGGGCAGATAGTTCAGCGTCGTGACGATGGACCAGCGGTCCATCTGCGCCTGGTTGATCTGCTGGGTGCCGTGATAGAGGCCGGTCGTGTCGCCGAGGCCGACGGTGTTGGCCGTGGCGAACAGGCGGAAGGCCGGATGCGGGCGGATGACGCGGCTCTGGTCGAGCAGGGTCAGCCGGCCGGAGGATTCCAGCACGCGCTGGATGACGAACATCACGTCCGGGCGACCGGCGTCGTATTCGTCGAACACCAGCGCGACGTTGTTCTGGTAGGCCCAGGGCAGGATGCCGTCCTTGAACTCGGTGACCTGCATGCCGTCGCGCACGACGATGGCATCCTTGCCGACGAGGTCGATGCGGCTGACATGGCTGTCGAGATTGACGCGCACGCAGGGCCAGTTGAGGCGGGCCGCGACCTGCTCGATGTGGGTCGACTTGCCGGTGCCGTGATAGCCCGAGACCATGACGCGCCGGTTCTTGGCGAAGCCGGCGAGGATCGCCAGCGTCGTCGGCTTGTCGAACAGATAGTCCGGGTCGATCTCGGGAACGTGCGGGTCGGACGCGGAAAAGGCCGGGACCGTCAGGTCGCTGTCGAACCCGAAGGTGTCACGCACCGAGACCGTGGTATCGGGCAGGGGGGCCACGTGATGTTCCGCTGCACTCATACTACCTCCAACGGTCCGGCGGCTCTCCGGCGAGCCTCGGGGACCAAGTCATCACTGTCGGTTTGCAGGCGAGAGGGCGGGGCCTCGACGGGCTCCGCGATCATCGCCGCATGGCGTTTGCGCACGCTGGTTTTCGGGGTGGCCGGCGCGTTCCCCTCGCGCTTAGCAAAAACCTGACTGTTTCAAAAGTTTGTAGGCCTGGATCACTTCGCGCAGCTTGTCCTCGGTGCCGCGGTCGCCGCCATTGGCATCGGGATGCAGTTGCTTGACGAGTTGTTTGTAGCGCGTGCGGATCGCTTCGCCACTCGCCTCGTCGGTGAGGTCCAGCGTCTCGAACGCCTTGTGCTCCAGCGACCGGACCTTGGGGCGCCGCGGCTGCGGGCGCCCGCCGCCCTCCTCCGGGAACAGGTCGAACGGGTCGCGCATGCGGCTGTTCCAGCGCTTGGCCCGCGCGGCGCTGGCCGCCTTGGCGCCGTTGCCGGCGGCCGTGCCATTATGCCCCATGGTCCATGTCGGCCGGTGGCCGGTCATGGAATCCTTGAGGTGCTGCTGGATGTCCTTGTCGTTCAGGCCGGAGAAATAATTGTAGGACTTGTTGTACTGGCGCACGTGATCGACGCAGAAATGCAGGTACTGCCCTTCGTGATCACGCCCCATCGGCGCCTTGTAGGAGCCCGGCTCGTTACAGCCTTCCCACGCGCAGACTTCGGCCCGGCGTGGCTCCGCCTTGCCCTTGGTCTTGCGCTTCCCCTTGACGCGGATCGCATCGAAATATTCGGAGTCGAGTTTCATCGCGTCCAATAATGGTGCCCGGGACCGGTGCGGACAAGAATTGACATCCCGGAAAAAGCCCGAAAATGCAGAGGGTCCGCCTGCTTCGCGCAAGCTTCGCTTGGCGCGGTGCGGCGACCGCTACTACAGGAGAGTGACTGCCATGAACACCAGGGCGACAATCGAGACCAAGCTGGCCGAGGCGTTTGCGCCGGAGCATCTGGAGATCATCGACGAGAGCCATCTGCATGCCGGTCACCACCACGCCGACAGCGACCATCACGCGACATTCGACGGATCGGGCGAGACCCATTTCCGGGTGCGACTCGTGAGCGCGGCCTTTGCCGGCCAGAGCCGGGTGGCGCGCCACCGCGCGATCAACCGGGTGCTGCAGGACGAACTGGACGCCGGCGTCCATGCCCTTGCCATCGAGGTTTCGGCGCCGGGCGAGGCGCGTCGCCGCTAGCGCGCGTCGGCAAAGCAGAAAGCGCGACGCCTGACGGGACACCCGCCGCCGGGCGCGCCCGCCTGATACCGGAAGGCTGCGCCGCTCAGTCGCGGCGCGTCGTCCCGGGGTCGGAGACCGTATCGGCGGTGTCGGACGATGCGGGCATGTCGTCGGTGTTCGTCAGGTCGGTGTCGACCGGGCGCGGACCGGGCGACCATTCGTCCCGATCCGCCGTTTCGGACCCGACCTCGCCGGTCTCGAAATCGGTCGCGTCCGGCTCGATCGTCTCGATGCCGTAGTCGTAATCGTCGATCTCCGGCTCCAGCACGGGCGCGACCTCGCCGCTCGCCAGGGCATGATGGCCGCCCTTCTTGGGCGGAACCAGGATCGTGGCCGGCCGGATGCGCAGCTTGGCGATGCGGTTCTTCTCGCGCTTCAGGACGGTGAAGCGTTTGTGGAAGAAGGTGAAGGCCTGCCGCTCTTCCGGGATCGTCTGGGTCTCGTGGATGACCAGCCCGGCGATCGTCACGGCTTCCTCGTCCGGCAGGTTCCAGTCCAGCGCCCGGTTGAGGTCGCGGATCGGCACCTGACCGTCGACGATGACCGAGCCGTCCGCCTCGATCTTGACGCCCTGCATGTCGACATCGTGCTCGTCGGCGATGTTGCCGACGATCTCCTCGAGAATGTCCTCCAGGGTGATCAGGCCTTCGACCTCGCCATATTCGTCGACGACGATGGCGAAGTGGGTCTTTCGGCGCAGGAAGGCGTTGAGCTGGTCCTGCAGCGTCGTCGTCTCGGGCACGAACCAGGGCTGGGCGCAGATCTTGAGGATGTCGACCTTGGCCGGGTCGTTGTCGACCTCGTGCAGCGCCCGCAGGATGTCCTTGGCATGCACCACGCCGACGATGTTGTCGTAATGGGTCCGCCAGACCGGCATGCGGGTATAGGGGCTTTCCAGGATCTGCCGCACCACCTCGATCGGCCCGTCATCGACATTGACCTGCCGCATGGCGGTGCGGTGGACCATGACGTCGGAGACCTCCAGCTCGTGCAGGTCGAGCAGGCCGCCGAGCCGGTTGCGGTCGGCATTGACCAGCGAACCCTCGCGGTGGAGCACCTCGACGGCGCCGCGCAGTTCCTCGTGGGCGGTCAGGAGCGAGGCGCCGGATTCGAGACTCACCCCGAACAGCGCCAGGATGCGGCGGACGATCCAGTTGACCACCCGGGTCAGCGGGCCGAGCAGCGCCACCACCCAGCTCACCGGCCGCGAGACGGCCAGCGAGAAGCCGTCGGGCCGGGCGATCGCCGCGGACTTCGGCAGCACCTCGCCGAAGATGACCACGATCACCGTCATGCCGATCGTCGCGTAGACGACGCCGGCCTGGCCGAACAGGCCGAGAAAGGCCGTGGTCGCCAGCGACGAGGCGAGGATGTTGACGAGGTTGTTGCCGATGAGAAGGGCGCCGATCAGCCGGTCCTTCTTCTCGATCAGCGTCTGGACGAGCGTGGCGCGGGCGTCGCCATTCTTCTCGTAGCTCATCAGCCGGGCCCGCGAGACCGCCGTCAGCGCCGTCTCCGAGCCCGAGAAGAAGGCGGAGATGGAGACGAGGACCAGGACGATGCCGAGGAGAATCCAGAGGGTCACGCTCATCGGGTCAACTCTTCAGTCAGGAAGGCCTCGACGGCGGCCGGGTCGACGTCGTTAGCGATGAAGGCCTGGCCGATGCCGCGGGTGAGGATGAAGGTGAGGCTGCCGCGCCGGACCTTCTTGTCCTGACCTATGCCGGCCATCAGCGTCGCCACGTCGAGCGGCGCGCCGGGGATCTCGGAAATGCGTGTGGGCAGGCCGACGGCGGCGAAATGCGCTTCGCAGCGCTCGGCATCGGCGGGCGGGCAGAGGCCGAGCCGGGCCGAGAACCGATGCGCAAGGACGGTGCCGATGGCGACGCCCTCGCCATGGACGAGGCGCTGCGCGTCGTAGCCGACCGCTGCTTCCAGCGCGTGGCCGAAGGTGTGTCCGAGATTGAGCAGCGCGCGGCTGCCTTCCTCGCGCTCGTCGGCGGCGACGACGGCGGCCTTGGCGATGCAGCTCTGGCGCACCGATTCGACCCGCTCGGGCCCGCCGGTGAAGATCGCCTCGCGGTTGGCGTCGAGCCAGTCGAAGAAGTCCGGCCGGTCGATCAGCGCCATCTTGGCGATCTCCGCGTAGCCGGCGGCGAATTCGCGCGGGCGCAGCGTGTCGAGGAGGGCGGTGTCGGAGAGGACGAGGGCCGGCTGGTGGAAGGCGCCGATCAGGTTCTTGCCGCGCGGCGAATTGATGCCGGTCTTGCCGCCGACGGAGGAATCCACCTGCGCCAGCAGCGTCGTCGGCATCTGCACGAAGCCCATGCCGCGGCGCACGATGGCGCTGGCGAAACCGGCAAGGTCGCCGATCACGCCGCCGCCGAGCGCGATGACCACGTCGCCGCGCTCGAGGCGGGCGCCGATGATCTGGTCGACGACATCGGTGAGCTGCGCGAAGGACTTGGACGTTTCGCCGGGCGGCACGACGATCTGCACATGGTCGATGCCGGCGGCCCTGAGCGCGATGGACAGCCGCTCGTAATGCAGGCCGGCGACCGTCGCGTCAGTGAGGACGGCGGCACGCACGCCGGGCAGGCGCCGGGCGATCTCCTCGCCGGCCGCATCGATCAGGCCGGGGCCGATGACGATGTCGTAGCCGCGGTCGCCGAGCTCGACCCTGACGTGGCTGCGCGGTGCGGCCGGCGTATCGGCGGTGGCAGGGGCGGCGGGAACACTGCTCATCGGTCGGTCTCCGTGGCGAGGTGGCGGTCCAGCGCCTCGATGATTTCCTGGGCGATCACGTCCCGCTTCACGTTGCGCGTCGGGATGGTGATGTCGGCTTCGGCATAGATGGGATAGCGCTGCTCGATCAGGCCGCGCATCACCGCGCGCGGATCGTCCTGCTTGAGCAGCGGGCGGTTGGCCCGGCGCCGGACGCGATCCATCAGCGTGTCGAGATCGGCCTTCAGCCAGACGGTGATCGCCGACTGCTTGAGAAGGCTGCGGGTCTCCTCGTGCATGTAGGCGCCGCCGCCGGTGGCCACGACCTGCGGGCCTTCGCCGGTGAGGCGGCCGACGACGCGGGCCTCCAGCGCCCGGAACTCCGGCTCGCCATAGGCCTCGAACAGCTCCGGGATCGACATGCGCGAAACCAGCTCGATCTCGTGGTCGGTGTCGTGGAAGGGCAGGTCGAGAAGCGCCGCGACCCGGCGTCCGACCGTGGTCTTGCCGGCGCCCATCAGGCCGACGAGGGTGACGGAACGCGTGCCCAGGCGGTCCTGGATGGTGTCGGTTCCGCCCGATGGCAATTCGCTTCTCATTGCGCCTTTCGCAGCCGTCCCACCCTTGCCGTATGCAAACATGAGGAAATCTTAAAGTTCGCCGTTTACCCCGTCAGGGGCTGCCCGTCTCGCTTGCGTTGCGTCCCGTTCGCGTTAGAAGCGGGCGATTGCAAGGGACGCCCACACCAAGGTGAGTTCGCCAGACCGCGATGCCGACACTCGTCCGCCTCCTGACGACGCTCCTGATCCTTGCGGCCATCATCTACGGCATCATGGCGGCGCTCGTCTACTTCGTCGATCCGACCCGCCGGGAAACCACCGTCGAGATTCCGATGCCGTCCACCGAGCCCGCCGGCACGGGCGGCGGCGCGCGGCCATGAGCCCGGCGCCGGCCCCCGGCGCGCCCGCCGCCACGGGGCTTTCGGCCCGCGAGGGCGCGGACATCGAGACCTTCCTGGAGATGATGGCGGTCGAGCGCGGCGCGGCCAACAACACCGTCGCCGCCTATCGCCGCGATCTGGAGGACGCCAGCGGCTTCATGGCCGGGCAGGGCGGCTCGCTGATGACCGCCACCACCGAGGACATCCGCGCCTATGTCGGCCGGCTCGCCGCCCGCGGCTTTGCCGAGACCAGCCGCTCGCGCCGGCTGTCGGCGCTGCGCCAGTACTACCGCTTCCTCTATGTGGAGGGCCGGCGCGGCGACGATCCGACCGGTCCGATCGAGGGCGCCCGCCGCAAGCGGCCGCTGCCCAAGGTGATGAGCGAGGACGAGGTCGACCGGCTGCTCGACCGGGCCGCCGCCGAGGCGGTCGATCCCGAACAGTCGCCCGCCCGGCTGGTGCGGGCCGCGCGCATGCATGCGCTGGTCGAACTGCTCTACGCCACCGGCATGCGCGTCTCCGAACTGGTCAGCCTGCCGCGGGCCGTGCTGCGCGGCCGCCAGCGCATGATCGTCGTGCGCGGCAAGGGCGACAAGGAGCGCATGGTGCCGATCGGCGAGGCCGCTCGCGATGCGCTGACCCGCTTTGCCGAGGCGATGAAACTTGCCGGCGTCTCCGAAGAGGGGCGCTGGCTGTTCCCGGCCCTGTCGGAGACCGGCCATCTGACCCGCCAGGCCTTCGCCCGCGACCTGAAGGCGCTGGCCGCCCGCGTCGGCATTCCCGCCGAACGGATCTCGCCGCATGTGCTGCGCCACGCCTTCGCCAGCCATCTCCTGCAGAACGGCGCCGATCTGCGGGCGGTGCAGGAGCTGCTCGGCCATGCCGACATCTCGACCACACAGATCTACACCCATGTGCTGGAAGAGCGGCTGATCCGGCTGGTCACCGACCATCATCCCCTGTCGGACGAGAGCCGGCATTGATGCGCCGCACGGTTTTCTTGACAAGGGTGCGGCGCATGGCCAGTTTCCGCCGCAACACAGACGTTGCGCCGCGGGCGGGGCGCATGCGGGCCAGACCCTCGTGCGCCGCGCGCCCTGCGGTCAGTCGGCCGTCGCGTCCGGTCGCCAAAATCTCGAAGGACGGCTCGACGCCGCGCACCCATGCATAATTATCTCGATTTCGAAAAACCGGTCGCCGATCTCGAAGGCCAGATCCTGGAACTCAAGAAGATCGAGGGCAAGGACGCCGTCGACGTCACCGACGAGATCCAGCGGCTGGAGAAGCGCTCCCGCGAGGCGCTGGCGGATCTCTATCGCAAGCTGACGCCGTGGCAGAAGACCCAGGTGGCGCGCCATCCCGACCGGCCGCACTGCCTCGACTACATCGCCGCCCTGATCACCGATTTCGTGCCGCTGGCCGGCGACCGCTTCTATGCCGAAGACCACGCCATCATCAGCGGCTTCGGCCGCTTCGACGGCCAGTCCGTCGCGGTCATCGGCCAGGAGAAGGGCTCCGACACCCAGACCCGCCTGAAGCACAATTTCGGCATGGCCCGGCCCGAGGGCTACCGCAAGGCGGTGCGGGTGATGGAGCTCGCCGAGCGCTTCCAGATCCCGGTGCTGACCTTCGTCGACACCGCCGGCGCCTATCCGGGCATCGGCGCCGAGGAGCGCGGCCAGGCCGAGGCGATCGCCCGCTCCACCGAGGCCTGCCTCAATCTGCGCGTGCCGATGGTCTCGCTGGTCATCGGCGAGGGCGGTTCGGGCGGCGCCATCGCCATCGCCACCGCCAACAAGGTGCTGATGCTCGAGCACGCCATCTATTCGGTGATCTCGCCGGAGGCCGGCGCCTCGATCCTGTGGCGGGACGCGACCCGCGCCCGCGATGTGGCGCAGGCGATGAAGATCACCGCGCAGGATCTCGCCGGCTTCGGCATCATCGACGGCATCGTCGAGGAGCCGCTGGGCGGCATCCACCGGGCGCCCGCCGAGGGCATCGCGGCCGCCGCCGAGCGCGTGCGCGCCGCCTTCGCCGAACTGGCCGAGCTCGACGGCGACGGCCTGCGCCGCCAGCGTCGCGAAAAGTTCCTCGCCATCGGGCGGAATCTCTAAAGCCTGTTGCCGGGCGGCAACGCCCTCCCGTTCCCTTGGGCTTCAAGCTCTGCAAGGATGCTCCCGGACGACGTAAGGTGAGGGGCGCAATCAACGCAGCCTGTCGTCGTCCGGCCTGTCGCCGGCAATCGATCTAATTTTGAACATTAACGATTGCTTAACGACGGTTGCGGCAGAACGGGGAAAGGCATGCGACGGGATATCCGACTGGGATATGGCCGCCGCGATGGTCCGGACGCTTCGCAGGCGCCGGTCCGAGTGGGGACGGCCAAAGTGCCGTCAATGCGATGGGGATGAGGGGATGTTGTTTCGACGCCTCGTGACGGCCGCCGCGCTTGCGGCAGCCATGTTCGCAGTTTCCGCCTGCCAGTACGAAGATCTGCTGCCCGCCGAAGCGCCGCTGCCGGCCGCTCTCGTGCAGGCGATCAAGTCCAACGGAATGGGCGTCAAGTCGCCGATCCTCGTCCGCCTCTACAAAGAAGAGTCGGACCTCGAGGTCTGGAAGCAGAAGACCGACGGCACCTACGCGCTTTTGAAGACCTACGAGATCTGCGCCTGGTCCGGAAAGCTCGGCCCGAAGAAGAAGGAAGGCGACCGTCAGGCGCCGGAGGGCTTCTACACGGTGACCCCGGCCCAGCTGAACCCGAATTCCAATTACCATCTCGCCCTGAACATGGGCTATCCGAACACCTATGACCGAGCCAATGGCCGGACCGGTTCGCATCTGATGATCCACGGCTCGTGCAACTCGTCCGGCTGCTACGCCATGGACGACGAGCAGGTGCAGGAAATCTATTCGCTCGCCCGCCATTCCTTCGAGGGCGGCCAGCGGGCCTTCCAGATCCAGGCCTATCCCTTCCGCATGACGCCGAAGAACATGGCGCGGCACCGCAATTCCGAGCATTACGACTTCTGGAAGATGCTGAAGAAGGGCTCGGACTATTTCGAGATGACCCGCCAGCAGCCCAATGTCGGCGTCTGCGACCGCCGCTACGTCTTCGACCAGAGCGCCGAGACGGTCGCCGGCCTGTCGGCCACGGGCGCCTGCCCGGACTTCTCCCTGCCGGCGCAGGTCGTCGCCAAGGTGGAAGCCGACCATGCCGAGGAAGAGAAGATCGCCTCGAGCTTCTCGCCGAGCGACTTCGCCGAGACCTCGACCTTCAGCTATCGCACCGGCCAGCCGATCACGCCCGAGGCCTATGCCCAGGAGCAGCATCGCCGCGAGGGCTATGACCGCGAAGGCAACCGCGTCGGCGGTGGCGGCGGCTCGATCTTCTCGAGCTTCCTGAAATAGCGCAGCCGGACGGCGGCGGGGCGAGCAGGCCCTGCCGAACCATCCGGTTTAGGAAAAGCCCGCGGCCTCCGTCGCGGGCTTTTTCGTGTCCGGGCGGGAGCCGCAGGGCCATTCGGAGGCGCGGCCACGGTCGGTGAGAGCGGGCTGCCTGGTGGGGTCTGTACCGCGACCCTCACGGCGACGCGCGCCCCAGCGCAAGACACACAAGCCACGAAAAAGGCCGCCGGACCTTTCGGATCCGGCGGCCTCGATGTTGTCGCTGCGGTCTGCCTCAGACGAAGGCGCCGTGGCAGTGCTTGAACTTCTTGCCGGACCCGCAGGGGCAGGGCTCGTTGCGGCCGACCTGGCCCCAGCTGTCCGGGTTCTCCGGATCGCGGCGCAGGCCGTCGGCGGCGGCCGGGGTGAAGTTGGCGGTCAGCCGCGCGGCGCCGTCGCCCATCTCGTCCACGCCGGTCGTGGCGTCGACATGATGCGCTTCCATCGCCGGGACCTGCGGTGCCGGCTGGCGCTGCTCCGGCTGGACGATCTCGACCCGGGTGAGCTGCGAGGTGGTGCGCTCGCGCAGATTGCCCAGCATCGCCTCGAACAGCTCGAAGGATTCCGACTTGTACTCGTTCAGCGGATCGCGCTGGGCGTAGCCGCGGAAGCCGACGACCGAACGCAGATGGTCGAGATTGACCAGATGCTCGCGCCACAGGGCGTCCAGCGTCTGCAGGACGATGTTGCGCTGGACATAGGTCATCACCTGCGGGCCGAAGCGCTCGGCCTTCTCGGCGGCGGCGCGGTCGGCATGCTCGCGGATGCGCTCGCGGATGTCGTCCTCGGCGATGCCTTCCTCGTTCGCCCAATCCGTGATCGGCAGGTCGAGATTGAGGTATTCCAGCGTCTCCGCCTTCAGCGCCTCGGTCTCCCACTGCTCGGGATAGGCCTTTTCCGGAATGTGCCGCGACACGATGCCCTCGATCGTGGCGTGGCGCATGTCCGCCACGGCCTCGTCAAGCTCCTCGGAATCCATCAGCTCGATGCGCTGCTCGAAGATGACGCGACGCTGGTCGTTCATCACGTCGTCGTACTTCAGAAGGTTCTTGCGGATGTCGAAATTGCGGGCCTCAACCTTCTTCTGGGCCTTCTCCAGCGCCTTGTTGATCCACGGATGGACGATCGCCTCGTCCTCCTTGAGACCCAGCTTGGTCAGCATCGAATCCATGCGGTCGGACCCGAAGATGCGCATCAGGTCGTCCTGCAGGGACAAATAGAACTTGGAGCGGCCCGGATCGCCCTGGCGGCCGGAGCGGCCACGCAGCTGGTTGTCGATGCGCCGGCTTTCATGGCGCTCGGTGGCCAGCACGTAGAGGCCGCCGGCCTCGATGGCGATTTCCTTCAGCCGCTTGATGTCGGCCTTGATGGCCTCTTCCCTGGCGGTGCGCTCCGGTCCCTCGGCCATGTCGGCGAGTTCGCGGTCGATGCGCATCTCGGCATTGCCGCCGAGCTGGATGTCGGTGCCGCGGCCGGCCATGTTGGTGGCGATCGTCACCGCGCCCGGCACGCCGGCCTGGCTGACGATATAGGCCTCCTGCTCGTGGTAGCGGGCGTTGAGGACCTGGAAGTCCTTCAGCCCGTCCTTGCGCAGGCGCTCGGCCAGAAGCTCGGATTTCTCGATCGAGGTCGTGCCGACGAGGATCGGCTGGCCGCGCTTGGCGCAGTCCTGGATCTCGCGGCTGATGGCCCGGAACTTCTCCTCGACCGTGCGATAGACCTCGTCGTCCTCGTCGATGCGCTGGATCGGCAGGTTGGTCGGGATCTCGATGACGTCCAGGCCGTAGATGTCGCCGAATTCGGCGGCTTCCGTCTGGGCCGTACCGGTCATGCCGGCCAGCTTGTCGTACATGCGGAAATAGTTCTGGAAGGTGATCGAGGCCAGCGTCTGGTTCTCTGGCTGGACGGTGACGCCTTCCTTGGCTTCCAGCGCCTGGTGCAGGCCTTCCGAGAAGCGGCGGCCCGGCATCATGCGGCCGGTGAACTCGTCGATGATGACCACTTCGTCATTGCGCACGATGTAGTCCTTGTCGCGCTGGAACAGCGCGTGGGCCTTCAATGCGTTGTTGACGTGGTGGACAATGGCGACGTTCTCGATGTCGTAGAGCGAATCGCCGACGAGATGGCCGGCGGCCTCCAGGAGCCGCTCCAGCTTCTCGGTGCCGTCCTCGGTGAAGGTCACCGTGCGCTGCTTCTCGTCGATGTCGTAGTCGCTCTTGTCGAGCTGCGGGATGAACCCGTCGATCGTCATGTAGAGCTCGGACCGGTCGTCGAGCGGACCGGAGATGATCAGCGGCGTGCGCGCCTCGTCGATGAGGATCGAATCGACCTCGTCGACGATGGCGTAGCGATGGCCGCGCTGGACCATCTGGCTGCGCTCGTACTTCATGTTGTCGCGCAGATAGTCGAAGCCGAGCTCGTTGTTCGTCGCGTAGGTGACGTCGCAGGCATAGGCCGCGCGGCGCTCCTCGTCGGACATGCCGTGGACGATGATGCCGACGGTCAGGCCGAGGAAGCGGTAGAGACGCCCCATCCATTCCGCGTCGCGGCGGGCGAGGTAGTCGTTGACGGTGACGACGTGGACGCCCTTGCCCTCGAGCGCGTTCAGATAGACGGCGAGGGTGGCGACGAGGGTCTTGCCTTCGCCGGTCTTCATCTCGGCGATGGCGCCCGAATTGAGCACCATGCCGCCGATCATCTGGACGTCGAAATGGCGCATGCCGAGGGCACGCTTGGCGCCCTCGCGCACCACGGCGAAGGCCTCGATCAACAGATCGTCGACGGTCTTGCCGGCGGCGATTTCGCTGCGGAACGTCTCGGTCCGCGCCCGCAGCTCGTCGTCGGTGAGGGCGGCGATGTCGGCTTCGCGTGCCGCGACCGCCTTGACCCGGGCGTCGTAGCGTCGAACGACCCGGTCGTTCGCCGAACCCAACAACTTACGGGCGAGCCCGCCAATACTGACCATAACCGGTCCTTCCAAAAGATATCGCACCGTCGATGCCGTGGCCGGCTTGCAGGCCGATGCCACCGATCCTACCAACTTGCAGAATTTCGGGAGGCTTCAAACTTTGCGGAAGTCGGCTGGACTTTCGGTTGGCGCGAGAGATAAGAGGGGGCCAAACCGATGTCAACGGCGCGCCCGGGAGGCGACCGCGCCGTCGAGGCGGGACGAACAGAAGCGGCTGCATCTCTTGCCGCAGGCACCTTCGGCCCTCTCTCCCGTTCCCTCGGACTGCCCATCCAACGCTATCGCAAGGACGTTCTTTGCCATGAACACCGCTTTTCGTTCGACCCTTCTGGCCGGCGCGCTGGTCTTCGCCGCTTTCGGCACCACTGCCCGTGCCGCCGACGAGGACGTCGTCGCCCGGGTCGGATCGGAAGAGATCACCGAGCGCGACCTGAAGGCGGCCGCGGCCGAGGTCGGCGAGCAGTTCGCCCGCCTGCCGGCCGACCAGCGCAAGCTCGCCGTCCTGTCGGCGCTGATCGACATCAAGGTACTGGCGCGCCAGGCCGAGGCCGAGACGCTGCAGGACGACCCCGAGGTCGCCGCGCAGATCGACTTCCTGCGCGAGCGCACGCTGCACAACGCCTATTTCGCCCGCAACGGCGTCGCCAACATCACCGAGGAAGAGCTGAAGGCGCGCTTCGACAAGGAAGTCGCGGCGATGCCGGCGACCGAAGAGGTCCATGCCCGCCACATCCTCCTGAAGACCGAGGAAGAGGCCAAGGCGGTGATCGGCAAGCTCGACGGCGGCGCCGACTTCGTCGAGCTCGCCAAGGAAAGCTCCACCGGTCCCTCGGGCCCCGAGGGCGGTGACCTGGGCTTCTTCAGCGCCGGCCAGATGGTGCCGGAATTCGAGAAGGTGGCCTTCACCATGGAGCCGGGCACCTACACCAAGGAGCCGGTCCAGACCCAGTTCGGCTGGCACGTGATCAAGGTCGAGGAGAAGCGCGAGGCGCCGAAGCCCGAATTCGACGCGGTGAAGGACCAGGTCCGCCAGGTCGTGCTGCGCGAGAAATATATGGGCCTCGTCCAGAAGGCCCGCGACGAGCTGCCGGTCGAATATGTCGACCCGGCGATGAAGAGCCAGGTCGAGGCGCTGGAGAAGTCGATGGATCCCGCGGCCGCTCCGGCCGCGCCCGCCGAGCAGTAAGCGGTCGGCGATCCCCATGGCCCAGCCCACCACGGTCTCGCCTCTCGCCCCCACGGAACTGGCCGCGCTGCCGCCGATCGACGGCATGCGCATCGCCACGGCCGCGGCGGGGATCAAGTACAAGGGGCGCACCGACGTCCTGATGATGGTGTTCGACGCGCCGGCCGCGGTCGCGGGCGTCTTCACCACCTCGCGCTGCCCCTCGGCCCCGGTCGACCATTGCCGGGCAAGCCTTTCCGGCGGCACGGCGCGGGCCGTCGTGGTCAATTCCGGCAATGCCAACGCCTTCACCGGCCGGCGCGGCCGGCAGGCGACCGAAGCCACCGCCGAGGCCGCCGCCGACGCCGTCGGTGCGACGCCGCGCGAGGTGTTCCTCGCCTCGACCGGGGTGATCGGCGAGCCGCTCGACGCCCACAAGTTCACCGGTCTCCTGGCCGGCCTTGCGGAAACGGCGGGCGCCGATGGCTGGCGCGCTGCCGCCGACGCGATCATGACCACCGACACCTATCCCAAGCTCGCCACCCGCCAGGTGGCGATCGACGGGGTAACGGTGACGATCAACGGTATCGCCAAGGGCGCCGGCATGATCGCGCCCGACATGGCGACGATGCTGTCCTTCGTGGCGACCGATGCGGCCATCGCCGCGCCGGCCCTGCAGGCGATGCTCACGGAAGCGGTCGCGCCGAGCTTCAATTCGGTGACGGTGGACAGCGACACCTCGACCTCCGACACGCTGCTGCTGTTCGCCACCGGCGCGGCCGCGGCGCGCGGCGGCGCTGCGATCGAGACCGCCGACGATCCGCGGCTCGACGGTTTCCGGGTGGCGCTGAGCGAGCTGCTTCTCGATCTCGCCCGGCAGGTCGCCCGGGACGGCGAGGGCGCCCGCAAGGAAATCCAGGTCACCGTCGAGGGCGCGACCAGCGACGCGGCGGCCAAGCGCATCGCCCTGTCGATCGCCAATTCGCCGCTCGTCAAGACCGCCGTCGCCGGCGAGGATGCCAATTGGGGCCGCGTGGTCATGGCCGTCGGCAAGGCCGGCGAGGAAGCCGACCGCGACCGGCTGGCGATCCATTTCGGCGACATCCGCGTTGCCGTCGACGGCGAGCGCGACCCGGACTATTCCGAAGACGCCGCGGCGGCCTTGATGCGCCATGCCGAAATCCCGATCCGGGTCGATCTCGGCCTCGGGCAGGGGCGCTGGACCGTCTATACCTGCGATCTCACCAAGGAATATGTCGCGATCAATGGCGATTACCGAAGCTGAGAAGATGCGGCAGCTGGCCGTGGTGCGACGCCTGGAGGCGGCGGGCTTTCGCGCCTGGCCCGCCTCCTCGACCGGGTTCGACGGCACCTGGGCGGTGCGCGTCACCGCCTCGTTCCCGGCCAAGCGGCTGAACTCCGTCAATCCGCTCGATCCGTCCGACAATTCCGACATTCCCTCGCGCCTGCAGCGGGCGGCCAAGACCTTTGCCGAGCATGGCCGCTCGATCATGGTCCGCCAGTCGCCGCTGGCCCCGCCCGACCTCGTCGCCCATCTCGACGAGAAGGGCTGGTCGCGCTTCGACGAATCCCTTGTGATGACCGCCGATCTCGACAGTCTCGACCTCGCCGGGCAGGTGGATCGCATCCCGATCCGCGACATGAGCCGCTATGTCGAGGCGAGCCTGGCGGTGCATGAGCGCGCGGCCGCACTGCGCTCGGGCCTGACCGGGGTGCTGGAATCGATCCGGCCTCCGACGGGACTGTTCATCCGCGAGAACAAGGACGGCTCGCCGGTCGCCGTGGCGCTGGCGATCCACGACAACGACCTCGCCGGCCTGCTCGACGTCGCCGTGCATCGCACGGAGCGCCAGCGCGGCGTCGGCCGCGACCTCGTCAAGACGGCGCTGCGCTATACCGCCCACAAGGGCGCCAGGACCGCCTGGGTGCAGGTCGAGGCCGACAATGCGGCCGGCCTGTCGCTCTATCGCTCGCTCGGCTTCAACGAGGCCTATCGCTACGTCTATCGCGCCCCACCGGGCGGCGGCGCGTGAGCGGGCCGGGGCAGCGCCTGCTGCTGGTCGTCGCCTGCGCGCTGGTCGATTCCGACGGCCGCATCCTCATCGCCGAACGGCCCGCCGGCAAGGCGCTGGCCGGCCTGTGGGAGTTTCCCGGCGGCAAGCTCGAGCCGGGCGAGACGCCCGAGGCGACGTTGATCCGCGAATTGCGCGAGGAACTGGGCATCGAGACGAAGGCGGCGTGCCTGGCGCCGCTGACCTTTGCCAGCCATTCCTATGACGACTTCCACCTCCTGATGCCGCTCTATGTCTGCCGGCGCTACGAGGGCATCGCCATGCCGCGCGAGGGCCAGCGGCTGAAATGGGTGCGGCCGGCGCAATTGCGCGACTATCCGATGCCGCCGGCCGACGAGCCGCTGATCCCGCATCTGATCGAGCTGCTCTGAGCCGTCCCGCCGGGGCTTCGGCAGGACGGTCGCGGTGCAAGGCCGCGTGCGCTGTGGCGCGCATCCCCGGCTTAAGGGCTCCTTCACCATCCGCTGGCATCATCGGACCCTCACTTCCGCCTTGCGAGGGGACCATGCGCACGATCGACAGGCACGAGGATCGGATCGAGGAGTCGGCGTCGGACATCCCGGCGGCAGGCACCGGTCTGTTCCGTGCGACACTGCTGTTCGGCGCACTGGCGGTGTTCCTGTCGCTGCTGGTGCCGCCGATCGCCGAGCGCAGCGCCAGCTATGTGGCCGGCGACCATCGTCCCGATCTCGACATGATGGCGACGGGCTCCGTCGCGAAGTCCAGCGAATATACCCTGCGCCGCAGCGTCCTGCAGCCGGTCGATGCCGCGCCCTGCGTGATCTACGCCGACGGCCGCCGCCTCGGCAGCTGCTGAGGGCGCTGGGCGCATACGCATAGGCGCGTCGCAGGGACCGCTGGACGCCTGCGCCGTGCTTCCGATGCGATCCCGGCCGACCCAGGCCCGTACGGCCGATGCCGATCTGTCGCCAAACCGCTTTTTGCCGGGGCGGCAAAGCTGCTATGGCACGGCGGTGACGAAACTTGATCCTTCCCCCTCGCTGCGCAGCGCCGTCTATGGCGCGCCGCTTTCCAGTCTCGTGGACGTGCCGGCCGGCGCCGTGCAGCTCTCGCCGCTGCGGCCCGGCGCCCAGGCGCTGGAGGCCCAGCCCGACGGGGCCTTCGCCGAACTTGTGATCGCCGCGCCCCCCGGCTCCATCGAGCGGCGCTTCGTCTTGGCCCATGCCCTGCGCACGCTGGCGCCCGGCGGCGCGATGACGGTGCTGGCAGCCAAGGACAAGGGCGGCCAGCGCCTGCGTGGCGAGCTGGAAGCCTTCGGATGCGATGTCGCCGAGCATTACAAGTCGCGCCAGCGCGTCTGCTCGCTGGTGCGGCCGGAGACGCTGCACGGCCTGGAGGACGCGATCGCGGCGGGCGCGCCCGTCACGGTCGAGGAGATCGGGCTGCGCTCCCAGCCGGGGATCTTCTCGTGGAACCGGGTCGATCCGGGGACGTCGCTGTTGCTGCGCCATCTGCCGAAGCTCGCCGGCCGCGGTGCCGATCTCGGCGCCGGTCTGGGCGTCCTGTCGCAAGCCGTCCTGGCCTCCCCGGCGGTCGAGGAACTGACGCTGGTCGAGATCGACCGCCGCGCCGTCGAGGCGTCGAAGGTCAACGTCACCGATCCGCGGGCGCGCTTCGTGTGGGCCGACGCCCGCGAAACGGCGCTGAGCGATCTCCATTTCATCGTCTCGAACCCGCCCTTCCACAGCGAGGGCATCGAGGATCGCGGGCTCGGCCAGGCCTTCATCACGGCCGCGGGGCGGATGCTGCGCCGCTCCGGCACGCTGTATCTCGTGGCCAACCGGCACATGCCCTACGAGGAAGTGCTGCGCACCAGCTTCAGGAGCGTGAAGCCGCTGGCCGACGAGGCCGGCTACAAGATCTTCGAGGCGCGCAAGTGAGCAAGACGTCGACAATGCGGCTCGACCGGCTGCTCGCCAATATGGGCTACGCCTCGCGGCGCGAGATCCAGCTGCTGGCGAAGAACGGCCGCATCCGGCTCGACGGCGCCGCCTTCCACGACGCCAACAAACGGATCGCGCTGACGCCCGATCTGGAGACGCGACTGGTGGTCGACGACGAGGCGCTCGATCCCTTGCCCGGCTTCGCGCTGATGCTGCACAAGCCTCTCGGCGTGACCTGCTCGCACAAGGAGGCGGGGCCGCTGGTCTACGATCTTCTGCCGCAGCGCTGGCGCCGGCGCGACCCCGCTATCTCGACGGTCGGCCGGCTCGACAAGGAGACGTCCGGCCTATTGCTGATGACCGATGACGGCAAGCTCCTGCATCGCATCATCTCGCCGAAGCGGCATGTCGCCAAGCGCTATCGCGTGCATCTGGCCCGGCCGATGACCGGCGACGAGGCCGCGCTCTTTGCCGCGGGCACGCTGATGCTGGAGGGCGAGGAGAAGCCGCTGGCCCCGGCGGAGCTGGAGGTCGTCGGCCCGCAGGAGGCACTGCTCGAGGTTCACGAGGGGCGCTACCACCAGGTGCGCCGGATGTTCGCGGCGACGGGGAACCATGTCGAGGCGCTGCACCGCGAATCCGTCGGCGGCCTGAGCCTGCCGGCCGATCTCGTGCCCGGCGCGATCCGCCGGCTGAACGACGCCGATCTGGCCGCGATCTTCGACGGCGGACCCCGAAGCGACGGCTGAGGGCTGCCAGCGAAAACGGACGGGACGGCGCCGCGCCCGCCGCCACGGCGCAGGCAACGCCCGTGATCTCAATGCGCGCTTCGACCCTGGCATGCGAGGACAGCACCGCCGGCAGCGATGCTGTCCCGTCTCGGCCGGCGTCGTCCTGCGTCAGGCGTGTTCGAGCGCGCTCGCGGACTGCATCGCCAGGATGTCGTTGGTGGTGATCGCCTTGCCGCCGATGCCCCATTCGCCGCTGGCCAGCTCCTGGATCCGGACCCAGGTGACGCCGCGCATCGCTTCGCCCTCGATCCTGACCATGGCATCGGTGACCGTTTCGATCATCTCCTTCTTCTGCTCCGGCGTGAAGACGCCCTTGATGAGTTGAATATCGACGAGCGGCATATCCGTTCTCCATTGCTTGAGGTCGGCTGCAGTCGGACCGGGCCGACCCATACGGCTTAGCGCGCGCGGCGGGCCGATGCTGGAAGGCGGCGTGGAGAGCGCCCGGAGATTTCGTGGAGATGTGCTAGGCTCCTGCCGGGTTACGCTGCCCGCAAGGCAGGTCGATGCGATACGTCTTCGAACCGTTCGAACTCGAGCCCATGAAGGGCGAATTGCGGCGCGACGGCCAGCCCGTCGCGGTGGAGCCGCAGGTCTTTGCCCTGCTCCTGCTTCTCGTCGAGAATTCCGAGCGCATGGTCTCCAAGGAGGAGATCGTCGAGAAGATCTGGGAAGGACGGGCCGTCTCCGACGCCGCGGTGTCCAGCCGGATCAAGTCGGCCCGGCGGGCGCTGGGCGACAACGGACGCCAGCAGCGCCTGATCCGCACGCTGCACGGCCGCGGTATCCGCTTCGTCGGCGAGGTGGCGATCGTCGTCGCGCCGCCGGCTGCCGCCGACCCGGTGGACAGCGCGACACGCGGCCTGCCCGCCGGCCGGCCGTCGATCGCCGTGCTGCCGTTCCGCGCGATCGGCACGCCGGGGGCCTATGGAGCCATCGGCGAGGCGGTCGCCCACGATCTCATCGCCTCGCTCTCAAGGCTGCGCTGGCTCGACGTCATCGCCCGCGGCTCGTCCTTCCGGTTCCGCACGCCCAAGGTCGATGTCGACGAGATCGGCCGCCTCCTGAATGTCGGCTATTGCCTGTCGGGGATCGTCGAGATCTTCGGCTCCTCGATCACCATCATCGTCGAACTGGTCGACACGCGCAGCGGCAGCATCCTGTGGGGCGATCACATCGACGCCCGGATCGACGACGTGCATGCCGTGCGGGCGAGGGTGGTGGCGGAGGTGGTCGCCGCCCTGGAGGTCCGGATCCCGCTGAACGAGGCCAGCCTGGCGACCCTTTCGGGCCCGGAGAACCTCGACGCCTGGGCGGCCTACCATCTCGGACTGAAGCATCTCTATCGCTTCAACCGCCAGGACAATGCGGCCGCAACGAGCCTGTTCGCCCTGGCGATCGAGAAGGAGCCGCGCTTTGCACGGGGATATGCGGGTCTCTCCTCCGCCAATTTCCAGGGGGCGTTCCTGCGCTATGGCGACCGCAAGCACGACAGGGCCGAGGCCCGGCGATGTGCCGAGCGCAGCGTCGAGCTGGACCCGGTCGATCCCTTCGCGAATTTCGCCCTGGGCCGGTCGTTCTGGCTGGCGGGCGACATCGACGCCAGCCTGCCCTGGCTCGACCGGTCGACCGAACTCAGCCCGAATTACGCGCAGGGTTTCTATGCGAGGGCATGGGCCGATACGATCACCGAACGCAATCTCGACGGCAGCGACAATGTCGATCGCGCGCTGGCGCTGAGCCCGCTGGACCCGTTCCGCTATGCCATGCTCGGGACCTGGGCGCTGATCTGCCTCAGTCGCAGCCAGACCGCCGAGGCGGCCGTCTGGGGCGATCGGGCGGCGCGGGCGCCGGGGGCCCATGTGCTGATCGCCCTGATTGCGCTGGTGGCGCGCGAGTTGAACGGCGACAGCCGGGAAGCGGCCGCCTGGGCGCGGGATGTCCGCAGCCGGCGCAGCGGCCTCTCCCGTGCGCATTTCTTCGCCGCCTTTCCCTACAAGGAGGGATCGTTGAAGCGTGGCATCGCCCACGCCCTTCGGCAACACGGCTTCTAGAAGGACGCCATCCTCGAAGAGTGTCCGCGCCCGCGACGCCGTCGCCGCCTACAGCTTGTCGGAGCGATCCTTCAGGGCGTCGGCGAGGCTTGCCCTGGCGCTGCCGGGCTTGAGCGGCTTCTGCTGGCTTTCATGCGGACGCCAGCCGGAGAGGTAGATGACGTCGAAGGTTGCGCGGATGCGGCCGTCCGGATCGGAGAAGCGCTCGGCGTAGATTTCGGCGGCGCGCAGGAACAGCCGGCGCGAGGCGGGGCGGCGGGAGCGCTCGACCAGCATGTTGGCCATGCCCATGGCGCGCAGATCGGCCATCAGCTCGAACAGCGAATCGTAGCGCACGGTCAGCCGGTCCTGGTCGGTCACCGGCAGGGCGAAGCCGGCCCGCTGCAAAAGGCCGCCGGCATCGCGCACGTCGGCGAAGGGGGCAACGCGCGGCGACACGCCGCCGAGGAGTTCGGCTTCCGCCGCAAACAGCGAGGCGCGTAATTCGTTGAGGGTGCCGCCGCCCAGAAGCGCGCAGAGGAAGAGCCCGTCGGGCTTCAGCGCACGCCGCAGCTGTACGAGGGCGCCGGGCGTGTCGTTGGTCAGGTGCAGCGACAGGGTCGAGACGATCAGGTCGACGCTCTCGGCGGCCAGCGGCAGCATCTCCTCGTCGCCGACGACGGCCATGGCGCTGTCGCCGAGAAGGGCGGGCAGGCGTTCGATGCGCAGGACGCGGCCGGCCTGGCCGCCCTGTTCCAGAAAGCGCGCCATCTCGCCGGTATGGCCGCCGAGATCGACCGCGGTCTCGAACCTGCGGTCGACCAGCGACAGCCGGTCGGCGAGTTCGGCGGCGATGGCCTTCAGGAGGAAGCGCGGGCTGTCGGAGGTCGCGGCAGCGTGCCAGCGCCGGCGGCGGCGGTCGAGGAGCGCCCGGTCGAAGACGATATGGTCGGGAGCGTCGGGCATGGGGTTCTCGGCTTCGGTCAATCTGGTCGGGCGCGGCGACAGGCGCTTGTAGCTTGTCGCAGGTGGAGTATCGTCAAGCACAGGGAGGCGCGACCGGCTTCGCGTATCGAGGAGGAAGCCGATCCGACCTGCGGGCACTGCGCACCAGGGACGGGCGGAACGATGAGCTTATTCAGGCGCGGTTCGGCGGCGATCACCGGCTCCCTCGGCCGGCTGCTCTTTCCGCCTGTCTGTCCCGGCTGCCAGGCGGCGGTCACCGGTTCCGGCACGGTGTGCTGCGCCTGCTGGCCGAAGCTGCGTTTCATCGAACGTCCCTATTGCGAGGTTCTCGGGCTACCCTTCGCCTATGATCTGGGCAAGGGCTTCCTCTCCGCCGAGGCCATCGCCGAGCCGCCGCCCTTCGCCCGGCTGCGCGCCGCGGTGCTCTACGAGGATCTGGCGGCGCGCCTCGTCAGCTCGCTGAAATATGCCGACCGCACCGATCTGGTGCCGCTGATGGCCGGCTGGATGAGCCGCGCCGGCGCCGAACTGATCGCCGATGCGGAGGTCGTCGTGCCGGTACCGCTGCATCCCGGCCGGCTGTGGCGGCGGCGGTTCAACCAGTCGGCGGAGATCGCCCGGCTGGTGGCGCGCGGCGCCAAGCTGTCCTTCTCGCCGCTGTCGCTGAAGCGGGTGAAGGCGACGCGCAGCCAGGTCGGGCTCGGTCCCGCCCAGCGCCGCGCCAATGTCCGCGGCGCCTTCCAGGTGGTGGAGACCCGCCGCGACGAGCTGGACGGGAAGCGGGTGCTGCTGGTCGACGACGTCTATACGACCGGCGCCACCGTCGCGAGCGCCACCCGGGCGCTGAAGCGGGCCGGGGCCCGCGACGTCGACGTGCTCACCTTCGCAAGGGTTGCGACCGGCACCGAGTGAAGCCATATGCTGGTCCTCAACCAGCTGGGAATGACACTCCATGCCGAATGTGACGATCTACACCCGACAGCTCTGCGGTTTCTGTTCGCGCGCCAAGCAGCTCCTCGACCAGAAGAACGTGGCCTACGAGGAAAAGGACGCCTCGTCCTCGCCGCAGCTGCGCCAGGAAATGCGCGAGCGCGGCAATGGCGCCGCCACCTTCCCACAGATCTTCATCGGCGACACCCATGTCGGCGGCTGCGACGAGCTCTACGCCCTGGAGCGCGCCGGCAAGCTGGACCCGCTGCTGGCCGCCTGACGGGGGCGCACGCCTCGGGAAGGGCCAGCCTCTTGAAGGACATGCCATGACGACGTTTCGCGCCGCGGTTCTGCAGATGCGCTCCGGCCGCGAGCCGGCCGACAACGCCGCGGCGCTGGACGCGCTGGTGGCCGAGGCGGCGGCGGGCGGCGCGCATTACGTCCAGTCGCCGGAAATGACCGGCATGCTGCAACGCGACCGCGCGGCGCTGATGGACCGGCTGCGGACGGAGGACGACGATCTCCTCGTGGCCACCGCCAGCGAACTCGCGCGGCGCTACGGCATCCATCTGCATCTCGGCTCGATCGCCGTGGCGCTCGATGACGGGCGCGTCGCCAACCGGGCGCTGCTCTTCGCGCCGGACGGCCAGCGTGTTGCGCGCTACGACAAGATCCACATGTTCGACGTCGATCTCGACAATGGCGAGAGCTGGCGGGAATCGCGCACCTATCGCCCCGGCGGCGCCGCGGTGCTGGCCGATCTCGCCTTTGCCGACGGGACCGCGCGGCTCGGCTTCGCGATCTGCTACGACATGCGCTTTCCGCATCTCTTCCGCGAGGAGGCGCTGGCCGGCGCCGAGATCCTGACTGCGCCCGCCGCCTTCACTCGCCAGACCGGCGAGGCCCACTGGCATGTGCTGCTGCGCGCCCGCGCCATCGAGAACGGCGCCTTCGTCATCGCCGCCGCGCAAGGCGGCCGCCACGAGGACGGGCGCGAGACCTACGGCCATTCGCTGATCGTCGATCCCTGGGGCGCGGTGATCGCCGAGGTCGAGGGCAACGCGCCGGGCGTGGCCTTCGCCGATATCGACACGGCGGCCGTTGCCGCCGCGCGCGGCAAGGTTCCGAATCTGAAGAATGCCCGCAGCTTCACCGTCGGCGATGCCGAGGTGGCGGTGACCGGTGCCCGCGAGGCGGCCGAGTGATCAGTTTCGCGCTGCGCTGTCAGCCTGCCTCCCATGCCTTCGACGGCTGGTTCCGCTCCGGCGAGGATTTCGAGCGCCAGGCGGCGGGCGGGCTGGTGTGCTGCCCGGTCTGCGGATCGACGGATGTGTCCAAGGCGCTGATGAAGCCGGCGGTCGCCAAATCCGGGCGGCAAAGCGCGGCAGGCGATCGGGCGCAGGCGGTGGCCGAGGGCCCGGCCGCGCCGGCCGAGGCCCGCTATGCCGGCGGCGATGCGGCGGCGGTCTATGCCAAGCTGCAGGCGATCGCGCGGGAGCTGCGCGCCAAGTCGGATTATGTCGGGCCGAAATTCGCCGAGGAAGCGCGCCGCATCCATTACGGCGAGAGCGAGAAGCGCCAGATCTACGGCGAGGCGTCGCCGCAGGAGGTCAAGAGCCTCGGCGAGGAAGGGGTCGCGGCGCTGCCGTTGCCGCCGCTGCCCGAAGACAAGAACTGACCGAAGCCGGGAACGGAAGACCGCCTGTCGGCCTCAGCCGCGTGCGGTCCGCGCCAGGGTCACGCCCTTGTGGCGCCGCGGGCCGCCCTCGCCATCCTCGAACAGACCCTGCTCGGTGGCCTGGCTGTAGAGAAGGTCGCCCTTGGCGCCGGCGATGGTGCGCAAATCGGCCAGTTCGCACAGCGCGGTGATCTGGAAGGCGAGGCCGCGCAGATGCACGCGGTTGTAGCAGAAGAAGGCGAGGCGGGCGCGGGTCGGGCCCGGGATCTCACGGATCAGCGCCTGCTTCGTCGCGTCGTCGGAGCGCAGCAGGAGGGCCAGGATCTCCAGATGGACAGGACAGTTGGCCTCATTGGGAATGCTGTCTGATCTCGGCGATACCATGACGTCCTCTTGGGTCTCTACACGTGCTGGTTCTCAGCTCCATGATGCATGCCTCGGTGCGCTCACGACGCCCGCAGGACGAGCATCGCATTCGAGCCTTGTCTCCAGCTTGAACACGGATCCGTGAGGCCGGCTCCGCGCTCCTCAGGCCGAGGGACGGCGGGCGAGGACCATGTAGTTCACGTCGGTGTCGCGCGAACGCTTCCAGGCGTCGGCGAGCGGGTGGTAGACCACGCCGACCTCGTCGATCATCGACAGCCCTGCCGCCTCGACCGGATCGCCGATCTCCTTCGGCCGCACCAGCCGCTCATATTGATGGGTGCCCTTGGGCAGCCAGCCGAGCACGTATTCCGCGCCGATGATGGCGAAGGTCAGCGCCTTGAAGGTGCGGTTGATGGTGGCGACGAAGAGCAGCCCGCCCGGTTTCACCATCGCCGCGCAGGAGGTCAGGAACAGGTCGACGTCGGAGACGTGTTCGACGATCTCCAGCGCCAGCACCGCGTCGAAGGTCTCGCCGCCTTCGGCGATCGCCTCGGCGGTGGTGGCGCGGTAGTCGATGGCAAGCCCGCTCTCGGCGGCATGCAGCTTGGCGACCTCGATATTCGTCTCCGAGGCGTCGGCGCCGACGACCCTGGCCCCTAGCCTGGCCATCGGCTCGCAGATCAGCCCGCCGCCGCAGCCGATGTCGAGCACCGACAGGCCGTCGAACGGCTTGTCGGCGGACAGGTCCAGGTCGAAATTCATCGCCAGCTGCTCGCGGATATATTCCAGCCGCACCGGGTTGAACTTGTGCAGCGGCTTGAACTTGCCGACCGGGTTCCACCATTCCTGGGCCAGGCGCGAGAATCGCTCGACCTCGGCCGCGTCGATCGTCGTTCCGTCGGGTGCGCTCATCTCGTCCTCGTTGCCTGTCGTGGTGGTTCGGCATGTTCGCTCCGGCCGGCCAAAGTCAAGCGTGGCGGCGCGGCGGAGACGATGCGAGATGGTGTCCGCAAGCCGCGGCGACATTGCGGTTTGAGGTCGCATCGGCTAGGGAACCCCCGCCCGCCGCGTGCTGGGTCCTTCGGACATGTCCGGCCGTTTCGCGACGCCGGACCGTTCGGGGTCAGTTCACCAGACATCTTGTCGAACCACCGAATGCCGATCCCATGGCCCGACTCGTCCTCAAATTCGGCGGCACTTCCGTCGCCGACGTCAACCGCATCCGCAATGTCGCGCGTCATGTGAAACGCGAGGTCGACGCGGGCCACGACGTGGCCGTGGTCGTCTCGGCGATGTCGGGCAAGACCAACGAGCTCGTCGGCTGGTGCCGCGAGGCCTCGCCGATCCACGATGCGCGTGAATACGACGCCGTGGTCGCGTCAGGCGAGCAGGTGACGGCCGGCATCCTGGCGATCACGCTGCAGGCGATGGGCGTCAACGCGCGCTCCTGGCAGGGCTGGCAGGTGCCGATCCGCACCGACGGCGCCCATGGCGCCGCCCGCATCCAGGAGATCGATTCGTCCGAGATCGTGCGGCGCTTCGCCGAGGGCCAGGTGGCGGTGCTCGCCGGCTTTCAGGGCATCGCGCCCGACAACCGCATCGCCACGCTCGGGCGCGGCGGTTCGGACACCTCGGCCGTCGCGGTGGCCGCGGCGATCAAGGCCGATCGCTGCGACATCTACACCGACGTCGACGGCGTCTACACCACCGACCCGCGCATCGAGCCGAAGGCCCGGCGCCTCAGCCGCATCTCCTTCGAGGAAATGCTGGAGATGGCCTCGCTCGGCGCCAAGGTGCTGCAGGTGCGCTCGGTGGAACTGGCCATGGTCCACAAGGTGCGGACCTTCGTGCGTTCTTCTTTCGAGGACCCGGACGCGCCCGGCATGGGCGACTTCGACAACCCGCCGGGGACCCTCATTTGCGACGAGGATGAAATCGTGGAACAGCAGGTCGTCACAGGCATCGCCTACGCCAAGGACGAGGCGCAGATCTCGCTGCGCCGGGTCGAGGACCAGCCGGGCGTCGCCGCGGCCATCTTCGGGCCGCTCGCCGAAGCCGGCGTTAATGTCGACATGATCGTCCAGAACATCTCCGAGGCCGGCACCTCCACCGACATGACCTTCACGGTCCCGGCCGGCGATCTCGACAAGGCGACCGCCGTCCTCGAGAAGGCCAAGACGGAGATGCGCTACGACGCTATCCAGAGCGAGCAGGGTCTGACCAAGGTCTCGGTCATCGGCGTCGGCATGCGCAGCCACACCGGCGTCGCCGCCACCGCCTTCAAGGCGCTGGCCGATCGCGGCGTCAACATCCGCGCCATCACCACGTCGGAGATCAAGATCTCGATCCTGATCGACGGCGACTACACCGAACTGGCCGTGCGGGCGCTGCATTCGGTCTACGGTCTCGACAAGGCATAGACCTTAAGGGTCGCCGGACTGCCCGGCCTTGCGTGCCGGCGTGACGGGCGCGCAACCGGGCCGCGAAGGGGAAAACCTATTGCTGCCTTCCGATTGGGTTCTGTCGGGGCAGCTTTATGTGATCTGATACGGGGAAGGGGATCGCGCGGCCGACCGGAATCATCCGGGCGGGCGTCGGCCACCTGGAACGGGACATCGCGTTGAACAGAAGCGACATGTCAGGGCCGCGCGTTCTCATGCGCCGCATCCGGGAGCTCATGGTCGAGCCTCTCGACCCGCAGTCGCGTCTCGACCAGATTTCCCGCCTGATCGCCCAGAACATGGTGGCCGAGGTCTGCTCGCTCTACGTCCTGCGCGCCGACGGCATTCTGGAACTCTACGCCACCGAGGGTCT
The DNA here is from genome assembly GCF_014334315.1 of Aurantimonas sp. DM33-3. Taxonomy (NCBI): domain Bacteria; kingdom Pseudomonadati; phylum Pseudomonadota; class Alphaproteobacteria; order Hyphomicrobiales; family Aurantimonadaceae; genus Aurantimonas; species Aurantimonas sp. DM33-3. Next base: position 139,206 of record NZ_JACSGS010000008.1, on the reverse strand, counting down.
GAACCCCGGTTCGGTCCATCTCGCCCAGCTGAAACTCGGCGAGGGCCTCGTCGGCACGATCGCCGCGACGGCGCGGCCGCTGAACCTGCCGGAAGCCCAGAAGCACCCGGCCTTCACCTATCTTCCGGAGACCGGCGAGGAGATCTACCACTCCTTCCTCGGCGTGCCGATCCTGCGCGCAGGCCGCACGCTCGGCGTGCTGGTCGTCCAGAACAAGGCGGCGCGGGTCTATCGCGACGAGGAATCCGAGGCGCTGGAAACCGTCGCCATGGTGGTCGCCGAGATGATCGCCGCCGGCAGCCTGGAAGGCCTGTCGCGGCCCGGCGTCGCCCTCGATCTGTCCCGCTCGGTCTCGTTCACCGGCGTGCCGCTGTCCGACGGCATCGGCCTTGGGCGGGTGATCCTGCACGAGCCGCGCGTCGTCGTGACCAACCTCTTCAACGAGGACATGGAGATCGAGGTCGAGCGCCTGACCAAGGCGCTGGGCGTCCTGCGGCTGTCGATCGAGGACATGCTGTCGCGCCGCGAAGTGGCCGGCGAGGGCGAGCACCGGGCGGTGCTGGAAGCCTATCGCATGTTCGCCCACGACCGCGGCTGGGTGCGGCGGCTGGAAGAGGCGGTGCGCAACGGCCTGACCGCGGAAGCGGCGGTGGAGAAGGTCCAGAGCGACATGCGGGCGCGCATGATGCACATGACCGATCCCTATATCCGCGAGCGGCTGCATGATTTCGACGATCTCGCCAACCGGCTGCTGCGCCAGCTCATCGGCCATGACGGGCAGGCGACGCCCGACGACGCGATCATCGTCGCCCGCTCCATGGGCGCGGCGGAGCTTCTCGACTATCGCCGCGAGCAGATCCGCGGCCTCGTGCTGGAAGAGGGGGCGGCGACCAGCCACGTCGTCATCGTCGCGCGGGCCCTCGGCATTCCCGTCGTCGGCCAGGTCAAGGGCGCGGTTTCCATGTCGGAGAGCGGCGATTCGGTCATCGTCGACGGCGAGGACGGCGGCGTCCACCTGCGCCCGCAGGCCGATCTGGAAGCTTTGTTCTCCGACAAGGCCAAGTTCCGCGAGAAGCGCCAGGAGCGCTACCGGTCGCTGCGCGACATGGCCTCGGTCAGCCGCGACGGGGTCAAGATCGATCTGCAGATGAATGCCGGCCTGCTGGTAGACCTGCCGCAGCTCGACGAGGCCGGCGCCGAGGGCATCGGCCTGTTCCGCACCGAGCTGCAGTTCATGGTCGCCTCCACCATGCCGCGGGCCAGCGACCAGGAGCGGCTGTATTCGGCGGTGCTGGACGCGGCCGGCGGCCGGCCCGTGACCTTCCGCACCCTCGATGTCGGCGGCGACAAGGTGCTGCCCTATCTGAACCAGTTCCCCGAGGATAATCCGGCGCTGGGCTACCGGGCGCTGCGCCTGGCGCTCGACCGGCCTGGCCTGATGCGGACCCAGCTGCGGGCGCTGCTCAAGGCGGCGGCCGGCCGGGAATTGCGGGTCATGTTCCCGATGGTGACCGACGTGTCGGAGCTGCATCTGGCGCGCGACCTGATCAGCCGCGAATACAAGCACCTCACCCGCTTCGGCCATGTCATGCCCGAGCGGCTGAAGATCGGCGCGATGATCGAGGTGCCGGGCATCCTGTTCCAACTCGACGAGGTGATGCAGCTCCTCGACTTCGTTTCGGTCGGCTCGAACGACCTGTTCCAGTTCTTCAACGCCGTCGATCGCGGCAATGCCCGCGTCGCCGACCGCTTCGACGATCTGTCGCCGGCCTTCCTGCGGGCGCTGAAGCTGATCGTCGATGCCGGCATCCGCCATTCGGTGCCGGTGACCCTGTGCGGCGAGATGGCCGGCCGGCCGCTGTCGGCGATGGCGTTGATCGGCCTCGGCTTCCGGTCCATATCCATGGCACCGCCCTCGATCGGGCCGGTGAAGGCGGCGATCGTCGAGATGAATGTCGGCCGGGTGACCGAGCTGGTGACCGCCTATCTCGACGGCAGCCACCCGTCGGATGCGCCGCGGCGGGCACTGGTCGACTTCGCCAAGGCGCAGGGCATTCCGTATTAGCTGACCCGGCCCGCCGACCTGGATCACCGTCGCGACCTCGCGCAAGAGGGCGCATCCTCTTCCCCGCACCTGTTCAGGACCACATGGCGACCCTGCCGAAATCCAGCCTCGACGAAATCCTCAACCGCTTCGCGCTGCTCGAGCACGAGATGTCGAAGGGGCCGGAGCACGAGGTCTATACCAAGCTGGCAGCCGAATATTCCGGGCTGGAGGAAGTGGTCGCGGCCATTCGCACCTATCAGAAGGCCGAGCAGGAACTGGCCGAGGCCCGCGCGATCCTCGACGAGCCGGCGGCCGGGCGCGACATGCGCGAACTGGCGGAAATCGAGATCGACGAGCTGAAGGAACGGCTGGAGACGCTGACCGCCGAGATCCGCATCCTGCTGCTGCCCAAGGACGCCGCCGACGAGAAGGGCGCGATCCTGGAAATCCGCGCCGGCACCGGCGGCTCGGAGGCCGGCCTCTTCGCCGGCGATCTCTTCCGCATGTATCAGCGCTATGCCGAGATGAACCGCTGGAAGGTGGAGATCATCTCGGCCAGCGAGGGCGAAGTCGGCGGCTACCGCGAAGTGATCGCGGCGATCCGCGGCGTCGGCGTGTTCTCGCGGCTGAAGTTCGAATCCGGCGTCCACCGGGTGCAGCGTGTGCCCGAGACCGAATCGGGCGGCCGCATCCACACCTCGGCGGCCACCGTCGCGGTGCTGCCGGAAGCCGAGGACATCGACGTCGAGGTGAAGACCGAGGACATCCGCATCGACACGATGCGCGCCTCCGGCGCCGGCGGCCAGCACGTCAACACCACCGATTCGGCGGTGCGCATCACCCATATTCCCACCGGCATCGTCGTGACGTCGTCGGAAAAGTCCCAGCACCAGAACCGCGCCCGCGCCATGCAGGTGCTGAAGGCCCGGCTGTTCGACATGGAACGCCAGCGCGCCGACGACGAACGCTCGGCCGCCCGCAAGAGCCAGGTCGGCTCCGGCGACCGCTCCGAGCGCATCCGTACCTATAACTTTCCGCAAGGCCGCGTCACCGACCACCGGATCAATCTGACGCTTTACAAGCTCGACCGGGTGATCGAGGGCGAGATGGACGAACTGGTCGATGCGCTGGTCGCCGACCATCAGGCGCATCTGCTGGCCGCCGTCGGCGTCGATGCCTGACGAGCCGGGCGGGCCGACGCTCGGCGACTGCCTGCGCGACGGGCAGGCGCGGCTGCGCGCCGCCGGCTGCGACACGCCCGATCTCGACGCGCGCCTGCTGCTGGCCGAGATCTGCGACCGGCGCCCCGGCGAGGTGCATTCGGCGTCGGGCGCCGTGGTGTCGGCGGCGGATGCGGCCCGCTTCGACGCGGTCCTGGCGCGGCGCGCGGCCGGCGAGCCGGTGCACCGCATCATCGGCCGGCGGGCCTTCTACGAGCATGACTTCCTCCTGTCGCCCGAGACGCTGGAGCCGCGGCCCGACACCGAGGTGCTGGTGGAAGAAGCCCGCAAGGCGATGGCGGCGATCGTCGCGCGGGACGGTCGCTGCGTCTTTGCCGATGTGGGCACCGGCACCGGCGCGATCGCGGTCTCGCTGCTGGCGCTGTTCGCCGAGGCCGAAGCCGTCGCGCTCGACATTTCGGACGGCGCGCTTCAGACCGCGCGGCGCAATGCGATCGCCGCCGGCGTCGCCGCCCGGATGCACACTGTGCGGGCGAACTATCTCGACGCGATCGCGGGACCGCTTGAACTCGTGGTGTCGAATCCCCCATATATTCCCCACGACGATATCGCAGCCCTGTCGCGCGAGGTGCGTGACCACGACCCGCTGCTCGCCCTCGATGGCGGCGCGGACGGGCTCGATGCCTATCGCGCGCTGGCGACGGGCGCCCGCCGGATCGTGCGGTCGCAGGGCCTGGTGATCCTCGAGATCGGCGTCGGCCAGGAAGGCGACGTGGCGGCGATCTTCGCGGCCGAAGGTTTCATCCTCGATGCGGCGACCCGGGACCTTGGCGGCGTGATCCGGGTCCTGACCCTGCGGCTGGCGATCGGCGGCGCGGGTTCGGTGTAACCAAGTTTCCAGCCGGCGCCGCAATCGCAGGGTATGCAGACAAAAAACACTTGTGGCAGTGCGGTTTCCCCTCTAGGGTCTGACGAATACGGAACATCCGAGGGGGACATCCCTCAGGCAGCGCCGCCAGGCGACCCGAGGAATGCTCGTGGTGACCGGTAGGTCGTCCGTACAAGCCGGCGCGAGGGTATCGCCAGCCACAACCGACAAAACCTCTAGTTGGCGGCATTGCTGCGGCAGGCTGCACCTTGAGCAGACGCGTGATCCGCGTCTTTGGGCAACAGCCATACCGGCACGACCGGTGCATCCAAAAAGACAGGAAGTTCATGAGGCCAGGACAGCAGCAGAAAAACCGTATGCGCGGACGCGGTCGCAAGGGCCCGAACCCGCTTTCGCGTGGCTACGAGTCGAATGGCCCGGACGTGAAGATCAGGGGCACCGCCCAGCATATCGCCGAGAAATACTCGACCCTGGCGCGTGACGCCTCGGGAGCCGGCGACCGTGTCATGGCCGAGAACTATCTGCAGCACGCCGAGCACTACAATCGCATCGTGGCGGCGGCACAGGCGCAGTTCCAGCCGCGGGACGATCGCGACAACCGCGACGATTCCAGCGACGACGACGACGACGATCAGCAGGACAATTCCAGCTATCGCGACGACCGGGACGACCGCGACAACGACGCGGATGGCGAGCGCAACCGTGGCAATCGCGACAACCGCGACGGCAACCGGAACCGCGACCGCGACAACAACCGGGATCGCGACGGCAACCGCGACCGCGATGGCAACCGCAATCGCAACCGCGACGACAACAACCGGGGCAACCGGGACAATCGTCAGCAGGACGACAATCGCGGCAATCGCGATCGGCGCGACCGGTCCGAGCCGAACGGCACCGGCCCGCAGCCCATGGTCGCCGAAGAGGCGGACCGCGGGTCCTCGCAGGGCGACGAGCGCCGCGAGCGCCCGGCGCGCGGCGAGGCCAATGGCAGCGACGCCGACGGCCGCCGCAGCGAGACCGTATCCTCCGACGAGCAGAACGAACGGCCGCGTCGCCGCGCCCGCACCCGTCGCCCGCGCGACGAGGATGGCGTGACGAACGAGGCGGCAGCACCCGCCGCACCGGCACAGGCCGCCGATGCAGGCGAGAGCCCCGCCACGGCGGCAGCGCCGTCCGATGCGCCCGAGGCGGATGCCGCACCGGTGAAGCGCCGTCCCGGACGGCCGCGCAAGAAGAAGCCGGAAGACGGTGCCGACGGCGAGACCAAGGCGGGCGGCGACAACGATGCCCTGCCGGACTTCCTGCTGGCCTCCAACGGCTGAGCCGATCGGGCAACCGATCCGCGAACGAGACAAGGGCGCTGCGAGCTTCGCGGCGCCCTTTTTCGTGGGCACTCCCGGGTGCGACGGACCGGCGCCTTGATCTGGCGCATGGCGGCGGGCGAAACATTTTTGCAACAGTCGCGCGTCTGGCCCTTCCGGGTGAGTTGCACCTCACCCATATATTCAGCGGGCGGCCTGCCGGAACGGGGGCCGGACTCCAGGAACGTGCGGACGACGCCTGCGGGGTGGTTCGCCGATAGGAGAAGCGATCCATGAATATCGAGAAATACACCGAGCGCGTTCGCGGCTTCATCCAGGCCGCACAGACCCAGGCGGTCTCGCGCGATCACCAGCAATTCACGCCCGAGCACCTGCTGAAGGTCCTGATCGACGACGAGGAAGGCATGGCGGCCGGCCTCATCGAGAAGGCCGGCGGACGGCCGCAGGAGGTTCGGATCGCCGTCGAGGCGGCCCTCGACGCCATGCCGAAGGTGTCGGGCGGCGGCTCGCAGATGTATCTCGCCCAGCCGCTGGCGAAGATCTTCGCCACCGCCGAGGAAATCGCCAAGAAGGCCGGCGACAGCTATGTCAGCGTCGAGCGCCTGCTTCTGGCCATGACCATCGAGAAGGCCGCCAAGACCGCGACCATCCTCGCCAATGCCGGCGTCACGCCGAACGGGCTGAACGCTGCCATCGAGTCGCTGCGCAAGGGCCGCACCGCCGACAGCGCCTCGGCCGAGAGCGGCTACGACGCCCTGAAGAAATACGCCCGCGACCTGACGGCCGCGGCGCGCGAGGGCAAGCTCGACCCGGTGATCGGCCGTGACGACGAGATCCGCCGCACCATCCAGGTCCTGTCCCGGCGCACCAAGAACAACCCGGTGCTGATCGGCGAGCCCGGCGTCGGCAAGACCGCCATCGCCGAAGGCCTGGCGCTGCGCATCGTCAATGGCGACGTGCCCGAATCCCTGCGCGACAAGCAGCTGATGGCCCTCGACATGGGCTCGCTCATCGCCGGCGCGAAATATCGCGGCGAGTTCGAGGAGCGGCTGAAGGCCGTCCTGTCCGAGGTGACGGCCGAGGCCGGCAACATCATCCTGTTCATCGACGAGATGCACACGCTGGTCGGCGCGGGCAAGGGCGACGGGGCGATGGACGCCTCCAACCTGCTGAAGCCCGCCTTGGCGCGCGGCGAGCTGCACTGCGTCGGCGCGACGACGCTCGACGAATATCGCAAGCATGTCGAGAAGGACCCGGCGCTGGCCCGGCGCTTCCAGCCGGTCTTCGTGAGCGAGCCGACCGTCGAGGACACGATCTCGATCCTGCGCGGCCTGAAGGAGAAATACGAGCAGCACCACCAGGTGCGCATCTCCGACAGCGCCCTGGTGGCGGCGGCCCAGCTGTCGAACCGCTACATCACCGACCGCTTTCTGCCCGACAAGGCGATCGACCTCGTCGACGAGGGCGCGGCGCGGCTGCGCATGCAGGTCGATTCCAAGCCCGAGGCGCTGGACGAGATCGACCGCCGCATCATGCAGCTGAAGATCGAGCGCGAGGCGCTGCGCCGCGAGAGCGACGACGCGTCGAAGGACCGGCTCGAGCGGCTGGAAGGGGAACTGGCCAATCTGGAGGAGGAATCCGACCGGATCACCACGACCTGGCAGGCCGAGAAGTCGAAGCTCGGGCTTGCCGCCGACCTGAAGAAGCGCCTCGACGAGGTCCGCAACGAACTGGCCGTCGCCCAGCGCAAGGGCGAGTTCCAGCGGGCCGGCGAGCTTGCCTATGGCGAGATCCCGCAGCTCGAGGCGCAGCTCAAGGAGGCCGAGGCCCAGGACGGTGCCGGCACCGCCGGCTCGATGGTCGAGGAGACCGTCACCGCCGACCACATCGCCCATGTCGTCTCGCGCTGGTCGGGCATTCCGGTGGACCGGATGCTCGAGGGCGAGCGCGACAAGCTCCTGCGCATGGAAGACGCCCTGCAGACGCGCGTCGTCGGCCAGGGCGAGGCGGTGCAGGCGGTGTCGAAGGCGGTGCGCCGGGCGCGGGCCGGCCTGCAGGACCCGAACCGGCCGATCGGCTCGTTCATCTTCCTCGGGCCCACCGGCGTCGGCAAGACCGAGCTGACCAAGTCGCTGGCCGCCTTCCTGTTCGACGACGAGACCGCCATGGTGCGGCTCGACATGTCGGAGTTCATGGAGAAGCACTCGGTCTCGCGGCTGATCGGCGCGCCTCCGGGCTATGTCGGCTACGAGGAGGGCGGCAGCCTGACCGAGGCGGTGCGGCGGCGGCCCTACCAGGTCGTGCTGTTCGACGAGATCGAGAAGGCCCATCCGGACGTCTTCAACGTGCTTCTGCAGGTGCTCGACGACGGGCGGCTGACGGACGGGCAGGGGCGCACGGTCGACTTCCGCAATACGATCATCATCATGACCTCCAATCTGGGGGCCGAGTTCCTCACGGCCCTGCGCGACGACGAGGATGCCGAGGCGGCGCGCGACCAGGTGATGGACGTGGTGCGGCGGGCCTTCCGGCCGGAGTTCCTCAACCGTGTGGACGAGACCATCCTCTTCCACCGGCTGCATCGCTCGGAGATGGGCGCGATCGTCGACATCCAGATGAAGCGGCTCGACCAGCTTCTGGCGGATCGCAAGATCCGGGTCGAACTCGACGAGACCGGTCGCGAATGGCTGGCCGAGCGGGGCTACGATCCGGCCTATGGCGCACGGCCGCTGAAGCGGGTGATCCAGCGCGAGGTGCAGGATCCGCTGGCCGAGAAGATCCTGCTCGGCGAGGTTCGCGACGAGAGCGTGATCAAGATCGCCGGCGGCGGCGACCACCTGATCTTCCACGTGGTCGGCTCCAAGGCCGGCGCACCGGGAGACCGGGTCGCGGCCTGACGGGCTCCGGAGCGAAGATGAAAAAGGGGCGGCCCGGCGGGCCGCCCCTTGTCGTTTCAGCGTTGGTAAGGCGTCAGATGTAGGCGGGACGCCAGTAATCGTCGATGCGCTGGCCGGTGTCGGGATCGTTCCAGCCCGGCGAAGCGTCCGGGGCGAAGCGCGGTGCGCCTTCGAGCTGCTCGCGGGTGATGCCGACGACATAGCCGCCCTGCCACGCGTCGTATTTCAGGACGTGCCAGGGCAGCGGATGATAGTCCTCGCCGATCCCCAGGAACCCGCCGAAGGACAGGATGGCATATTTCACCTGGCCGTCGCGCTTGCCGATGACGAGGTCCTGGATATGGCCGAGATGGTCGCCGTCGGTGTTGTAGACCGCGGTGCCTTCCACCCGGCTCGCCTCGATATTGTTGATGCCGACCTCGTTGTCGGTCTCCTCGCTGGCCATGATATGGCGGCCTTCCGTCGATGACATGATCGCTCTCCGTGGAAACGTCCTGTCGGCGCAACGGCTTCGCGCAAGGCGCGGTTCCGGGAGGCCGTGCGCCCGGCGCGCCGCCCGGCCGCAAGAGGGACGAAACGCCCGAAGATTGGGACGGCCAGACAAGAATGGCGATCGGGGCCATCTTCCTCGGCGTCATGGCCGGGCGTATGGTGATGGCGGGCGCGTGATCGCCCGCGTACGCCCGCCGGGCGAGGCGCCTCGTCCGTTCAGGATATCCGAAAATGCAGTTCTGTTTCCGTCCCGTCCTCGCTGCGGCCGTCGGCGCCGTTTGTCTTGCCGCCGTATCCGCCCATGCCGAGAACCGTGACGTCACCGTCACCAATGCGACCAGCGTCGCGATGATCGAGTTCTACGCGTCCAACACCGGGACGAATGCCTGGGAGGAAGACATCCTCGGCGTCGACGTTCTGGAGCCGGGCGAGGCGGTGCTGGTGACCGTCGATGACGGGACCGGCGCCTGCATGTTCGACTTCAAGGCCACCTTCAGCGACGGCACCGACGCCACCAAGGCCGGCGTCGACGTCTGCGAGATTTCGGAATTCGATTTCACCGACTGATCGGTCGGGTTTTGGGAGAAACCACGATGTGGACGTCCATACGCAGTCTGACACTGGCCGCCGCGCTTCTGCTCGGCGCGTCACCGGCCCTCGCCGACCCGTCCGGCCACTACACCATCGCCGGCACCAATCCCGACGGTTCGACCTACGATGCCAGCGTTCTGGTGGCCAAGGTGGGGGACACCTTCACCCTGACCTATACGCTGCAGGACGGCACCAAGCTGCAGGGCACGGGGATCGGCGACGATGACGTCATGGCCATCGGCTATCTCCAGGATGGCGAGAGCGGCGTCGCGCTGATGTACCGCGAAGGCGGGAAATGGATGGGCGTGTGGAGCTATATCGGCGCCAAGACGCTCGGGACCGAGGAATGGCAGCCGCAATAGCGAAGGCCACGACACGCTTCGGCGGGACCGTGCATCACTCGTGCGGTCCCGCCGAGCTCATCGCAAAGGGAGTTGCGGGATGACGAAACGGTTCTGGTCCCTGTGCCTTGCCGCGCTGCTGATGACCGCGCCGGCGTTCGCGCAGAGCCACGAAGAGGTCTCCGCCCGCATCGAGGCGCTGCAGGGCGATGCCGCGGGATTTGCCGAGGCCTTCGATCTTCTGACCGAGGCGATGCGGTTCGGCGATCCGGTCACCGTGGCGCAGCTTGCCGATTATCCGCTGACGGTTCGCGCCAATGGCGAGGAATACGAACTGATCGAAGCCCGCGATCTCGTCGACAATTACGACCGGCTGGTCATGGCGGACACGCAGGCGATCGTCGCGGACCAGCGCTTCGCGGACCTGTTCGTCAATGCGGAAGGGGTGATGTTCGGCAACGGCGAGATCTGGATGGCGTCCGTCTGCGACGACAATGCCTGCAGCCGGACCCATTGGGCGATCATCGCCATCAACAACTGACCGGCCGGCGCCGCGCGCCCTGTGGCCCGCGTCGCCCGAGCCGGGTCGGTTGCGGTCAGTCTTCCTTGAGATAGACCTCGACCGGGCCCTTCAGCTTGATGGTCAGCGGCTGGCCGCGGCGGTCCTTCGCCTTGCCGGCCTGGACGCGGATCCAGCCTTCGCTGATGCAATATTCCTCGACATTGGTGCGTTCCTCGCCCTTGAACCGCACGCCCACGCCCCGCGTCAGCAGGTCGGCGTCGTGGAACTCGCTGGACGGGTCGGAAGACAGCCGGTCGGGAAGGGTGTCGCTCATGGTCGTATCCTGATGTTGGCGCTGGCGCGCATGTGATGCCCGCACATAAACGCTTGCGGCCGCGCGCCCAAGTGGGGACCGGCAAAACGGCGCTCCGCGGCGGCCGATCCCGGGGCGAGGGACGCGTTTTCTTCAGAATGACTGACACTTGCGTGAGGTTTCGCCATTTTCATGTCCGGTTCATCCGCCATGTCGGATAGTGCGGGATAAAGGCCTGGAGAGCAGGATCCGCGTCCGGATGGTCGTCCGGCGGTGGATGCGACGGGGCGTCCCGGCGGTGCATGGTGCGCCGGCGGGACCAGGCTGTGCTGGAGAAAGCAAGATGAAGCCTATCGTGGCACTCTGTCTGTCGACGCTTGCGCTGACGACCGCGGCGACCGGGGCGCAGGCCCAGTCGGGCGAGATCCGTCTGGCCCAGGGATACGACCAGTATGGCGACGTCGCCGAGGTCTATGTGGACGAGAGCGGCCGCCGGGTGGTGATCGATTCCACCGGCCGCATCATCGCCATAGAGGAGCCGCGCCGCGAGCGCTTCCGCGAGCGCCGGGCGCGCTTCGGCGAAAGGGGCGGCGCCATCATCGACGCCCCGCCGCCGCCGGGCGTGACGCTGGAAGGCCGCGTCGATTTCGGCCCGCGCTCGGCCGATCCCTATGCCGATGACGGCTATGATCGCGAGCGCGATTACGGTCCCGACCCGGTCTATCGCGACGAGCCCCGCTATGACGGGCCGATCGAGGCCGCGCCGCTGCCGGACGCAGGGAGCGAGCCGCGCCGCGAGGCCGAGCTCCCGCCCGTCCAGGGCCCGGACTACCCGGCCGAGGGCACCGCCGACACCCAGACCAGCGTCGACGATCTGCTGACCGATCCGGGCGCTATCGGTACGGCGCCGGCCGAAGGCCGCACCATCACCGAAACCGATCCGGCCCCGCCGGTCGAGGCGCCGAAAGGCAAGAACGCCGAGGCCGAGATCGCCGCGCTGCAGATCCTGCTCGACCGCGCCGGCATGTCGCCGGGCGTGATCGACGGCCGCATGGGCTCGAACGTCAACAAGGCGGTCGCCGCCTATGAGGAGAAGTTCGGCCGCAGCCTGCCCACCGGCGACGCCAAGGCGCTGGCCGAGGAGCTGGACGCCACCGGCGGGCCGGCGATCACCACCTACGAGATCACCGCCGAGGACGTCGCCGGTCCGTATGTGGCGGCGATCCCGTCCGACTACGGCGAGAAGGCGCAGCTTCCCGAGATGAGCTTCGAGCGCGTCTCCGAACGGCTGGCCGAGCGATTCCATATGGACGAGGAGTTCCTGCGCAAGATCAATCCGGGCGCCGATTTCGATCGCCAGGGCACCCGCATCAAGGTCGCGGCGACCGGCGAGAACGTGAAGGGCGAGGTCACCAAGATCATTGCCGACAAGGGCCGCGAGCAGGTGCGCGCCTATGCGGCCGACGGCAGCCTGATCGCCGCCTATCCCTCGACCATCGGCTCGTCCGACACGCCGTCCCCGTCGGGCGTCGTGCAGGTCAACCGCATCGCCTTCGATCCGAACTACACCTACAATCCGAAGGTCAATTTCAAGCAGGGCTCCAACGACAAGGTGCTGACCATTCCGCCGGGTCCGAACGGTCCGGTCGGCACGATCTGGATCGCGCTGTCGAAGCCGACCTACGGCATTCACGGCACGCCGGAGCCCTCCAAGATCGGCAAGACCAACAGCCATGGCTGCGTCCGCCTGACCAATTGGGACGCGACCGAGCTCGCCAAGATGGTGAAGCCGGGCGTGACGGTGGAGTTCGCCGAATAGGCACGATCCTGACGACGGCGCCGGAGCGGGGCGGTCTGTCGCCGCTCCGGCCGTCCGTCAGCGGGCCTTCGGCATGACGACGATCTCCCTCGACGACACCACCGTATCCGCCGCAGCCATTGCGGCGGACGGCGCGTCCGCGCCGCATGGCAGAGCCGACATCGGCGACATCGCCATCGTCCATGACGATCACCCGGCGCAGGGTGCGGCCGATGGCGTGCCGGTGCTGCTCCTGCATGGCGCGGTGCAGACGCGGGCAGTCTGGGCCGGGCAGGTCGAGGCGCTCGTCGACCGGCATCGCGTCATCGTGCCCGATCTGCGCGGCCATGGCGCAACGCCGCTCGGCGAGGAGCGGCTCACCATCGACCGCATGGCGATGGATAGTCTGGCGCTCATCGACCGCCTCGGCATCGACCGCTTTGCCGTCTGCGGCGTCTCGCTGGGCGGCATGGTGGCGCTGGAGATCGCGGCGCGCGCGCCAGACCGGGTGACCGCGCTGGTTCTCGCCAATACGCCCCGCTCCCTGTCGGGCATCGGCTGGGTGCGCCGGCTCGTCGACTGGCTCGACCCGCAGCGCCTGCTGCACCCGACGTTCCACATCCTCGGCCAGGCCCGCACCGCGCGGATCGGCCTGGCACTCGCCGCCCGCCTCGTCGGGCCGTTCTGGGTCGGGCGGGATGCGCGGTGGCATTTCATCGCCGGCTTCCGGGCGATGTCGCCGGATGCCATCGTCGCCACCTATCGCGCCATCGTCGAAAGCCGGCCGCTGGATCTCGGCCGCATCCGCTGCCCGTGCCTGGTCATCGACACGCTGCATGACGCGACGACGATCCGCGAACAGGCGGCCGACATCGTCGCCGAGGCGCCGAATGCAAGGAGCGTGGTGCTGGAGGCCGGGCATGTCGCCAATCTCGACAATCCGGCCGTCTTCAACCGCGTCCTCGCAGAGTTCCTGGCGGTGCCCGGCCGGAACTGACCGGTGCGGCATAGTGCCCGCCGCCGGCCCTGAAGCTAACGGAAGCGCCGCAATGGCGGGGCGGCGGGGTCGTTGGCCGGCTCGATAGATAAGACGTGATCGTCGTTGTCGGGTCATGGACGAAAGCTAGGTCTTCTCGAACGCGGCTGTCCGGCGGCCTGCCTTCAGGGCGAACCGGCGGCCGGAACCAGTTCGAAGAGGTTCGACATGGCCCATGTATCCCGCAAATCGCTGACTGACGTCTCCGCGCTCGCGGCCCGCTACCGTGCCGTGCGCGAGGACAGCCGCGCCCTCGGCGCGCCGCTGTCGGACGCCGACGCGACCGTCCAGTCGATGCCCGACGCGAGCCCCGCCAAATGGCATCTGGCCCACACGACCTGGTTCTTCGAGACCATGGTGCTGAAGCCGAATCTCGCCGGCTATGAGGTCTTCGACGACAGCTACAACTACCTCTTCAACTCCTATTACGAGACCATCGGCGAGCGGCAGCCGCGACCGCGGCGGGGCATGATCACGCGGCCGGCGCTGGACGAGATCTTCGCCTATCGCGCCCATGTCGACGCGGCGATCGAGACGCTGATGGAGCGCGGCCCGGCGCCGGACGTCGCCGAGCTGATCGAGCTCGGCTGCCACCACGAGCAGCAGCATCAGGAATTGCTGCTGACCGACATCCTGCATCTCTTCGACCAGAGCCCGCTGAAGCCGGCCTATCGCGACCCGCAGCCGCTGAGCGTCGCGGCCGATCCGGGCGAGGCGCGCTTCGTCGGCTTCGACGGCGGCATCATCGAGATCGGCCATGACGGCGAGGGCTTTGCCTTCGACTGCGAGGGACCGCGCCACCGCGCGCTGCTCGAACCCTACCGTCTGGCCGACCGGCTGGTGACCAATGGCGAATATCTCGCCTTCGTCGAGGATGGCGGCTACTGCGATCCGCTGCTGTGGCTGTCGGCCGGCTGGGGGACGATCCTCGGCGAGGGCTGGACCCGGCCCTTCTACTGGCACGAGCGCGACGGCGAGATGTGGACGATGACCCTGCGCGGCGCGCAGCCGCTCGATCTGAACGCGCCGGTGACGCATCTCAGCTATTTCGAGGCCGACGCCTTCGCGACCTGGGCCGGCAAGCGCCTGCCGACCGAATTCGAATGGGAGAATGCTGCGGCGAGCCTGCCGGTCGAGGGCAATTTCGCCGGGTCCGGCCGGCTGCGGCCGAAGCCCGCGGCGCCGGGCGAGGGCCTGCGCCAGATGTATGGCGACGTCTGGGAATGGACCCGCAGCCCGTTCTCGCCCTATCCGCGTTTCAAGCCGGTCGAGGGCGCGGTCGGCGAGTACAACGGCAAGTTCATGTGCGGCCAGTTCGTGCTGCGCGGCGGCTCCTGCGCCACGCCGGAGAACCATATCCGCACGACCTACCGCAACTTCTTCCCGCCGGATGCGCGCTGGCAGTTCTCCGGCCTGCGCCTCGCCGAGGACGCGTGAGCATGCTGGACCGGATCGACACGCTGGCCCAGCAGCGCGAGGCCTTTCGCGCCGATGTTCTCGATGGATTGTCGCGCAAGCCCAAGACCCTGCCGAGCCGCTGGCTCTACGACGACCGTGGCTCGGAGCTCTTCGAGGAGATCACCGCGCTGCCGGAATATTATCCGACGCGGACTGAGACCGGCATCCTGAAGGAAAGGGCCGGGGAGATCGCCGCCGTCTTCGGCCGAGAGGCGGTACTGATCGAGTATGGCGCCGGCGCCGGCATCAAGACCGAGATCGTGCTGGCGGCGCTGGAAGCTCCGCGCCTCTATGTGCCGATCGACATCTCCGGCGATTTTCTGGAAGCCTCGGCCGAACGGATCAGGAAGCGGTTTCCCGGCCTGGCCGTGGAGCCGGTGGTCGCCGACTTCACCGCCGAATTCGACCTGCCCGGGGACCTGCCCCAGGACGGGCGCCGGGGCGGGTTCTTCCCCGGCTCGACCCTCGGCAATCTCGGCCGCAGGGAGGCGTTGGCCTTTCTCGCCCGGATGCGCCGGCATGTCGGAGCGGGCGGCGTTGCCGTGATCGGCGTCGATCTGAAGAAGGACATCGACACGCTGCTCGCCGCCTATGACGACGCGACCGGCGTGACGGCGGCCTTTGACATCAACATACTTGAGCGTATGCAGCGGGAACTGGACGCCGAGCTGCCGCTCGACAATTTCGCCCATGAGGCCCGCTGGAACGGCGAGGCCTCGGCTGTCGAGATGCACCTCGTCGCCCGCGACGCCTGCACGCTGTCGGTCGCCGGCCGCTCCTTCGCCTTCGAGGCAGGCGAGTCGATCCACACCGAAAGCTCGCGCAAATACGATGTCGAGGCCCTGGCCGGGATGGCTGATGAATCGGGCTGGTCGCTGGACAAGGTCTGGACCGATCCGGACGGTCTGTTCGCCCTGGTCAGCCTGTCGGCGGTCTGAACCCCTTTGACGCCTGACCCGCGCCGCCCGTGCTGCGGCGTTCGGCTCCCTGATCGACGCCCGGCTCGACCGCCGGGCGTCTTTCGTCGTAGACCCGCCTCCGGGGACGACCCGTCGGCCGCGTGGTCGTCGGAGTGCCCCTTTGACGAACCATGACAGGACGCGGGACATGAGCGGCGAACGCATCGTCATCGTCGGCAGCGGCCAGGCAGCGATCCAGCTCGCGGCCAGCCTGCGGCAGGAAGGTCATGAGGGGCCGATCACCCTGATCGGCGACGAGCCGGGTCTGCCCTATCAGCGACCGCCTTTGTCCAAGGGCTACATGAAGGAGGGCGATCCCGAGCGCCTGGTCCTGAAGCCGCAGAGCTTCTTCGAGCGCAACGCCATCACTTTGCGCGACGCCACCCGCGTCGCGTCGATCGACCGGACGGCCCGCACGGTGGCCACCGACGACGGCGCCAGCCATGGCTACGATCATCTGGTTCTGGCCACCGGGGCCCGCAATGTGCGCCCGCCGATCGCCGGCGGCACGCACAAAGATGTCGTGGAACTGCGCACGCTCGCCCATGCCGAGACGATCCGCCGGCGCCTGGCCGACACGCGCCACGCCATCGTCGTCGGCGGCGGCTTCATCGGGCTGGAATTTGCCGCCATGGCGCGGCTTGCCGGGGCGCAGGTGACGGTGCTGGAAGCCGCCGACCGGCTGATGGCCCGCGCCGTTTCGCCGGCGATCTCGGATTTCGTGCTGGAGCACCACCGCGCCGCGGGCATCGCCATCCGGCTCGGCGCCAGGGTGGCCCGCATCGACGACGACGAGGCCGAGAGGGTCGTCGGCGTGACCCTGGCGGACGGGACGGGCATCGAGGGCGACCTCGTTCTCGTCGCCACCGGCGTCGCGCCGAATGGCGAACTCGCGGCCGCGGCCGGGCTTGCGGTTGCGAACGGCATCGTCGTCGACGAGACGCTGGCCACCGGCGATCCGGCGATCTCGGCCATCGGCGACTGCGCCTCGGTGCCGGGGCCGCTGGGCACCCATCTGCGGCTGGAATCGGTGCAGGCCGCGATGGACCAGGCGCGCCATCTGGCGAAGCGGATCGTCCATGGCACGGCGGCGGCCTATCATGCGGTGCCGTGGTTCTGGAGCGACCAGGGCGCGCTGAAGCTGCAGATCGCCGGGCTGACCAGCGGCGCCGACCGCTTCGAGACGATCCGGCAGGAAGAGCTGGTCACCGTCATTGTGGGCTATCGCGACGGGCAACTGGCCTCGGTCGAGACCATCAATGCGCCTGGCGAGCACATGGCCGCCCGCAAGCTGCTCGGCCGCGAGGCGCCGGTCAGCGCCGAGGAACTGCGCGACAGCGGCTTCGACCTGCGGGCGCTCGCCAAGGGGCAGGCCGGATCACGCGATCGCAGCGTCGCCTCGGCCTGAACGGCACGGATGGCGCGCCGTGCGCCTACCGGCCTGAGGGCCGCGTCAGGATGTAGACGCTGACGCTGCCCATGATCAGCGCCAGGCTGACGAGGACGAGCGGGTGGCCGACGGTCACCCATGCCAGCACGAAGGACGCCAGCATCGCGGTGATGGCGGCGATCTTGGCCCGGCGCGGAATGATCCGGTGTTCGCGCCAGGCGACCAGCGTCGGCCCGAAGCGCGGATGCGCCTCCAGCCGGCGGGCGAGATCGGGATGCGAGCGGGCAAAGCACCAGACCGCCAGGAGCAGGAAGGGCGTCGTCGGCAGCAGCGGCAGCACGACGCCGAGCCCGCCCAGCACGACGCAGCTATAGCCGAGAACCAGGTAGAAGGGCTTGGCGAAGGGTCGCATGACGGCGCCAGAACAGGATGACCGGGGAGCCGGTTCGCCGACCGCTACGGGCGGTGTGCGTCCCGTGGGCGGGTGATCCGTTGCGAGCTAGCCTCAAGGCGGTGGACGTCAAGATGCGTGCCGCGACCCGTGAAGCCGCCGCGCGCCGTCGTTGCCTGTCGTCGGCGGTCAGCCGGCCCTGGAGCTGCGGACCGCGCCGGAGCCGAGCATGCGGTCGATCTCGGCCGCGTCGTAGCCGGCCTCGCGCAGCACCTCGGCGGTGTGTTCGCCGAGCAGCGGGGCCGGGCGGGTGACGCCGCCGGGCGTGTCGGAGAACTTGATCGGCAGGCCGATCGCCTTCACCCGGCCGGCGGTCGGATGCTCGGTCTCCACCACCATTTCGCGCGATAGGGTCTGCGGGTCCTCGTGCATCTCCGAGATGTCGAGGACCGGGCCGGCCGGCACGCCGGCGGCTTCCAGCTGCGCCAGCCATTCGGCCGAGCTGCGCTGTGAGAAATGCCCGTTGAGGATCTCCTCCAGCGCCGCGAGATTCTGCATGCGGCCGTGATTGTTGGCAAAGCGCGGATCGGATGCCAGTTCCTCGGCGCCGATCACGGCGAGCATGCGCTCCCAGTTCTTCTGGTTCGCCGCGCCGAGATTGATCCAGCCATCGGCGGTCCGGAAGGCCTGATAGGGCGCGTTCAGCGGATGCGCCGAGCCGAGCGGGCCGGGCGAGGCGCCGGTGGCGAAGGCGATGGCCGACTGCCAGTAGGTGTGGGTGATGCCGGCCTCGAACAGCGAGGTGTCGACCTTCTGGCCCTCGCCGGTCTGCAGCTTGCGGGCATAGGCAGCGGCGCAGCCGAGCGCGCCGAGAATGCCGGCGGTGATGTCGGAGACCGGGGCGCCGGACTTGACCGGCGGGCGGCCGGGGCCTTCGCCGGTGATCGACATCAGCCCGCTCATGCCCTGGGCGATCAGGTCGAAGCCGCCGCGATTGGCATAGGGGCCGGTGCGGCCGAAGCCGGAGATCTCGCAATAGATCAGGCCGGGATTGACCGCCTTCAGATCCTCGTAGCCAAGCCCGAGCTTCTCCATCGTGCCCATGCGGTAATTCTCGATGACGACGTCCGCCGTCTCCAGCATGCGCCGCAGCACCGCCTTGCCGTCTTCGGACTTCAGGTCGAGGACGATGCCGCGCTTGTTGCGGTTCATCATCATGTAGGCGGCGGATTCGCCGTTGATGTCGGGCGGCAGGAAGCGCCGCGTGTCGTCGCCGTCGGGCTTCTCGACCTTGATCACGTCGGCGCCCATGTCGGCCAGCATCATGCCGCAGACCGGGCCGGCCATGATATGCGCGAGCTCGATGACCTTCATGCCATCGAGCGGGCCTTTCACCTGTGCCATTACTGGCCTTTCCATTCCGGTGTGCGCTTGCCGAGGAAGGCTTCCATGCCCTCCTTGAAGTCCTCGCTCATATAGGCCTGCACCACGAGGTCGCGGTCGTCGGCCTCGGCGCCCTGGACCCGCAGGCGGCGCAGGGCCTCCTTGGTAGTCGAGAGCGTCAGCGGCGCATGGGTGGCGAGCAGCGCCGCCAGTTCCTGCGTGCGGGCGATCAGCGCCGCGTGGTCGGGCACGATCTCGGCGATCAGCCCGGCATTCAACGCCTCTTCCGCGCCGACGAGGCGGGCGGTGAAGATGATCTCCTTGACCCGGCCGGCGCCCATCAGCGTCGACAGCCGCGACAGATTGGCGATGGACAGGCAATTGCCCAGCGTGCGGGCGATCGGGAAGCCGAACTTCAGGTCGGCGGTGGCGATACGGATGTCGCAGGCCGCCGCGATGCCGGCACCGCCGCCGGTGCAGGCCCGCGCGATCGCCGCGATGGTGGGGACCGGGCAGGCCTCCACCGCGCCGAGGACGACGTCCATGCGGTGCTCGTAGTCGAGGGCGTCCTGCTCCGTGTCGAAGCCGCGGAACTGGGTCATGTCGGTGCCGGCGGCGAAGGCTTTGTCGCCGGCGCCGGTGACGACGAGACACTTCACCTCGCCGCCCAGCTTCGTCTCGCGGCAGATCTCCGCGAGACGGTCGTACATGACGAAGGTCAGGGCGTTGCGAGCCTGGGGCCGGTTCAGCGTGATCCAGCCGATCCCGTCGCGGACCTCGTAGAGGAGTTCGTCGGTGCTCATGGGTCTACCTGTAGAAATATTCGACGAGGAACATCGGGACTGCCGGCACATAGGTGCACAGGAGCAGGACGAACAGCAGCACCCCGACAAAGGGCAGGTTCGCCTTCGACACCTCCCATATGTTGGCCTTGGCGATCGAACAGGCGGTGATCAGCACCGAGGCGACCGGTGGCGTCTGCTGGCCGATGGCGAGGTTCAACGTCACCACGAGGCCGAAATGCACCGGGTCGATGCCGGCCTGCTGGATCAGTGGGACGATCACCGGGACGACCAGGATGATCGCCGCGGCGGAGTGCAGGAAGAACCCGATGACCAGGAAGAAGACGTTCAGGATCAGAAGGATCAGGTACTGGTTCGAGGTGATGTCGAGGATGCCCTCGGCCAGTTGCTGGGGCACGCGCGCCTGGGTGAGATAGCTGCCCATCAGGATCGACGCGGCGACCAGGAGCATGACCACGGCGGTCTGGATGCCGCCTTCCAGCATCGCCTGCTTGAGCTGTCCCCAGTCGACCTCGCGGTACCAGATGCCGACCAGGATGGCCGCGACGACGGCGATGCCGGCGCCCTCGGTGGCGGTGACGAAGCCGCCGAAGATGCCGCCCAGGATGATGACCGGCAGGGAGAAGGTCGGCAGCGCCTCGACGAAGGTCGTGCGCAGCCGGCGCAGGTTGAAGGCCTCCTCCATCGGGAGGTTGTATTTCACCGCATAATAATAAGCGACGCCCATCAGGCCGGCGGCCCCGATCAGGCCGGGGACGACGCCCGCGACGAACATCTGCTCGATGCTGGTGCCGGCGGCGACCGCATAGAGGATCATCGGGATCGAGGGCGGGATGATGATGGCGAGCGAAGCCGACGACGAGGTGATCGCCGCCGCGAAGGGGGCCGGATAGCCGCGCTTCTTCATCTCAGGAATGATGATGGAGCCCATCGCCGCGACGTCGGCCACGGCGGAGCCGGAGATCTCGGCAAAGAACAGCGAGACGCCGACATTGACCATGGCGAGGCCGCCGCGCACGAAGCCGATGACGGCCGAGACGAAGGCGATCAGCCGCCGCGTGATGCCGGTGGCGTTCATGATGGCGCCAGCCAGGACGAACATCGGAATGGCGATCAGCGAGAAGGAGCGGGCGCCGTTGTACATGTCGAGGGCGATGGTCACCAGCGCGGCGCCGCCGTCGCTGATGAAGATCGCCAGGACGGCCGCCAGCGCCAGCGCGACGGCGATCGGCACGTTGATGCACACCATCGCGACCAGCGCGAGGAAAATGACGAACATCATCATGGATGCTGGCCCTTCTCAGGAGTTTCACCATGCGCCAGGGGCGCATGCTCAACGGAGCGTCCGGCCATGACGTCGCGCCAGTAGTCGGGGAAGCTGAGCAGTTCGGCGACGATGAAGAGGATGGCGCCGATCGGGATGATCGACTGGGTGAGGGCGACCGGCACCCAGGTCAGGCTGACCAGGGATTCACCCTCGAGAATGTTGAGGACCTCGAGACCCGACCAGGCGAGGAGCACGAAGAACAGCAGCACAAGCCCCTCGGCAAGAAGCATGGCGACCTTGCGCGCCGATGGCGGCAGCGACAGCAGCACGTCGTCGAAACCGATATGGCTGCGCTTCAGCGCCGCCAGCGCGGCTCCGTAATAGGTGATCCAGGCCAGCAGGACGCCGGCGATCTCATCGTACCAGGAGAGCGAGGCGCCCATCTTGCGGTAGATCACCGCCGCGACCACGACGGTCGTCAGCCCGACCATCAGCGCGATGACCACCCATGTCAGGAACTCGCCGAGGATTCTCGCCAACTGGCGCATAGGGCCTCCCGCGTCGCGCGGACGCAGCTTTCATCGTCGATTTCAGGGAGAAGGGTGCCGGCCGAGGGTTCGACCGGCACCTGTCAGGATGATCGCAAGCCGGTGAAGGCTCAGGACCCGGAGGCGAGGGCCTGGATGTCTTCGACCAGCTTCTGGCCGCCTTCGACCTGCGTGCCGAATTCCTCGTAGATCGCCTTGGATGCGGCGATGAACGCGTCCTTGTCGGCCTCGTTCACGGTGACGCCGGCTTCCTCGATCTTGCTGATCAGCTCGTCGTCCATCTGCTGCGAACGCTCATAGGCGAAGTCGCTGGACTGCGTGGCGCAATCCTGGATGGCCGTCTTCAGCTCCTCGTCCCAGCCGTCCCAGTTGCGCGAGGAGGTGGCGAGGTAGGCGGGCGAATAGACGTGCCCGGTCATCGACAGGTACTTCTGCACTTCCTGGAACCGGCCCGAATAGATCTGGGCGAGCGGGTTCTCCTGGCCGTCGATGACGCCGGTCTGCAGGGCGGTGAACACCTCCGAGAAGGCCATCGGCGTCGGGTTGGCGCCGTAGCTCTGGAACATCTTCACGCGCCACTCGCCCTTGGGGACGCGCAGCTTGATGCCTTCCAGATCGGCCGGGACGTTGATCGGCTTGACGTTGTTGGTCACGTGGCGGAAGCCGTTTTCCCAGAATCCGAGGATCTGGTAGCCGCGGCCGGCGGCGGCATCGACGAAGGTGTCGCGCATCCCGTCGCGGACCTTCTTCATGTGGTCGCGGCTCTTGATCAGATACGGCATCTCGAAGACGCCGAAGGTCGGCGACACCGAGCTCATCACCGAGGAGGGGATGGAGAAGTCGATCTGGCCGAGCTTCAGCTTCTGCAGCATCTCCTCGTCATTGCCGAGCTGCGAGGAGCCGTAGACCTCGACGGTGGCCTTGCCGGACGCGGCGACGCATTCGGCGAACTTCTCCGCCGTCGCCTCGTAGAGCGAGCCGGGGTCGCCGACATGGCCCAGATCGAGGGATTCCTGTGCGCCGGCCGCGGAGCCCATCAGGGCCACGGCGGCGACACCGAGCATCAAGGTGCGAATGTTCATTGGTTTCCTCCCAGTTTTCGTTTTGGGCGGCTCCTCAACCGCCCGGTGGTCGTTCTGCGTACCGCCTATTCCGCGGCCTGTCTCGCTTCGGCTGCGCCGGACTGTGCCAGCACGGCCATCGCAGCCTGAACGCCGCCTGCCTTGTGCGCCACCCCGGCGACCTGCAGACCCATCTCGACGCCTCCCAGCGTGCCGATCAGGGTCAGGTCGTTGTAGTCGCCGAGGTGGCCGATACGGAAGATCTTGTCGGCAAGCTTCGAGAGGCCGGCTCCCAACGACATGTCGAAGCGCTCGAGAATGACCTTCCGCAATGCGTCGGCGCCCTTGCCCTCCGGCATCAGGACGGCGGTGAGCGCGCCCGAATGCTGGGCCGGATCGGCGCAGAGGACTTCCAGCCCCCAGGCCTCGACGGCGGCGCGCGTCGCCGCGGCATGGCGCTGGTGCCGGGCAAAGACGTTGTCCAGCCCTTCCTCGTGCAGCATCTCGATCGCGGCATCGAGGCCGTAGAGAAGGTTGGTCGCCGGGGTGGAGGGGAAGAACCCGTTGGGGTTCATCGCCAGCATCTCGTCCCAGGCCCAGTAGGAGCGCGGCAGCTTGGCCGAAGCCTGTGCCGCGATCGCCTTGTCGGAGAGCGCGTTGAAGGACAGGCCCGGCGGCAGCATCAGGCCCTTCTGCGAACCGCCGACGGTGACGTCGACGCCCCATTCGTCGTGCCGGTAGTCGACCGAGCCGAGCGAGGAGATGGTGTCGACGAGAAGCAGCGCCGGATGGCCGGCGGCGTCGATCGCCTTGCGGACGTCGCCGACCGGCGTCACGCAGCCGGTCGAGGTCTCGTTGTGGACGACGCAGACGGCCTTGATCTCGTGGCCGCTATCGGCCTTCAGCCGCTCGCCGATGGCCGCCGCGTCGGCGCCATGGCGCCAGTCGCCGGCGATGAACTCGGTGCGCAGGCCAAGCCGCTCGGCCAGCTTCTTCCACAGCGAGGCGAAATGGCCGGTCTCGTACATCAGGACGAGGTCGCCGGGGGACAGCGTGTTGACCAGCGCCGCTTCCCAGGCGCCGGTGCCCGAGCCCGGATAGATGACCACCGGGTTCTTGGTCTGGAAGATCGTGCGGATGCCGGTCAGGACGCGCTTGGCCATCTCCTGAAACTCGGGACCGCGATGATCCATCGTCGGCATGTCCATGGCCCGCAGCACCCGGTCGGGCACATTGGTCGGTCCTGGAATCTGAAGAAAATGCCGGCCGGCTTTGTAGGTCACGATGGCGTCTCCCGGGGACCGCGGCGCTTTGTCCGCCGGTCCGTTTCCTCGTCGCACGCTCTTGCCGACGTGCCTGTTTTCAGGTCCAATTGGATTATGAATTCATTATGCGTGTCAAGCGGCATTCTGCAGATCGCCGCCGGGAGGGGTCGACACAGATGGGGGAAATGATCCGGCCGGGCCTGAGCCGCCGGCTTGAGCGGGAAATTGCCGGCGACGTTTATTTCGACCGCTTCAACCGGGGGCGTTACGCCACCGACGCCTCGATCTACCAGATCATGCCCGCCGGCGTGGTCGTCGCCCGCACCGGCGACGACGTGGCGGCGGCGCTCGACGCCTGCCGCGAGGAGGGCCTGCCGCTGACCATGCGCGGCGGCGGCACGTCGCAATGCGGCCAGACGGTCAATTCCGGCCTGATCGTCGACACGTCGAAGCATCTGAACAAGCTGCTGGAGCTGGACGTCGCCGGCCGGCGCGCGGTGGTCGAGCCGGGCATCGTCCTCGACGATCTCAACCGGCTTCTGAAGCCGCACGGCCTGTGGTTTCCCGTAGACGTCTCCACCGCCTCGCGGGCGACGATCGGCGGCATGGCCGGCAACAATTCCTGCGGCTCGCGCTCGCTGCGCTACGGCACGATGCGCGACAATGTCATCGCCATCGACGCGATCCTCGCCGACGGCACCGCCGGCCGCTTCGCCCAGCTCGACCAGAACGCCGCCAACGAGCCGCCGCGCGAACTCGTTGCCGCCATGCTGGCGCTGGGGCGCCGCGAGGCCGGCGAGATCGCGGCGCGCTTTCCCAGGGTGCAGCGCCGGGTCGGCGGCTACAATCTCGACGCGCTGGTGCCCTCCGACGACCCGATCAATCTCGCCCATCTGCTGGTCGGCTCGGAAGGCACGCTGGGCATTTCGACCGCCATCGAGATCCGGCTGTCGCCGCTGCCCAAGGCGACCAAGATCCTCGGCGCCTGCCACTTCCCGACCTTCCGCGCGGCGATGGAGGCGGCCCAGCATATCGTCGCCCTGAAGCCGACCTCGGTCGAGCTGGTGGATGCAACCATGATCGGGCTCGCCCGCCGGATCGACATGTTCGTGCCGACGCTGGAGGCCTTCGTCGAGGGCGATCCGGCGGCGCTGCTGCTGGTCGAGTTTGCCGACGCGGCGGATCAGAACGCGGCCAGCATCGCGGCGCTGAAGGACGTGATGAGCGATCTCGGCTACGGCTTCGGTCGCGGCGGCGATCACGAGGGCGGCGTCGTGCCGGTCACCGATCTGAAGCTGCAGTCGGCGATTGCCGAGCTGCGCGCCGCCGGCCTCAACATCATGATGTCGATGAAGGAGGAGCGCAAACCGGTCTCCTTCGTCGAGGATTGCGCCGTGCCGCTGGAGCATCTGGCCGACTACACCGACCGGCTGACGGCGATCTTCGAGAAGCATGGCACCCGCGGCACCTGGTACGCCCATGCCTCCGAGGGCTGCCTGCACGTGCGGCCGGTCCTCAACGTCAAGCTCGACAAGGACGTGAAGACCATGCGGGCGATCGCCGAGGAGGCCTTCGCCATGGTCCGCGAATACAAGGGCTCGCATTCCGGCGAACACGGCGACGGGCTGGTGCGCTCGGAATTCCACACCCAGATGTTCGGCGAGCGCATCGTCGCCGCCTTCGAAGAGGTAAAGACCGCCTTCGATCCGCACACGCGCCTCAACCCCGGCAAGATCGTCGCGCCGCCGAAGATGGATGACCGCAGCTTGCTGCGCTATCCGCCCGGCTACGCGGTGGACGAGATCCGGACGGCCTTCGACTGGTCGGCCTGGCCCGGGGCCTCCGGCGGCCTGCAGGGCGCCGTCGAGATGTGCAACAACAACGGCGCCTGCCGCAAATCGGCCGGGGCGGTGATGTGCCCGAGCTACCGGGTGACCCGCAACGAGCGCGACGTCACCCGCGGGCGGGCGAACACGCTGCGCCTGGCGATCTCCGGCCAGCTCGGCCCGGACGCGCTTGCCTCCGACGAGATGGCCGAGACGCTGAAACTGTGCGTCTCCTGCAAGGCCTGCCGCCGCGAATGCCCGACCGGCGTCGACATGGCCAAGATGAAGGCCGAGGTGCTCTACCAGCGCGGCAAGACCAACGGCTTCTCGCTGAAGGACCGGCTGATCGCCGACCTGCCGCGCTATGCGCCGGCCGCCGCCCGGATGGGCTGGCTGATGGGCCTGCGCGACCGCGTCCCGGCCTTCGCGGCCCTGTCGGAGAAGATGGCCGGGTTTTCCGCCCGGCGCTCGCTCCCGTCCTTCCGGAAGGACTGGTTCCGCGATGCCGAGGGTGATGTCGCGGGCGCGGCGTCCGGGGCCGGAGCATCCGCCCGTCAGGGCGCGGCGGCTTCGACGAAGAATATTGGCGGGGCAGGGGACGGGATCGTCCTCAACCCGGAGGGCGCTGGTGGTGACACGGCGACGGCGAACCGCGAGGATCGGCGCGGCATCGAGCGCACCGGCCCGGCGCCGCATCCGGGCCGGGTGACCGGTGTCGTCCTCTTCGCCGACACGTTCGACCGCTGGTTCGACCCGCAGGTGCTGCGCGCCGCGGTCAAGGTGCTGAAGGCGGGCGGCTACCAGGTCGAAACCGCCAGCCTCGGCCGCAACGAGCGGCCCCTGTGCTGTGGGCGGACCTATCTCGCCGCCGGCATGGCCGATCGCGCTAAGGCGGAAGCGCAGCGCACCATCGACGCGCTGCTGCCGCATGTGCGGGCCGGCAAGGCGATCGTCGGGCTGGAGCCCTCCTGCATCCTGACCCTGCGCGACGAGTTCCTGGCGCTGGTGCCCGGCGAGGCCGCGGAAGCGGTGGCCGCGTCGGCCATGCTGTTCGAGGAGTTCCTGATGCGCGAGGACAAGGCCGGGCACCTGTCCCTGCCTCTCGACGGCATCGGCCGCGAGGCCTATCTGCATGGTCACTGCCACCAGAAAGCCTTCGGCGCCATGTCGGCCGTCGAGGGCGCGCTGCGGATGATCCCCGGCCTCGATCTGAAGGTGATCGAATCGTCGTGTTGTGGCATGGCGGGCGCCTTCGGCTATGATGCCGAGACCATCGACGTGTCACTGGCCATGGGCGAGCTGTCGCTGCTGCCGGCGGTGCGCGCGGCACCTGCCGATGCGGTGATCGTCGCCGACGGGACCTCCTGCCGGCACCAGATCGCCGACGGCGCCGCACGCCGCGCCGTGCATGTGGCGGAAGTGCTGGCGGGCGCGCTCCATGGAGCTGCGCCGTAATGGCGCCGGTTCGGGTTGGCTCCCGGTCGCCGGCGCTCGATGCGGCCCGTCTCCGCCGGGCCGGTCATTCCACGACGGGACACGACGCATGAGCCTTGCCGATACCGATTTCGACGCGCCGCTCTCGCGCCCCGCGCTGGCCGTGGAACTGACCGACCGGATGCGCCGGATGATCATGGAGGGCGAACTCCAGGCCGGCGAGAAGGTGCCCGAAAAGGCGCTGACGGAGCGCTTCGGCGTCTCCCGCACGCCGGTGCGCGAGGCCCTGAAGGTGCTCGCTCACGAAGGCTTCGTGCAGCTGGTGCCGAACCGCGGGGCCATCGTCTCGGGCGAGACGATGAACGAATTGACCGAGCTGTTTCCGCTGGTCGCGGCGCTGGAGGGCCTGGCCGGCGAACTGGCGGCCGAGCGCGCCTCCGACGCCGAGGTCGCGGCGATCGCCGATCTCACCCGCCGGCTTGGGGCCGCCTACGAGGCGCGGGACCGGCCGGCCTATTTCGAGATCAACCAGGCGATCCACAGCGCCATCCTCGCCGCCGCGGCCAATCCGACGCTCTCCCAGCACCATGCCATGGTGGCGCGGCGGGTCTACCGGGCGCGCTACCAGGCCAATCTGACGCCCGAGCGCTGGCTGACCGCGACCCGCGAGCACGAGGGTATTCAGGCCGCGCTGGAGGCGCGCGACGGACCGCTGCTGGGCAGCCTGATGAAGGCGCATCTGACCCACAAGCTGGAATCGCTGCTCGCCCATGCCGAGGCCGAGGCGGCCGCCGGCTAGGACCCCGTCACTGCCACGCTTCGGACCTGCCGGTCAGTCGCCCACGTAATCGGCGTCGGCTGCGGGCTGCGCGGCCGGCCGACGTGGCTTGCGCATGGCCAACACCACCGCGATGAGCAGGAAGCAGCCGGTGATCGTGTAGAGCCCGATCGAGATCCAGCTCGACACGAGGATGCCGGCATCGCCGCCGGAGATCGCCAGCGCGCGACGCAGCATGCTTTCCATCTCGCCGCCGAGCAGCAGTCCCAGCACCACCGGCACCACCGAGATCTCCAGCTTGCGCAAAACGAAGCCGAGCACGCCGAAGCCGACCATGACCTGCAGGTCGAAGGTGGAATGGCTGATCGAATAGATGCCGACGAAGGAGATCATCACCACGAAGGGCATCAGCGCCCACATCGGGATGGAGAGCATCCGGGTGAACAGGCCGACCAGCGGCAGGTTGAGGATCAACAGGAAGACGTTGGCCATGAACAGCGCCGCGATCAGCCCCCAGACGATGTCCGGCTGGTTCTGGAAGAGCAGCGGCCCCGGCGTGATGTTCAGCGAGATGAGCAGCGCCAGGAGCACCGCCGTCGTGCCCGAGCCCGGCACACCGAGCGCCAGCATCGGCACCAGCGCGCCGCCGGCCGCTGCGTTGTTGCCGGCCTCCGGCGCCGCGACGCCGCGGGGGTCGCCCTTGCCGAAGGTGTCGTTGTTGTTCGAGTAGCGCTTTTCCAGCGTGTAGGCGATGAACGAGCCGAGCGACGCCCCGGCGCCGGGCAGGATGCCGGAGATGAAGCCGAGGCCCGAGCCGCGGAACATCGCCCCCAGCGACTTGCGGATATCGGGCCAGCGGGCAAAGGCGCGGTTGACCGGCACCGCGCCGGAATGGCCGCCGATCCCGTGTTCCAGAAGGATCAGCGCTTCGGAGATGGCGAACAGGCCGACAATGGCGACGATGGCGTGGAAGCCGTCATAGAGATGGAAGCTGCCGAAGGTGTAGCGCGGCACGGCGCTCTGCGGATCGATCCCGACCGTGCCCAGCGCCAGGCCGATGCCGGCCGCCAAGAGCGTCTTGGCCGGATTGGCGCCGGTGATACCGCCGATCGTCGCGAAGGCCATGACATAGAGCGCGAAATACTCCGCCGGGCCGAAGCGGATGGCGAACTGCACCAAGAGCGGGGCGAACAGCACCAGGCCGATGGTCGCGGTCACGGCGCCGACGAAGGACGCGATGCCGGAGATCGCCAGCGCCTCGGGCGCCTTGCCCTGCTGGGCCATCGGGTAGCCGTCGAGGCAGGTCATCATCGCCGGCTCGTCGCCGGGGATGTTGAGCATGATCGACGAGATGCGGCCGCCATACATGCAGCCGTAATAGACGCAGGCGAGCAGGATCAGCGCCGAGCCCGCGGGCAGCTGCAGCGAGAAGGCCAGCGGGATGAGGATCGCCACGCCGTTGACCGGGCCGAGGCCGGGCAGCGCGCCGATGATCGTGCCAATGAAGCAGCCGAACAACGCCAGCCCGATATTGGTCGGGGTGAGCGCGGTGGCGAAACCGTCGGCGAGAAAACCAAGAATTTCCACGTGATCTCCTTGGCACCGGCCAGGCGGTGACTAACCGAAGAGCGGTCCCGTCGGCAGGGGCAGGCCGAACACGCCGTCGAAGAGGAAGAACAGCCCGAAACCGATCACCAGTCCGGTGATGACGGCCTGCAGCCAGCTGGCACCGAGGATGCGGGCCAAAAGAAGCGCCGCAACGCTCGTCGACAGCGGAAAGCCCGCCGGTTCGAGGATGATCGGATAGACGATGAGGACCGCCAGCATGGCGATCTGGCCCCAGACATGCGGCCAGCGAAACCAGACCGGATCGGGATCCGGCTTGACGATCAGGAAGGCCGCGAACAGCCCCAGCGGCACCGCGACCATGCGCGGAAACAGGCTCGGGCCGGCCGGATCGCCGTAGGCGACGCTGTAGCCGCCGGCGGCGATCCAGTACCAGATCGCGAGGGCGAGCAGAATCGCCCCCGCGATACGGTCACTGAGACGCAGGCTCGGGGTCGGTCTAGTTGATGACACCGATGGCCTTCGAAATCTCGGCTGCCTTCTTCTCGGACTCGCGGACGAAGGTGTTGAACTCCTCGCCACCGCGCCAGATCGGCGTCAGGCCGGATTCGGTCGCGGCCGTCTGCCAGCTTTCCGAATCGTAGAGCGCGTTCATCTTCTCGACCCAGAAATCATAGGCGTCGTCGGGGACTTCGCCGCCCATGTAGAAGCCGCGCCAGTTGTAGCCGACCGCGTCGACGCCCTGTTCCTTGGCGGTGGCGATGTCCGGATAGGCCGGCAGCCGCTCGTCGGACATGACCGCGAGGGCCTTGGCGTCGCCGGACTGGATGAAGCCGCCGATCTCGCCGATGTCGGTGAGGACGACGTCGATATGGCCGCCGAGCAACTGGGTGACGGCGTCACCGCCACCGGAGAACTCGACCCAGCGGATGTCCTTGAGCTGGTCGGTCGGAACGCCGGCTTCCTGCGCGAGGATCAGGAACCGCAGATGGTCCCAGCCGCCGATCGAGGAGGAGCCGCCGACCACGACGCCGGCCGGGTCTTCCTTGACCGCGGCGAGAACGGCGTCGAGCGAATCGTATTCGGAGTCCTTGTTGACCAGCATCGTGCCGACATCGGCGCCGAGCATGCCCAGCCAGCGCATCTGGTCGATGCCAGCCGGATACTTGCCCTGGGCGATCTGGGTGATACCGACGGTCGAGGTCGCGACGATCAGATTGGGGTCGTCATTGCGCTTGGACGCGACATTGGCGAAGGCCACCGCGCCGACGGCGCCCGGCATGTTGGTCACCTGCACGGCGCCCGGCACAAGACCCTCGTCCTGCAGGATGCGGCCGACGGTGCGGCAGGTGAAGTCCCAGCCGCCGCCCGGATTGGCCGGTGCGATGCATTCGACATTCGACGGCTCGAATGCGGCAGCGGGCATGGCGATCGCCGCCACGGCCGCGGCCATCAACAAACGTTTCAGAAACATGACTTCCCTCCCTCAGGCGGCAGTTCTTGCGTCCCCGCCATTTTGTCGGCCGTGGGAGATCGTGCCGACAGCGGCATTCTCCCGTGTGCCTTCCCTAGTGGATGACACCGAAGCATTCGGGCGGTCAAGGCTGGCGCGATGCTCAGTTGTGCTGCAACGCGGAAGAAACCCGTGCTGCGATGCAGCATGTGATTTCGAAATTTACTTTCGACGGGCCCGTCGCGTATGGGAACCGTAATGCCAGCGAAACAAATGGGAGGGGGCGATGGCCGACGCAGGCAAGATGCTGCCGATGCCGGTGCGCGCGGGACGCCGGATCGCCGTCGCCACGGCGAGGCGTTGACCCGTATGGACCAGCCGCTCGCCGGTATCCGCGTCGTCGACCTGACGCGCATCCTGTCCGGCCCGTTCTGCTCGATGCTGCTCGGCGATCTCGGCGCCGACGTCATCAAGGTCGAGGCGCCGGGACAGGGCGATCATGTCCGCGGCCTCGGGGCGATCGTCGACGGCATGTCCTGGTACTTCGCCGGCTTCAACCGCAACAAGCGCTCCCTGACGCTCGACCTGAAGAGCGACGCCGGCAAGGCGGTGCTGCGCCGGCTTCTCGCCGACGCCGATGTGCTGGTGGAAAACTACCGGCCCGGCGTCCTGGCCGCGATGGGCTTCGACCGGGAGACTCTCGACGCCATCAACCCGCGGCTCGTCGTCGGATCGGTCAATGGCTACGGCTCCACCGGCCCCTATCGCGACCGCCCGGCCTTCGACTTCATCACCCAGGCGATGTCGGGCTTCATGTCGGTGAACGGCTCGCAGGAGAGCGGGCCGATGCGCGCCGCGCCGCCGCTGACCGACCTGATCGCCGGGCTCTACACGGCCTTCGCCATCGTCGCGGCGCTGCGGGTGCGCGATCGCGACGGCGAGGGGCAGGCGGTCGAGGCCTCGATGATGGGCGGCATGATGTCGATGCTGGCCTATCTGTCGGCGGCGCAGCTGGCGACCGGCAAGACGCCGCCGGCGACCGGCAACGACCATCCCATCGCCTCGCCCTACGGGCTGTTTCGCGCCGCCGACGGCCATGTCGCGGTGGCGCCCTCGACTGCCCCGACCCTGCGCCGCTTTCTGGAGGCGATCGGGCTGATCGGGCTTCTCGACGAGCCGCGCTTCGCCACCAATGCCGACCGGGTGGCCAACCGCGCGGCGCTGAACGCCCTGATCGACGACGCCATGTGCCACGAGATCCAGGATGTCTGGATCGAGAGGCTCAATGCGGCGGGCGTGCCCTGCGGCCGGGTCCAGACCCTCGGCGAGGTGTTCGCGGATCCGCAGGTCGCCGCGCAGGAGATGGTGCTCGACGTTCCCCATCCCGGCCACGGCACCGTGCGGATGACCGGCTTCCCGATGAAATTCGCCAAGACGCCCTCGCAGCTGCGCCATCCGGCGCCCGATCTCGGGCAGGACACCGAGGCGGTGCTGGCGGAAGCCGGCTATGATGCCGCCGACATCGCACAATTGCGGGCGGACGGCATCGTCTGAACGCCGGCTGCCGAGGCGGTCGCTGGTCGCCCTCCGGCGAACGCTCGCCTGATCGAACAACTCTGGAGGACCATGCCATGACGACGATCCCGACGATTCCCCTGTTCAGCGGCGGACCGGAGGTGGCGCGCCTCTGCCTCGGCACGATGATGTTTGCCGACCGGACCGACGAGGCCGAGGCGGCGCGGATGCTGGACCGTTATTTCGAGGCCGGCGGCAATTTCATCGACACCGCCGATTCCTATACCGGCGGCAAGTCCGAGGCGATGCTGGGGCGGCTCCTGAAGGAGCGCCGCGCCGATTGCGTGCTGGCGACCAAGGTCGGCAACCCGGTCACCGATGTCGAGGGATCGGGCGGGCTGTCGCCGGCATGGATCGCCCGGGCCGCAGAGATGTCGCGCGAGCGCCTGCAGACCGAAACGATCGACCTCTACTACCTGCATCTCGACGACGAGGCGACGCCGCTGGACGAGGTGATCGGTGCGCTGGGCGAGCTGATCGCCAAGGGCACCATCCGCCATTGGGGCTTTTCCAATTTCCGCGGCTGGAAGATCGCCGACATGGTCCGCATCGCCGACAATCTGGGGGTGGCGCGGCCGGTCGTTGCGCAGCCCTACTATCACATGCTCAACCGCACGGCCGAGACCGACTATCTGCCGGCCTGCCACCATTTCGGCATCGGGGTCGTGCCCTATTCGCCGCTCGGTCGCGGCATCCTGACCGGCAAGTATCGCGGCGGCGTGCCGGACGATTCCCGCGCCGCGCGCGGCGACAAGCGCATGCTGGAGGCGGAGTTCCTGCCGGGCACGATCGAGGCGGCCAACAAGGCGGCGGACTACGCCGAGCAGTCCGGCCGCGATCCGGGCGCCATGGCGCTGAACTGGCTCCTGGCGAATGCCGCCGTGTCGAGCATCCTGATGGGACCGCGCAGCCTCGCGCAGCTCGACGGCTATCTCGGCGCGGTGGGCGCCCGCTACGACGCGGAGGACGAGGCGTTTCTCAGCGGGCTCTGTGCGTCGGGCCATACGCCCGTCGTCGGCCACAGCGATCCGCGTTATCCGTATCGCGGCCGCGTGCTGCGCTTCTAGCGGCGAGGCTGCCGGCGGCGGGTGCCCTGCCGGGCATCGCCGCTGTCACCCTGCGCCGGGCACGGCAGTCCGGCGGGCCGGCTGATGGCAACGGGAGCGCGGACGGGGCAGGGCGCGGCGAGGCCGCGATCGATGCGGGAAGAGGGAGGGGTCAGGCGGCCTGCTGGCTCTGCCGGCCGCCGCGGCGTGGCGGCTGCCATGCCGCCAGGCCCGTCGCGATCGCCGCACAGGCAAGGCCGACGGTGCCCGGCGCCCCCTCACGTTCGAAAGCGGCGATCTGTTCGGCAGGAAGGCCGAGGCGTGACGCGGCATCGTCGTGGGAGAACCACATATGGTCCAGCCACGCACCAAATTCCTGGGCGGTCATCCGAGTTACCTCCGACTGGGACATTTCTATTTGGCCCACGAAGATCGACCGGAGTCAATTCCATCGCCGCCATTCTTATAGTTCATAAGCGGCGGTTATTTGTTTCAGATGACAGGGTCGTTGCTATACGCAACCATCGAGTGGCCGGTGGGGCCGGATGCGCCAGCCGGCCCGGCGCGCCGCGACGCCAGCCGGGCATTTCGGCGCTTGATGCGCGTCGGGCAGGCTTCTAGACCAGTTGGGGAGGAGTCCGCCGCAAGGCGGCCGACGGCCACGGGCCGGGATTTCGGGAGGAATCGTCTTGGATTTTGCGCTCACCGACGAGCAGAGCCAGATCTTCACCATGGCGCGGGATTTCGCTACCGAGAAGATGGCGCCCCATGCCGCCCGCTGGGAAGACGAGAAGGCGCTGCCGCGCGAGGTGCTGACCGAACTGGCCGGGCTCGGCATGGCGGCGATCTATGTGCGCGACGATTACGGCTCCGGCCTGTCGCGGCTCGACGCGGCGCTGATCTTCGAGGCCCTGTCCTATGGCGACCCATCGGTGTCGGCCTTCCTGTCGATCCACAACATGGTCGCCTGGATGATCGACAGTTTCGGCAGCGAGGAGCAGCGGGCCGAATGGCTGCCGAAGCTCGCATCGATGGAGAAGGTCGCGAGCTACTGCCTGACCGAGCCGGGCTCGGGCTCCGACGCCGCCGCACTGCGCACCAGCGCGAAGCCGGACGGTAACGGTTACGTGCTCAACGGCACCAAGAGCTTCATTTCCGGCGCCGGCTTCTCGGACCTCTATGTCGTGATGGCGCGGACCGGCGATGCGGGCCCGAAGGGCATTTCCGCCATTCTGGTAGAGAACGGCACCGAGGGCCTGTCCTTCGGCGCGCTGGAGAAGAAGATGGGCTGGGTCGCCCAGCCGACCGCCGAGGTCCGCCTCGACGGCTGCAGCGTGCCCGGCGGCAATCTCCTCGGCGAAGAGGGCAAGGGCTTTGCCTATGCCATGATGGGCCTCGATGGCGGCCGGTTGAACATCTCGGCCTGCGCGCTGGGCGCGGCCCAGGCGGCGCTCGACAAGTCGGTCGCCTACATGCAGGACCGCCAGGCCTTCGGGAAAAGCCTCACCGAATTCCAGGCGCTGCAGTTCCGGCTGGCCGACATGGAGACCGAGCTGCAGGCGGCGCGCATCTTCCTGCGCCAGGCGGCGTGGAAGCTGGACACCAAGGCGCCCGACGCGCCCAAGCATTGCGCCATGGCCAAGCGCTTCGTCACCGACACCAGCTTCAACGTCGCCAACATGGCCCTGCAGCTGCATGGCGGCTACGGCTACCTCGCCGATTACGGCATCGAAAAGATCGTGCGCGATCTCCGGGTTCACCAGATCCTGGAAGGCACCAACGAGATCATGCGGATGATTACCGCACGCGCACTCCTGGCGGAGCATTCATGAGCATCGACACCAACGCAGCCAATGACGACGTCCTGATCCGCGCCGAGGGGCGGGCGGGGCGCATCACCCTCAACCGGCCGAAATCCCTGAACGCCCTGTCCCATGCCATGTCGCTGGCGATCGAGGCGGCGATGGACGGCTGGGCCACGGACCCGGCCATCGATCTCGTGATCATGGACGCGGCCGGCGACCGGGCCTTCTGCGCCGGCGGCGACATCCAGAAGATCTATCACGACAGCCGCGCCGGGGACCTGTCGGCCGCGCGCCGCTTCTGGGCCGAGGAATACCGGCTGAACGCCAAGATCGCCCGCTATCCCAAGCCGGTCGTGGCACTGATGGACGGCATCGTCATGGGCGGCGGCGTCGGCCTCGGCGGCCATACCAGCCACCGTGTCGTCACCGAGCGCTCGATGGTCGCCATGCCCGAATGCGCCATCGGCCTCGTACCCGATGTCGGGGCGACGCTGATCCTCGCCAACGCGCCCGGCCGGCTCGGCGAATATCTGGCGCTGACCGGTTTCCGCATGGGGCCGGGCGAGGCGATCGCCGCCGGCTTCGCCGATACCTGCATCCGCTCCGATGATCTCGCCGGACTGACCGCGGCCCTGGTCGAAAGCGGCGATCCGCAGGTGATCGCGCGCTTTGCCGACGCGCCGCCCCCCTCGACGCTGGCCGAGCAGACCGAGGCGATCGACGCGGCGTTCTCGGGCGTCGACGCGGCCGACATCCTGCAGCGGCTCGCCCTCGATGGCGGGGAATGGGCGCAGCGCACGGCCGCGCTGATCCGCAAGGGCTCGCCGATCTCGGTCGGCGCGACGCTGGAGCTGGTGCGGGCGGCGCGCGCCGAGCCGACCATCGAGGCGGCGTTGCGCAACGAATACCGCTTCACCTACCGCTCGATCGACGAGGGCGAATTGCTGGAGGGCATTCGCGCCGCGGTGATCGACAAGGACCGCGCGCCGAAATGGTCGCCGTCGCGGATCGAGGACCTGCCGCGGGAGCGGGTCGCCGCGATGCTGGCGCCGCTGGGCGAACACGAACTGACATTCGACCAACAGGCAGGGGAGGAACGGCCATGAAGATCGGTTTCGTCGGTCTCGGCAACATGGGCGCGCCGATGGCGGCCAATCTGGCGAAGGCCGGCCATGCGGTGAGCGGCTACGACGCGGCCGGCGTGACTGCCGAGGGTGTCGCCCCCGCCGCAACGCTCGCCGAGGCCGTGACGGGCATGGAGGCGGTGATCACCATGCTGCCGAATGGCGACATCGTGCGGGCCGTCCATGCCGACATCGTGCGCCAGGCCGAAGCCGGGGCATTGCTCATCGACTGCTCGACGGTGGACGTGGACAGCGCACGCGCCGCCCACGAGATGGCGCGCGAGGCGGGGCTCCTGTCGCTGGACGCGCCGGTCTCCGGCGGCACCGGCGGCGCGGCGGCCGGCACGCTGACCTTCATGGTCGGCGGCAGCGACGAAGCCTTCGCCAGGGGCAAGCCGCTCTTCGACATCATGGGCCAGAAGGCGGTGCATTGCGGCGAGGCCGGTGCCGGCCAGGCGGCGAAAATCTGCAATAACATGATCCTCGGCATCTCGATGATCGGCGTCTGCGAGGCGTTTCACCTCGCCGACAAGCTCGGCCTCGACCGCCAGGCGATGTTCGACGTGGCCTCGACCTCGTCGGGCTCCTGCTGGTCGATCAACACCTATTGCCCGGCACCGGGCATCGGCCCGAAGAGCCCGGCCGACAACGACTACAAGCCGGGCTTCGCCGCCGATCTGATGCTCAAGGACCTCAACCTGTCGCAGACGGCGGCAGAAACCACCGGCGCGACCACCGAGCTCGGCCGCCACGCCCGCGACATCTACGCGGCCTTCGTGGAGTCCGGCGGCGGCAAGGGCCGCGACTTCTCGGCGATCCTCGACAAGCTGGCGAAGCAGTAGCGCCGTAGCGCGGCAGGTCCCTTGGTCAGGCCTGCCGCTACACCTGTACCTCAGGCCGGCGTCACAGCTTGAGCGTGCGCAGCCGCAGCGCGTTGCCGATCACCGAGACGGAGGAGAGGCTCATCGCCGCCGCCGCCAGCATTGGCGAGAGCAGCACGCCGAAGACAGGGTAGAGGACGCCGGCCGCGACCGGCACGCCGACGGTGTTGTAGACGAAGGCGAAGAACAGGTTCTGCTTGATGTTGCGGATCGTGGCGCGGGCCAAGTGGCGCGCCCGCACGATGCCGTTGAGATCGCCCTTCACCAGCGTCATGCCGGCGCTTTCCACGGCGACGTCCGCGCCGGTGCCCATGGCGATGCCGACATCGGCCGCCGCCAGCGCCGGTGCGTCGTTGACGCCGTCGCCGGCGACCGCGACCTTCGCACCGCCATTGCGCAGCTCCTCCACCAGCGCCTGCTTGTCCTGCGGCGACAGGCCGGCCCGCACCTCGTCGATGCCGAGCGCCGACGCGACGGCCTTGGCCGTGCGCTCATTGTCGCCGGTCGCCATGACGATCCGCATGCCGCTCTCGTGCAGGGCGCGGATGGCAGCCTCCGTCGTCGGCTTGATCGGGTCGGAGACGGCGATGAGCCCCGCCGCCCGGCCGTCGATGGCGACGAACATCACCGTCTTGCCGTCGGTCTCCCGGGTCCGGGCTTCGGCGTCGAGGGCGGCGGCATCGATGCCCTCCGCCGCGAGCATCGCCCGGTTGCCGAGAACGACGGCCGAGCCGCGTACCTCGCCCCGCACGCCCTTGCCGGTGACCGCGTCGAAGCCGGAGGCCTCCGAAAGCTCCGCGCCGCGTTCCTGCGCCCCGGCGACGATCGCCTCGGCCAGCGGATGTTCCGAGCCGCGCTCGAGGCTCGCCGCGGCCGAGAGAAACGCCGTCTCGTCACCCTCGATCACGACCACGTCGGTCAGTTGCGGCCGGCCCTCGGTCAGCGTGCCGGTCTTGTCGACCACCAGCGTATCGACCTTGGCGAAGCGCTCCAGCGCCTCGGCGTCCTTGATCAGGACGCCGGCCGAGGCGCCGCGCCCGGTGGCCGTCATGATCGACATGGGCGTCGCGAGCCCGAGCGCGCAGGGGCAGGCGATGATCAGCACCGAGACGGCGGCGACCAGCCCGTGCACCATGGCCGGCTGCGGCCCGACCAGGGCCCAGACGACGAAGGCGACGATCGCCGACAGCACCACGGCGGGGACGAAGTAGCCCGCGACCCGGTCGGCCAGCCCCTGGATCGGAGCGCGCGAGCGCTGCGCCTTGGCGACCATCTCGACGATCCGCGACAGGGTCGTGTCGGCGCCGACCGCCTCGGCCTCCATGACGAAGCCGCCATTGCGGTTGAGCGTGCCGCCGGTGACCGTGTCGCCGGGGTTCTTCTCGACCGGCACCGGCTCGCCGGTGATCATCGATTCGTCCACCGAGGAGCGGCCCTCGACCAGCGTGCCGTCCACCGGCACGCTCTCGCCGGGGCGCACCCGCAGGCGGTCGCCGGACGCCAGGGCATCGAGCGGCACGTCGTCCTCGGTTCCGTCGGCCGCAATGCGGCGGGCGGTCTTCGGCGCCAGGTCCATCAGCGCGCGGATCGCCGAGCCGGTGCGCTCGCGCGCCTTCAGCTCCAGCACCTGGCCGACGAAGATCAGCGCGACGATCACCGCCGAGGCCTCGAAATAGACCGGCACGACGCCGTGCTGGCGGAAGGATGCGGGGAACAGGCCGGGCAGGAGGGTGGCCACCACGCTGTAGCCATAGGCTGCGCCGACGCCGATGGCGATCAGCGTCCACATGTTGGGCGAGCGATTGACGATCGACGCCCAGCCCCGCTTGAAGAAGGGCAGGGCCGCCCACAGCACCACCGGCGTCGCCAGCGCGAATTCCAGCCAGACCGCCAGCTCCTCGCCGATCCAGTCGCGGATCGGCAGCCCGACCATCGGGCCCATCGAGATGATGAACAGCGGGATGGTGCAGAGCGCGCTGACCCAGAGCCGGCGGGTGAAGTCGATCAGTTCGGGATTGGGGCCTTCCTCGCCGGTCGGCACGCCCATCGGCTCCAGCGCCATGCCGCATTTCGGGCAGTCGCCGGGATGGTCCTGGACGATCTCCGGATGCATGGGGCAGGTGTACTGCGTGCCTTCCGGCATCGGTTCGGGGGCCGGGCGGTCGCCGAGAAAGGCGTCGGGATCGGCCTCGAACCGCGTCTTGCAGCCGGCCGAGCAGAAATAGAACCGCTCGCCGCCATGCTTGGCCATGTGGCGGGCATCGATGCGTTCGACGCTCATGCCGCAGACCGGGTCCTTCGCCGTCAGATAATCCTGCGGCGCGGCGACGAATCGGTCGTGGCACCCCTGCGAGCAGAAATGCACCGTGCGGCCGTCATGCTCCGCCTTCGGCTTGCCCGCCTCGGGATCGACCAGCATGCCGCAGACCGGATCGCGGGGGACAGCCCCGCTGTCGTCGTCATGGCTGTGACCGTGATCGTGATGCGGGTGATGACAGGCGGTGCTGGTCTCGGACATGGGAGGGCTCGCTGCGAAAGGATGGCCGCCCGCAGGCGGATTGCCCGCAAGATGGAGATTCCAGCCACTGGAAGGTCAAGGGCAGCGGGCGACCGATCGAAGCCGCGTCCCGCCGCCGGCGTCGGCGCCTCCCGATCCCCATAGGATCGGGGCCGCCTGTTCCTGCACGCGATATTTCTGCGCGACGGTCTTTGAACGGCGCGGCGGCTTACCCACCTAGCGGCGACGCACGGTGCTCGCTGCGCGAGCGGTGACGCATGTCTGCCGCCCGCCGCAACGCCACCGGCAGCTTGCCCACGCCGGCGGACGACGTTGGCGAAAGACAATTCGAGACCGGGACATCCGACGCCCGGATAGGAACATTCTGGTGGATTCGACTGCGATTGGCGGCATGGTGGCCGAGGAAATACCGTTCTGGATCTGGGCGGCGACGATCGGCGGCATTGCCGGCCTGTTCATCTTCGATTTCCTCTCCCACGTCCGCAAGGCGCATGAGCCGAGCTTCAAGGAAGCGGCGGCCTGGTCGATCTTCTACATCGCGTTGGCGATCCTCTTCGGATTCGGCGTCTGGTATTTCTGGGACAAGACCCACGGGGTCGAGTTCTTCGCCGGCTTCATCACCGAGAAGAGCCTGTCGGTCGACAATCTCTTCGTCTTCGTCATCATCATGAAGAGTTTCGCGGTGCCGCGGGTGCACCAGCAGAAGGCACTGCTGATCGGCATCGTGCTGGCGCT
Organism: Aurantimonas sp. DM33-3; assembly: GCF_014334315.1. Classification (NCBI taxonomy): domain Bacteria; kingdom Pseudomonadati; phylum Pseudomonadota; class Alphaproteobacteria; order Hyphomicrobiales; family Aurantimonadaceae; genus Aurantimonas; species Aurantimonas sp. DM33-3. The sequence continues at coordinate 98,528 of NZ_JACSGS010000008.1, read as the reverse complement.
GATCATGCGCGGCATCTTCATCGCCGTGGGCGCGGCGGCGATCGAGCGCTTCTCCTGGGTGTTCTACCTGTTCGGCGCCTTCCTCCTGTGGACGGCGTACAAGCTGGCGGTGGAGAGCTTCTCCCACAGCCACAGCACCGACGAGGAATACGAGCCCAACGCGGTGGTGAAGTGGTTCCAGCGCAATGTGCGCACGACCACGGAGTTCGCCGGCGGTGCGCTGACGATTCGCCGCGACGGCCTGCGCTATTTCACCCCGATGTTCGTCGTCATCGTTGCCCTCGGCATGACCGACCTGCTCTTCGCCCTCGATTCGATCCCGGCGATCTACGGCCTGACCGACGCGCCCTACATCGTCTTCACGGCCAACGCCTTCGCGCTTCTGGGGCTGTTGCAGCTCTACTTCCTGCTGGGCGGACTGCTCGACCGGCTGGTCTATCTGGGCTTCGGCTTGGCGCTCGTCCTCGGCTTCATCGGCGCCAAGCTGATCGTCCATGCGATGGAGGCCAATACGCTGGGCTTCATCAATGACGGCCAGCCCATCGAGGGCCTGCCGCATATCTCGACCAGCTTCTCGCTGGCGGTCATCGTCGGGATTCTCGTGGTCACGACCGTGGCCAGCCTGATACGCTCGGGCATGGTCGCCAACCGGGCGGCCGACCGGCCGGGCGAGGAGCATTGAGCTTGGCCGTCCGCCGCGGCTCCAAGAAGGGAACGGCGTCCGATGGATGATCCGAAACACGGCCAGGCCGCCGAGCCGGCCGACGCGGCGCGGCCTGCGGTCGCAGCCGGTCCCGGCGCGGCCGATCTCGACGCCCGCAGCGCGGCGCTGGCCCGGCGCCTGGCCGAGCAGCGCCAGCGCATGCCGCAGCTGCGCGACGAGCCCGCCGACCGCACCAGCGGTATGCAGGGCGTCGCCCAGGGCCTCAAGATCGCCAGCGAGTTCGTCGCCGGCATCCTCGTGGGCGTCGGCATCGGCTATCTGATCGACCAGCTGGCCGGCACGACGCCCTTCGGCCTGATCGTCTTCCTGATGATCGGATTCGCCGCCGGCGTGCTCAATGTGATCCGTGGCGTTTCGGGCACAACGCCGCCCCATGGCCGCGGCCCGGCCTGAACCGGCCCCTTCGCGCTCGTTCCGCGTGCGTTTGCAGTGGTCAATCTGACAACGGGGTGTTGCGAAGCGCAGTCCGGGACGCTATGGGCAGGACGGCCCGCGCCAGGGCCTGCCACGAGATGACGAAGGACCAGTGAGTTTGGCGACGAACCCGACAGATCCAATCCACCAGTTCCAGATTTCCAACATCGTTCCGATCGAGATCGGCGGGTTGGACTTCTCGTTCACGAACTCCGCCCTGTTCATGGTGGTGACGGTCGCTGTGGCGACCGCATTCCTGTACTATTCGACCCGCGGGCGCGGCCTCGTGCCGAGCCGCATGCAGTCGGTGAGCGAGCTCTCCTACGAGTTCGTTGCCAACATGCTGCGCGACGCGGCGGGCTCCGGCGGCATGCGGTTCTTCCCGTTCGTCTTCTCGCTGTTCATGTTCATCCTGGTCGCCAACCTTCTCGGCATGGTCCCGTATTTCTTCACGGTGACCAGCCATCTGATCGTGACCTTCGCGCTGGCCCTCCTGGTGATGGGCGTCGTGGTGGTCTACGGCCTGATGAAGCACGGCCTGCACTTCTTCAAACTCTTCGTGCCCGAGGGCGTGCCGGCCGCCGTGCTGCCGCTCGTCGTGGTGATCGAGGTGGTTTCGTTCCTGTCGCGGCCGGTGTCGCTCTCGGTTCGTCTCTTCGCCAACATGCTGGCGGGCCACATCACGCTGAAGGTCTTCGCCGGCTTCGTGGTGTCGCTGAGCGCCTTCGGTGCGCTCGGGATTGCCGGTGCGATCCTTCCGCTGCTCATGACCGTCGCTTTGACGGCACTCGAATTCCTGGTCGCCGCACTGCAGGCCTACGTCTTTGCGGTTCTGACCTGCATGTATCTCAACGACGCGATCCATCCAGGCCACTAAGACAAGTTCCAGGATACAACGGGGCGGCGTGGAAGCCGCCGCAACCACCCGCAATCGAACAGTTTCAAAAGGAGTTTCGACATGGAAGCGGAAGCAGCAAAGTTCATCGGTGCCGGCCTCGCCTGTTTCGGTATGGGCATGACCGCCCTCGGTCTGGGCAACATGTTCGCGAACTACCTCGCCGGCGCGCTGCGCAACCCGTCGGCTGCCGACGGCCAGTTCGGCCGCCTGATCTTCGGCTTCGCCGTCACGGAAGCCCTGGGCATCTTCTCGCTGCTCATCGCCCTGCTGCTGCTCTTCGCCGTCTAATCGGCGTCCAGCGCAGGTAAGAAGACCGGCCGGCGGCAGCTTCTGTCGCCGGTCCCCTATGCCGGGAGCCCTCGATGTTCGTCACCCAAGCCTTCGCACAGGCCGATTCGCTCGATGCCGTGGAACTGCCGCCTGCGAGCGACACCGCCGAGATGCATGGCGAAACGATCCATGTAGAAGGCGAGCATGGCGGCTTCCCGCCTTTCAATGCCGAATATTTCCCGTCGCAGATCCTCTGGCTCGCGATCACCTTCGGAATCTTCTACCTGGTTCTGAAGAAGGTGATCCTGCCGCGGATCGCCGGAACGCTCGAGAACCGCCGCGACCGGATCGCCCTCGATCTGGAAGCCGCCGAGCGGATGAAGTCCGATTCGGACGAGGCCAAGGCAGCCTACGAGCAGGAGCTCGCCGAGGCCCGCGACCGCGCCCACAAGATCGGCCACGATGCTCGTGAAGCAGCGCGCAGCGACGCCGAGGCCGAGCGCCAGCGTCTCGACGCAGAGCTCGACGAGAAGCTGGAAGCCGCGCAGTTGCGCATCGCCGCCGTCCGCGACGAGGCGATGAAGGATGTCGGCCAGATCGCCGAGACCACCGCCGACGCCATTCTGCGCGACGTCATTCGCCTGGAGGTCTCCCGCGAGGAGGTCGCCAGCGCCGTGACCGCCGTTCGCAGCTGAGGAGCCGACCATGGACAACTCATTCTGGGCCTTTGCCGCCCTCATCATCTTCCTGGCCATCGTCTGGTATCTGAAGGCGCCGGCCAAGGTCGGTGCCACGCTCGACCAGCGGGCCGACCGGATCCGCAACGAGATCGAGGAAGCGCGCGAACTGAAGGAAGAGGCCAAGCAGCAGCTGGCCGAGTATCAGCGCCGCCGCCAGGAGGCCGAGGAGGAGGCGAAGGAGATCGTCGCCGCCGCCAAACGCGAGGCCGAGCTGATGCTCGCCGACACGCGCCGCAAGAACGAGGAATATGTCGAGCGTCGCACGGCCATGGCCGAGACGAAGATCTCGCAGGCCGAGACCGACGCCATCGCCGAAGTCCGCGCGACGGCGATCAACGTGGCGGTGGCCGCCGCGGCCAAGATCATCTCCGACCGCAATTCGGGCGGCAATGCCGGCCAGTCCACCGAATCCTCCATCGCCGAGGTTCGCAGCCGGCTCAACTGAGCCTGGCGGCGGTCCCGATCCGGGACCAGCATCGCGACGTGACGTTCAAAGGGCTGCCATTGGCGGCCCTTTTTCGTTGTTCGGGCATGGAAGGCTGAGCGGAGCGGGCGGCGTCCGGCCTATTCGGCGGCGTCGAGGAGGTCGCGGCGCAGCGGACTGAAGCTCATCCGGTGGATCGGCGTCGGGCCGAGCCTTGCGATGGCGCCGAGATGCTCGGGTGTGCCGTAGCCCATATGGCGGGAAAAGCCGTAACCCTCATAGGCCCGGCAGGCCCGCGCCATGATCCGGTCCCGCGTCACCTTGGCGACGATCGAGGCGGCCGCGATGCTGAGGCTGAGGGCGTCGCCTGAGATGACCGCCGTGCCGGCGCAGCGCAGCGCCGGCGGCACGTCGCGCCCATCGACGAGCACATGGCAGGGCGCTTCGGGCAGGGCATGCAGCGCCCGCCGCATGGCGAGGAGGGTGGCGCCGCGGATGTTGAAGCGGTCGATCTCGTCGGCGCTGGCCGAGGCGATCCCCACCCAGCCCTTGGCGACGATCTCGGCGAACAGCCGCTCGCGGTCCTCGGCGGTCAGCTTCTTGGAATCGTTCAGTCCGTCGGGAAAGTCGCGGGTGGGAAAGATCACCGCGGCGGTGACCACCGGTCCGGCCAAGGGCCCGCGTCCGGCCTCGTCGATGCCGGCGATGAAGCGCTTGCCGTCGGCCAGAAGCCCGGCCTCGCGCGAGAAGTCGGGCCCGGCCGCGATGGCGGGGCGGCGCGCGGGTTTCTTTGCGCGAACGGGAGAATCGGAGGAACGGCGAGCCATGTTGCGGCGAGACTCGCGCATTCTCCGATTCTCCACAAGCCTCGCCGTGTTCGGGGTGGCAAACCGGCGAGACCATCCGGCCGAGGGGGAGGCCGGACGATGGGGTATCCCTGGCGTCAGAGCAGAGCGAGCTGGACGCCTGCGCCGCGCGGCGGGGTGAACAGGTCGCAGCGCAACTGCGTGCGGCTCTCGTTCAGGCCGAGCCGGCGCGCCGCCATTTCGAAACGCCGGCGGATCTGGAAGGCATAGGGCCCGGTGCCGCGCATCCGCTTGCCCCATTCTGCGTCGTAATCCTTGCCGTCGCGCATCGAGCGCAGCAGCGACAGGACATGCCGGTAGCGGTTCGGGTAGTGGCGCAGCAGCCAGTCCTTGAACAGCGGCGAGACTTCCAGCGGCATGCGCAGGAGGACGTAGCCGACCTCCCTTGCGCCGGCGGTCTGCGCCGCTTCCAGGAGCCGCTCGATCTCCGAATCGGTGAGGCCGGGAATGATCGGCGCGGTCATCACCATGGTCGGCACGCCGGCCTCGCTGAGCGCCTTGACCGCCTCCAGCCGCTTGGTCGGGGTCGCCGCCCGCGGCTCCATCGCCCGCGCCAGCGTCCGGTCGAGGGTGGTCACCGACAGCGCCACCTTGGCCAGTCCCTTGGCCGCCATGCGCGACAGGATGTCGATGTCGCGCAGGACCAGCGCCGACTTGGTGACGATGCCGACCGGATGGTTGGCCGCCTCCAGCACCTCGAGGATCTCGCGCATCACCCGCCAGCTTTTCTCGATCGGCTGGTAGGGATCGGTGTTGGTGCCGATCGCGATCGACTTCACCTGGTAGCCGGGCTTGGACAATTCGCGTTCCAGGAGCTCGGCGGCATTCGGCTTGGCGAAGAGCTTGGATTCGAAATCGAGGCCGGCCGACAGGCCCATATAGGCGTGCGACGGCCGGGCGAAGCAGTAGACGCAGCCATGCTCGCAGCCCCGATACGGATTGATCGAGCGATCGAAGGAGATGTCCGGCGAGGTGTTGCGGCTGATGATGGTCTTGGGCTTTTCGACCTGCACGTCGGTCTTGAAGGCCGGCAGCTCGTCCAGCGTGTTCCAGCCATCGTCGACGGCCTGCCGCTTGAACGGCTCGAAGCGTCCGCTGGGGTTGAGCCCGGCGCCGCGACCGCGCCGCCGCTCGAAGCCGATGCGCAGCCCGGCCTCGCCGATGATGTGGTTGGCGATGTCGACGCCGTCCGGCGCGGAGAAGGCGGCCTGATCGGCCTTGGCGATGTCCTGCATGACGTTGCTCTCCCCGTGTTCCGGCTGCGTTCTGTGACTGATGTCCTAAACCTGTTATGAGAACAAGACAAGAACAAAAACGTTCCGATCTGGTCAGGGTCGTTGGGCTCGGCTAGACGAAAGGGATGCTGAGCGTTTTCATCGACTGTGGACCCGAGGATCACTGGCTGGCGGCGACCCTCGCGCCGTTGATACCCGGCGCCGTCGAGGGGCTGGTGCGCGAGGTCGTGCTGGTCGATCGCGGCATGGGGGACAATGCCCGCAAGGTCTCCGACCATGCCGGATGCCGGATCGTCGCGGCGGAGGATTTCCGCGACGCCATCGAGACGGCGCGGGGCGACTGGCTGCTGCTGCTGGAACCGGGCGCGCGGCTTCTGCCCGGCTGGATGGAGGCCGTGGTCGAGCATGCCGACATGGTGGGCGCGGGACGGGCGAAGACGCAGGCGGCGCGCTTCCGCCGGGCGCCGAACGACCAGCCCGGCTTCTTTGCGAGGCTGCGCCAGATCCGCACGGCGATGGCAGAAGGGTTCCTCGTCCAGAAGCGCCAGGCAATCGGCCTGTCGAAGCTCGCCTTCAGCCTCGAGGAGGTCGCCAAGGGCGTCGCGGTGACCCGGATGCGGGCCTTCATCCGCCCGGCGGTCCGGGGCCGGCCCGCGAGCTGACCGTGCGGTTCAGGCGGTCCGGCCGCCGCGGCGCAGATGCTCGTCCAGACGCGGCATGATCTCGACGAAATTGCAGGGCTTGTGGCGATAGTCGAGCTGCGCCTTGAGAATATGATCCCAGGCATCGCGGCAGGCGCCGGGCGAGCCGGGCAGGGCGAAGACGAAGGTGGCATCGATGACGCCGCCCGTCGCCCGCGACTGGATCGTCGAGACGCCGATCTTGTCGTAGGAGATGCGGTGGAAGACCGCCGAGAAGCCGTCCATGCGCTTCTCGAACAGCGGCTCCAGCGCCTCGGGGGTCACGTCGCGGCCGGTGAAGCCGGTGCCGCCTGTGGTGATCACCACATCCACGTCGTCGCGCTTGCACCAGCCCTGGACGACCGCCTGTATCGCCGGCACGTCGTCGGTGACGATCTGCCGGTCCGCGACCCGGTGGCCGGCCTCGGTCAGCCGTTCCACCAGCAGCGAGCCGGAGCGGTCCTCGTCGAGGCTGCGGGTGTCGGAGACGGTGAGGATCGCGATGGACAGCGCGATGAAGGAGCGTTCGTCGCTCATGGGGCCTCCCTTGGCGTGTCTGTGGACTCGTCGCGGTGCTCGGCACCGGAGAGCCACCATTCGGGATGGGACGCGGCGATCCGGCCGCGGGCGCGGGCAAGTTCGGCGGCGTCCTCGAACAATCCGTAGACGGTCGCGCCGGAGCCCGACATGCGGGCGATCAGCGCGCCTTCGCCAGACAGCGCGTCGCGCACGGAGACGATCTGCGGTGCGAGCCCTTCCGCCGGTGCGGCGAGATCGTTGCGGGTGCCATCGAGCCAGGCGACCAGTTCGGCGGCGGTGGCAAAACCCTCGGCCGGGACCGGCGGCAATGGCGCGTTGTCACGCTGTTCGAGCGCGGCGAAGACCGCGGGTGTCGAGACCGGCATGCCTGGATTGACCAGCAGCATGTGCAAGGCCGGCAGGTTCGCGAGGGGCTGGATCTCCTCGCCGATGCCGGAGACGCGCGCGGCACGGCCCGCAACGCACATGGGAACGTCCGCCCCGAGCGTGGTGGCCTTGGCGACGAGGGCGTCGCGAACGGTCGGCACCGCGTCGCCGATCATCCGCAAAAGCGCCGCCGCATCGGCCGAGCCACCGCCGATCCCGGCCGCGACGGGCAGGCGCTTGTCCAGCGTGACGGACAGGGGCGGGAGCCGCAGGCCGGCATCGGCCAGCACCTGCCGGGCGACGGCGATGGCGCGGTGAAGGATGTTGTCCGCGTCGGCCGGCAGGCCCGAACCGAACGGCCCGGTCATGACGAGGCGGTCGGCACCCTCGGGTGCTGCGGCGACCGTCAGGACGTCGCCGGCATCGCCGGCAAAGGCGATCAGGCTTTCCAGGCGATGATAGCCGTCAGGGCGCCGTCCGACGACATGCAGGGCAAGATTGACCTTGGCCGGCGCCGTCAGGCGCAGCGGCTCTGTCAGAGCGAACGTCATGTCCGCCGGGCTGTCGCTCACTCGACCTTGGTGGCGGGCGCGTCGCCCGTCGGTGCCGGGGCCTCGGCGGACGCGGCCTTGCGGGTATCGTCGCCATCCTCGGCCTCGGCCCGCTCGTTGGCCGCGGTCAGGCCGTCCTCGATCTTGGCGCGGATCGTCGCCTTGACGTCCTCTTCCAGCTCGGGCTGGCCGATCAGGGCGCGCTCCCACTGGAAGCGGGCCTCGCGGTTGCGGCCGACATGCCAGTAGGCGTCGCCGAGATGGTCGTTGATGGTCGGGTCCATCGGCGTGATCAGGACGGCGCGCTCGAGCTGCTCGACGGCCTCGTCGTAACGGCCGAGACGGTAATAGGCCCAGCCGAGGGAATCGATGATGTAGCCGTCATTCGGCCGCAGCTCGACCGCCTTGCGGATCATGTCGAGACCTTCCTGGAGGTTCTCGTTCTTGTCGACCCAGGAATAGCCGAGATAGTTCAACACCTGCGGCTGGTCGGGCGACAGTTCCAGCGCCTTGCGGAAATCCTTCTCCGCCTTGTCCCACTGGTCGGTCCGCTCGAAGGCGATGCCGCGCTGGTAATAGAGGTTCCAGCTGGCTTCGCCGGTCGCCTCGGTCAGCTCGATCGCCGTGTCCAGCGCCTTGGCGGCCGGAGCGTAGTCCTTGTCGGCGGCGAGCACGTCGGCCAGCGCGGTGTGGGCCTTCGGGTCCTCCGGATAGCTGCGCACGGCGCGCTCCAGATGCGCCTTGGCCTCCTCCTTCTGGTCCGAATACCAGAGGTCGAGGCCGATCTGCAGCTCGGCGGTGCGGCGATAGGCGGAGTTTTCCGGGATCTCGCGGTAGAAGGCGATCGCCTGTTCCAGCCGCTCCGAGCGTTCGGCAATGCCGCCGAGCGCGGTGAGCAGCGACGGGTTCCGCGGCGCCAGCGCCCGCGCCATCTGGAAATACAGGAGTGCGACCTGCTGGCCGTCGCCGCGATTGATCGCCTGGCCGAGAATGTACAGCGTTTCGGCCGCGCCCTCCTGCACGCTGGCCACGGCGGGCTCGATGGTCTCGCCCTTCTCGATGCGGCCCTTCAGATGCAGCAGCGGGTCGTAGGTCGGCACGAGGTCGAGGCCGGTCTGGAGCGCCGCCAGCGCGGCGTCCGTCTTGCCGTCGCGCACTTCCAGGCGCGCCAGCGCCTCGGCGGCGCCGAGATAGGCGTCGGGCGAGGTGCGGGCGTTGTTCTGGTCGTCGACGACGAGATGCAGCGCGCGGCGGGCGACGTCGTCGCGCCCGGCGACGACCGCGATCAGGCCCTTCTGATAGGCGTTGAAGACCGCGAACCAGGGCGCGCCCTGCAGATTGTCGATGCGCAGCAGAGCCTCGTCGACGCGGCCCGCGCCGACATCGGCCCAGGCCATCAGCTCGCCGAGCAGCAGCGCGTCGAGGTCGCTGGGGTCGACCACATCGAATTCGGCGATCGCGGCGTCGAAGGCGCCCTTCGACAGAGCATCGACGCCGAGCGCGATCCGCGCGACCTTGCCGGCCTCGGGCACGTCGCGCAGCTTCGATGCGATGTCGACGGCGTCCTTGAAGCGGCCATCGGCGAGGAAGGCGAACATCGCGTCCTGCTGGAGCAGCTGCGAGGTCGGGTCCATCGACAGGGCCTGGACGAAGAGATCGCTGGCCGTCGCCATGTCGCCGCCGATCTGGGCGGATTTGGCGGCCAGATAGGCGCCGGACAGGGACTGGGCGGTGATCGGGGCCGGTTCGCTCGCTGCCGTATCCGCCGCGGCCAGGGCAGGCGCCGCGGTGGCGCCGGCCAGAAGCGTGACGGTGAGAAGTCTCAGAAGCCGCATTCTGTGCACGTGAAATCCTCTTCCCGGGGCACGCCCGCAGACGATCGAACGCCGCGTTTCGTGGTCGAATGTGATGCCGGTCACCTGTCTGGCCGATTCGCCGAGGTGAAGCCAAGCCACACGGCAATGCAAGTCCCGCCCGTTCTGGACGCAGAGATTGTCGGGAATGCGACCCGCGGCAGGAGTCTCGCCCCTGCGCCGATGGGTCAGCTCACCCGGTCGATGCAGAATTCCACGACGCCCAGCATCGCGTCGCGGCTGGGGCTCTGCGGCAGGCCGCTGGCGGCGGCGTAGGCGGCCTCGCCATACTGGCGCGCGCGCTGGACGGTCTCCTCGAGCGCCCCGTGCTGATGGATCAGCGCGGTGGCGCGGGCCAGCGCCTCGTCGTCGTTGCGGCCGCCCTCCATCGCGTCGCGCCAGAACGCCTTCTCGGTGTCGTCGCCGGCCTGATAGGCGAGGATGACGGGCAGGGTGATCTTGCCTTCGCGGAAATCGTCGCCGGTGTTCTTGCCGAGCGCGGCGGCGGTGCCGCCATAGTCGAGGACGTCGTCGACGAGCTGGAAGGCAAGGCCGAGGCTGCGGCCATAATCGCGCATGGCGGTGCGTTCGGCCTCGCCGGCGCCGGCGATGACCGGGCCGACTTCGGCGGCCGCCGCGAACAGCGCCGCCGTCTTGGCGTCGATCACGGCAAGGTAATCGGCCTCGCTGGTGGTCATGTGCTTGGCGGCCGACAACTGCCAGACCTCGCCCTCGGCGATCACCGAGGAGGCCGTGGACAGGATGTCGAGGGCGGTCAGCGAGCCGACCTCCACCATGGTCTTGAAGGCCTGGCCGAGCAGGAAGTCGCCGACCAGCACGCTGGCCTGGTTGCCCCAGATGGTGCGCGCCGTCTTCTTGCCGCGCCGCAGGTCGCTCTCGTCGACCACGTCGTCGTGCAGCAGCGTCGCCGTGTGCATGAACTCGACGCTGGCCGCGAGCTTCACATGGGCGTCGCCGCGATAATCATGGGCCAGGGCGGACGCGATGGTCAGCATCGGCCGCAGCCGCTTGCCGCCCGACGAGATCAGATGCTCGGCGATTTCCGGGATCAGCTCGACGTTGGATCCGGCCATGGCGAGGATCAGGTCATTGACGCGAGCCATGTCCGGCGCCGTGACCGCGATCATCGGCTCGATCGAGGCGCGGCTGTCGGTCCGCTCGACGGGGCTGGCCAGGCTCACAATGCTACTCCGTGGGTTTGCGTCGCTGCGCTCGCACGGGCGAGGCGGCTTGTCGAGGGCACAGATGGCGTCCCGATCGCGGTTATAAAGGCCGCGCGACGGTGCGTCGCCTGCGGCGCGGCGGCTTCGCGGTTCGAGCGCTTGCTATGGCCGGCGCTCTTCAGGCACTTAAGGGGCGTTGCGGTCGTCATCGGCCGTCCCGTTCGTCGGCTTCGGTCGTCAAGATTCGCGGAGCCATTCATGCAGGAACTCATGCGGTCCAACGATGCGGTGCTGCTGTCCTTCGTCGATGCACTGCTGAAGGATGCGGACATTCCGCATTTCCTCGCAGATGTCCATATGAGTATCCTCGATGGATCGATCGGCGTCCTGCCGCGGCGCGTGCTGGTGGACACCGATCGCATGGATCAGGCCCGCCGCATCCTCAAGGATGCCGACCTCGGTCATGAACTCTCCTGAGCCGGAAGCACCCGCGTCCTGCGGGGCCGACATGGCGACCCGCTGCGACCGCTTCTATGGCGGCCGGTTCGCGCTGCTGCAGCCGCAGGGCCGCGGCTATCGCTCCGGCCTCGACGCGCTGCTGCTGGCTGCGACGCTGCCGGCGACGGCGACGGGGCGCTTGGCCGACATCGGCGCGGGGGCCGGCGCCGTCGGGCTGGCGGCGGCCTGCCGCAACGCCTCCATCGACGTCACGCTGGTGGAAAACAGCCCCGTCATGGCCGATCTCGCCCGCCGCGGACTGGAGCTGCCGGCCAATCGCGACCTGACCGGGCGCCTGCGGCTCGTCGAGGCCGACATCCTGGCCGGCGGCGCGGCGCGCGCGGCGGCGGGGCTCGGCGACGGCACCTTCGGCCATGTCCTGACCAATCCGCCCTACCATCCGCACGACCACCGGATCTCGCCCGATCCGCTGCGCGCCGCGGCGATGAGCGCGGCGGACGGCGATTTCCTCGCCCGCTGGGTGCGCGCCTGTGCCGCGCTGCTCTCCCATGGCGGCCGCTTCGCCACCATCGTGCGCACCGACGCGCTGCCGACGCTGCTGGCGGCCTGCGACGGGCGGATCGGGGCGCTGCGGCTGCTGGCGATCCATGCGCGCGCCGACGCGCCGGCGCCGCGGCTGCTGGTGCTCGGCCGCAAGGGATCGCGGGCGCCGCTGAGCCTCCTGCCGGCGCGCATCCTGCACCGGCAGGACGGCGCGCTGACCGAGTTCGCGACGGCGGTGGCGGAGGGGACCGCCGATCTCGGCTGCTAGTCGCGACCGGCGCTGCACGCCCGCGTTGCGAAGCGGTGCGGGACGCTTACATGAAGGGCATCCTGTTCTGCGACAAAGGCCCATCCTCTTGGCGAACCGTCTGACCAAACTCGTTCCCGCCCGCCTTCGCCCGGATCACACGGTCATTCCCGTGGTGCGGCTCAGCGGCATGATCTCCTCGGGCGGCACGGCGCTGCGGCCGTCCCTGTCCCTGGCCTCGGCCGCGCCGCTGCTGGCCAAGGCCTTCGCCCACAAGAAGGCGCCGGCGGTGGCGATCGTCATCAATTCGCCCGGCGGATCGCCCGTCCAGTCGCGGCTGATCTACCAGCGCATCCGCGATCTGGCCGAGGAGAAGGACAAGCAGGTGCTGGTCTTCGTCGAGGACGTGGCGGCCTCCGGCGGCTACATGATCGCCTGCGCCGGCGACGAGATCATCGCCGATCCGTCCTCCATCGTCGGCTCGATCGGCGTCGTCTCCGGCTCGTTCGGCTTCGTCGAGGCGATAGCCAAGCTGGGCATCGAGCGCCGCGTCCACACCGCAGGCAGCAACAAGGCGACCCTCGACCCGTTCCAGCCCGAGCGGCCGGAGGATGTCGAGCATCTGAAGACGCTGCAGCTGGAGGTGCACAAGACCTTCATCGATCTGGTCAAGGAGAGCCGCGGGACGAAGCTCGCCGACCACGACGACCTCTTCACAGGCCTGTTCTGGTCCGGCCTGCGCGGCCTCGAACTCGGCCTCGTCGACCGGCTGGGCGATCTGCGCGGCACGCTGCGGGCCCGCTTCGGCAATAAGGTGAAGCTGGAACTGGTGCAGGCCAAGCGCACCCTGTTCGGGCGTCCGCAGCCTGGCGTGCACGCCGGCATGGCGGCGGGCGAGGGGATGGCCGGGATCGGCGCCGGCTTTGCCCGCGAGGTGATGGGCGTCGCCGAGGAGCGGGCGCTCTGGGCCCGTTTCGGCCTGTGAACAGGCATCGGGCGGCGCGACCCAGCGATCACGGCCGCCTCGCCGCGAATGTGAAGGGCCGGCCGCTGTGATCCTGCCGCTTTTGGTTGCCAAGGTCGTGGCCACGGCGCATAATTGTCGGGGAACGGAGCGATGATCGCCTACATGCCGCAGTTACTACTTCTGGGTCTCGTGGGGGCCGCCGCGCTGTTTGGCTACAAGCAGATGAAGCGCGATGCCGAACGGGTGTCGGAGAACAATCGCCGCTCGGAGGCCGAGAGCCGCACGGGCGCGCAGGGCACGCTGGTGCGTGGCCCCGACGGCGTCTATCGCATCAAGAAGGACTGAGATCCGCGCCAGCGCGGGTCCTGGCATCGCGTGGCGCCCTCCGGCGCCGCGACCCGCGATGACGCGTCCCTGCCTTTCAGGTCCGACCCGGTCCGCTGATCCCTTATGAACCGCCGGTTGCGTAGGCGGCTGCCTATTCGCAGGACGCAGGTGTCGGAACTTGGCGCGCTTTGCGGGGATTACCCGGTCATCCCACGAACGCGATGATCCCGGAGTTCCGCCATGAAAGCCATTACCTGGCACGGCAAGCACGACATGCGCTGCGAGACGGTGCCCGATCCCGAAATCGAGCATGGCCGCGACGCCATCATCAAGATGTCGGCCTGCGCCATCTGCGGCTCCGACCTGCATTTCTACGACGGCTTCATGCCCGGCATGGAATCCGGCGACATTGTCGGCCATGAATTCATGGGCGAGGTGGTCGAGGTCGGCAAGGACAACAAGAAGCTAGCGGTCGGCGACCGGGTCGTCGTGCCCTTCACCATCGTCTGCGGCGAATGCGACCAGTGCCGGCGCGGTAATTTCTCCGTCTGCGAGCGCTCCAACCGCAATGCCGAGACGGCGGCCAAGATGTTCGGCCACACCACCGCCGGCCTGTTCGGCTACTCGCATCTGACCGGCGGCTATTCCGGCGGCCAGGCGGAATATGTCCGCGTGCCCTTCGCCGACTTCGGCCCCGTGAAGGTGCCGGAAGGCCTCAGCGACGAGGAGGTCCTGTTCCTCGGCGACATCCTGCCGACCGGCTGGCAGGGCGCCAAGAACTGCGACATCCAGCCCACCGACACGGTGGCCATCTGGGGTGCCGGCCCGGTCGGCCTCTTCGCCCTGCAGAGCGCCATCATCCAGGGCGCCAAGCAGGTGGTGGTGATCGACGAGGTGCCCGAGCGCCTGGCGATCGCCGCGCGGATGGGCGCCATCACCATCAACTTCCAGGAAGAAAGCACCGTCGAGCGGCTGAACGACCTGACTGAGGGCAAGGGCCCGGAATGCTGCATCGACTGCGTCGGCATGGAGGCCCATTCGGGCTACGAGGCCGAGCATCTGTTCGACCGCGCCAAGCAGGCGATCATGGCCGAGACCGATCGCCCGCATGTCCTGCGCGAGATGATCTATGTCTGCCGTCCGGGCGGCACGATCTCGGTGCCGGGCGTCTATGGCGGCCTCGTCGACAAGATCCCCTTCGGCGCGGCGATGAACAAGTCGCTGAGCTTCAAGATGGGCCAGACCCACGTCAACAAATGGGCCGACGACCTGCTCGGGCGCATCCAGCAGGGGCAGTTCGACACCACCTCCTTCATCTCCCATCGCGGGACGCTGGAGGATGGTCCGGAGCTCTACAAGACCTTCCGCGACAAGACCGACAATTGCACCAAGGTGGTGCTGACGCCGTAAGGCGCGGGCGCGGAACCGACCGATCGCAGACGGGGCGGATCTCGATGATCCGCCCCGTTGTCATTCAGGCCGCTGGCGACGCCTCGCCACGGCCCCGTCCGGCCCGGCGAAACGCGCCGTGCCTTGACCGCTTCGCGGCGCTCGTGGCAACTCGCGGCCAATTCCCGCCTCCTTCGAGGGGCCGCAAGCCGGATTCCGCGAAATGTCTGACCTTCCCCCGCACATGGACCCGCGCCGTTCCTTCCAGGCGCTGATCCTGACGCTGCACCGCTACTGGGCCGATTACGGCTGCGTGGTGCTGCAGCCCTACGACATGGAAGTCGGGGCCGGCACCTTCCATCCGGCGACGACCCTGCGCGCGCTCGGCCCCAAGCCCTGGAACGCCGCCTATGTGCAGCCCTCGCGTCGGCCCAAGGACGGCCGCTATGGCGAGAACCCCAACCGGCTGCAGCATTATTACCAGTATCAGGTGATCCTGAAGCCGAACCCGTCGAACCTGCAGGAGCTCTATCTCGGCTCGCTGCAGGCCATCGGCATCGATACCGACCTGCACGACATCCGCTTCGTCGAGGACGACTGGGAAAGCCCGACGCTGGGCGCGTGGGGTCTTGGCTGGGAGTGCTGGTGCGACGGCATGGAAGTGTCGCAGTTCACCTATTTCCAGCAGGTCTGCGGCATCGAATGCGCCCCGGTGGCTGGCGAGCTGACCTACGGCCTCGAGCGGCTGGCCATGTATGTGCAGAATGTCGACAACGTCTACGACCTGAACTTCAACGGCCGCGAGGGCGACGAGAAGGTCACCTATGGCGACGTCTTCCTGCAGGCCGAGCAGGAATATTCCCGCTACAATTTCGAGATCGCCAACACGGCGGTGCTGTTGAAGCATTTCGAGGACGCCGAGGCCGAATGCCTCGCGGTGCTCGCCGCCGGCGCGCCGGAGGGCGCGAGCCCGCTGCATCGCTGCGTGCTGCCGGCCTACGACCAGTGCATCAAGGCCTCCCACGTCTTCAACCTGCTCGACGCGCGCGGCGTGATCTCGGTCACCGAGCGCCAGAGCTACATTTTGCGGGTGCGCACCCTCGCCAAGGCCTGCGGCGAGGCGTTTCTGCTGACCGAAGCGGGCGGAGCGTCTGCGGCGATCGCCGCCGCCTGATCCTCTTTTCCGAGGTCACGCGTGTTTGGGCCCTATATTATGCGGGAAACCGACGCCGAGGTGCTGAGGAACTGCCTGCGGCTTGCCGCCGGCTCCAGCGTGATCGAGTTGGTCGAATGGCGCCTCGCCATGGTGTCCCCGGATGAAGGCAGCTCCTGATGAGTGATCTTCTCTACGTCTTTTCCGCTCTGCTCGTGGGCGCCGGTCTGCTGGCCGTCGCCGCAATGTTCGTCGCCGGAACATGGGGCATCTGGCACCAGATGGCGGCCGACCGCCGGGCGCGTCGGCAGGGCGACGCGGAGATCCGGCGCATGGGCCGCGAGCTTCGCCTCGGCCATTGAGGCTCGGCGCGATCCGGGCCGCGAGCCATCATTCTTCCGCCTGACGCTGTAACATCGCGCGCCGCGCCTTAAGTGCTCGCCTTCCATCGGACGAGAGGTCGATCGCATGCAGTGGCGCGGACGCAGGCAATCCAGCAATATTGAGGACAGGCGCGGCTCGGGCGGCGGCTTCGGCGGACGTGGCGGCGGCATGCGCCTGCCGGTGCGGGCCGGCGGTGGCGGCACCATCGGCATCATCATCGTCGCGCTGGTCCTGTGGCTGGGCTTCGGCATCAACCCGATGCAGCTGCTCGGCATGGCCGGCGGCGGCGGGGGTGGCGGCAGCGTCCAGACCACCCGGTCCGGCCCCGGCGTCGCCGGCACGGCGGACGAGACCGACGATTTCGTCGCCACGGTTCTGGCCGACACCGAGGATGTGTGGAGCCAGCGCTTCCAGGCGGTCGGCGAGACCTATCCGGCGCCTACACTTGTCTTGTTCGAGAACCGGGTCCAATCGGCCTGCGGCATCGCCGGCTCGGCCAGCGGCCCGTTCTACTGCCCGTCGGACCGCAAGCTCTATATCGACCTCAGCTTCTTCGACCAGCTGCGCAACCAGCTGAACGCGCCGGGCGACTTCGCCCAGGCCTATGTGATCGCCCACGAGGTCGGCCACCACATCCAGAACATCACCGGCGTGCTGCCACGCTTCAACCAGGCCCGCCAGAATATGAGCGAGGCCGAGGCCAACGCCATGTCGGTGCGGGTCGAGCTGCAGGCCGACTGCTATGCCGGCGTCTGGGGCCACGACACGCGCCAGGCCGGCTATATCGAGGATGGCGATATCGACGAGGCGCTGAACGCCGCCCGGCAGATCGGCGACGACACGTTGCAGAAGCGCGGGCAGGGCACGGTGGTGCCGGACAGCTTCACCCACGGCACCTCCGAGCAGCGCCAGACCTGGTTCCGCCGCGGCTTCGAGACCGGCGATTTCGGCGCCTGCGACACGCTGGACGGCGCGATCTGAGGACGGCTGCGTTCGCAACTGACGGCTCGCCGCCATGGCGATGACGCGGCTTGAGGCGAAGGCGCATCGCGCGCGCCGCGCCATCGCTTCGCAGACCACCGCGCTGGAGGAGAGCCTCTGGCGCGGTATCCGGGCGATTCCGGGCGAGGGCGGGCACTTCCAAAGGCAGGTGGTGATCGGGCCGTATCTCGCCGACTTCGTCTCCCATCGCCTGCGCCTGGTCATCGAGGTCGACGGGGCCCAGCATGCGTGTCCCGAACAGGCGGCGAAGGACGCCGTGCGGGACGCCTGGCTGGCGGACCGTGGCTATCTCGTGCTGCGCTTTGCCAACAGCGCCGTGCGGGCCGATGCCGCGGCGGTGCTGGACAGCATCCGCGCAACCGTTGCGGAGCGGATGCTGCTGCCCCACGGCGAGGAACCGCCCAAGCCGGCGCGTGTCGGCAAGCCGCGTCCGCGGCCGAAGCCCGGCAGCTCCTGACAGCGACGCGCGCACGCATTGCCATCCTTGACACGATCCGAGCCGTGGTCGAAGAGCGACGCCGAACGTGGGACGATCGATGATCTTGCCCCCAGCCTCCTCTTGCGGGGGCCGCGCAGGCGGCAGATGGGGACCGGTCGTTCCTGCCACCCCCACCCCGGCGCACACGCGCCGACCCTCCCCATCGAGGGGAGGGCGAGGATAAGCCGAGCCCATGCCCGACCTTCTGCTCGAACTTCGCTCCGAGGAAATCCCCGCGCGCATGCAGCGCAAGGCGGCGGGCGATCTCAGGAAACTCGTCACAGACGCGCTGGTCGAGGCGGGGCTGACCTATGAGGGCGCCCGCGAATACTGGACGCCGCGGCGGCTGACACTGGACGTGCGCGGCGTCGATGCCCGCTCGAGGGACGTGGTCGACGAGCGCAAGGGCCCGCGCACCGACGCGCCGGAAAAGGCCATCCAGGGCTTCCTGCGCGGCGCCGGCCTCGCCTCGATCGACGAGGCGACGATCCAGTCCGATCCCAAGAAGGGCGATTTCTACGTCGCCACCATCCGCAAGCCCGGCCGGCCGGCGGAAGAGATCATCGCCGAGGTCATGCCCGGCATCGTCCGGGGCTTCCCCTGGCCGAAATCCATGCGCTGGGGCCCGGCCTCGCGTGCGCCCGGCAGCCTGCGCTGGGTGCGCCCGCTGCAGTCGATCCTGTGTACCTTCGGGCCCGAGACCGAGGAGCCGGTGGTCGTCGATTTCGAGGTCGACGGCATCCGGGCCGGCAATGTCACGCGCGGCCACCGCTTCCATGCGGCCGACGAGTTCCGCGTGCGCCGCTTCGACGATTATGTCGCCGGGCTGGAAAAGGCCTTCGTGGTCCTGGACGCCGAGCGGCGCAAGGACATGATCCGCCACGACGCGGAGAACCTCGCCTTTGCCCGCGGGCTGGAAGTGGTGCCCGACGAGGCGCTGCTGGAAGAGGTCTCCGGCCTGGTCGAATGGCCGGTGACACTGATGGGCGAGTTCGAGGAAACCTTCCTGCAGATCCCGCCCGAGGTCATCCAGCTGACCATCAAGGTCAACCAGAAGTGCTTCGTGACCCGCCGGCAGGGCGGCGACGGCACGCTGTCGAACCAGTTCGTGCTGGTCTCCAACATCGCTGCCAGCGACGGCGGTGCCGAGATTGCCCGCGGCAACGGCAAGGTCGTCCGCGCACGGCTCTCCGACGCGCTGTATTTCTGGCAGACCGACCAGGCCGACCTGCCGGGCCGCGACGCGCTGGCCCCCGCGGCCGAAAAGTTCGGGCTCGATCTGGCGAAGCCGCTCGACCAGCGCATGGCCAAGCTCGATGCGCTGGGCGTGACCTTCCACGCCAGGCTCGGCACCCAGGGCGAACGCGTCGGCCGCATTGCGGCGCTGGCGCAGGAGATCGCCGCCACCGCCTATCCGGATGGCGCGACGCTCGCCGGCGCGAAGGTGTCGGCGGACGAACTCAAGACACTGGTGAAGCGCGCGGCCGTGCTCGCCAAGGCGGATCTGACCACCGAGGCGGTGGGCGAGTTTCCCGAGCTGCAGGGGCTGATGGGTCGCTATTACGCCGCGCTGCAGGGCGAACATCCGTCGGTGCAGGCGGCGCTGGAAGAGCATTACAAGCCGCTCGGGCCGACGGATTCGGTGCCGACCGATCCGGTGGCGATCTGCGTGGCGCTGGCCGACAAGCTCGACATGCTGGTCGGCTTCTGGGCGATCGACGAGAAGCCGACGGGCTCCAAGGACCCCTACGCGCTGCGCCGTGCGGCGCTGGGCGTGATCCGGCTGGTGCTGGACAACGACCTGGTCATGGCGCTCGGCGGCTTCATGCCGGCCAGCGACCTTCTCGCCTTCTTCCATGACCGGCTGAAGGTGCAGCTGCGCGAATCCGGCGCCCGCCACGATCTGGTCGATGCGGTGCTGTCCGGCGGATCGGGCGGCGATCGCGGCGACGACCTTCTCGACGTCACCCGCCGCGTGACCGCGCTTGGCGCCTTCCTCGACACAGAGGACGGCCAGAACCTTCTCGCCGGCACCCGCCGCGCCGCCAACATCCTCGCCGCCGAGGAGAAGAAGGGCACCCGCGTCGCCGACGGCGTGTCGCTCGATCTCCTCAGCGAGCACGAGGAAAAGGTGCTGGCCGGCGCCATCGACCGGGCCGAGATGGAACTCGACGCCGCGCTCGCGGTCGAGAACTACGCCCACGCCATGACAGCGCTCGCCGAATTGCGTATTCCGGTCGACGCCTTCTTTGAGACGGTGCTGGTCAATGCCGAGGACGAGGCGGTGCGCGCCAACCGTCTGGCGCTGCTTCACCGCATCCGTGCGGCAACACGTCGCGTCGCCGACTTTTCGCGCATCTCCGGCTGACCCACTTCGCCGCTTGAGGCGTCTCTCAAGGCCTGACACGACAGCAGACGGCGTCCGCAACACCATGCGGGCGCCGTTTTGCGTTGCGCCTCGCGCTGCGCGTCATCGGCTGATCGAACAGCGGGTTTCAGGCCCGCCGGGCCGGGCGCGCCCGCGCCGTTAACCCTCGGGTAAACATAAGCTTCGATAACATGAAGACTTGTGTCAAATTGCTTGCATTCCCGCAGCAATTCGGACAGCGCGCCGCAGGCTGTAACATTTCGTGATCGGGATGCCCGGAACCTGCCAGAATTCGATGAGAAGGGTCTGACAGTGCCGATTGGCGGATTGGAGCGGATGCTCAGGGGATCGCCTCCCGGCCCATTCGACTGCAAGAGACTTCGAGGGGAAACCACCGAATGACGAAGACGAGCGCCGCCTTTGCGGCTGCCCTGAAATTCGCCTGTACTCTTGCTGCCGGCGTCATGCTGGTCAGCGCGACGCCTGCACAGGCAGAATGGAATGCGCCTTGGAAATCCGAGGACAACGCTCTCGTCATCGACGCCTACGAGTTCAATCCCATCAACTGGCAGGAACTCGCCTCCGACAAGCGCATCGCCGGCTTCATCAACAAGGCCTCGGACGGTCTGCCGCCCGAATGGAGCTGCGGCAAGTCCAGCGGTGACGATTACAAGCTCTGCAAGAACCGGTGGTGGAAGTACTCCGTCACCAAGGAACTCTACATGACCCGTCGCGAGATGGCGAAGATGAAGGGGCTCCTGTGGGGCGCCTACCATCTCGGCCGTCCGGGCAATCCGCGCGAGCAGGCGGACCATTTCGTCGATTTCGCCGAGCCGGCCGAGGACGATCTGATCGCCCTCGACATCGAGGACAACAGCGACGAGTGGATGAGCCTGTCGGACGCCGAGATCTTCGCCGACCAGATCAAGATCCGCACCGGCCGCTATCCCGTCCTCTACACCAACGGTTCGACGGCGCGTTACATCTCCCAGAACAAGGCAGAATATCCGCTGCTGTCGCGCCTGCCGCTCTGGTACGCCCGCTACCGCGAGGACATCACCGGCAAGTTCCCGGAAGAGACCTGGCCGAGCTACGCGCTGTGGCAGTTCTCCTCCATGCACAATTGCAACAGCCGCAGCTGCCCCTACCGGGTGAAGGGCGCCAAGACCGACATCGACGTCAATGTCTCGTCGCTCGACGTCGCCGGCCTGAAGGCCGCCTGGCCCTTCGCCGAACTGATCGACGAGCCGAAGCAGGAGACCGATCCCGCCATGCTGGTGGCCTCGCTCGACGAAGGCACCAAGGCCGAGATCGCCAAGGCGGCCAAGCCGCGCAGCGAGGCTGCGAAGGCCAAGGGCACCCCGTCCGCGCCGGTCGTCGGGACCGTGGCGGCGGCCTACGGCCCGAGCGAGGTTCATGCCACGCTCGATCCGCTGAAGATCCTGACTGAGGTCGCTCGCAAAGAGCATGCCGGTCCCAAGCGCGTCGTCGCCGAGCCGGGCGCTGCGCTGGCCGGTGCCGTTCTCGATACGGCTGCCGTGGAGCAGCTGGGCGACCATGTCGAGACGCTGAAGGGCGCGATCGCCTATGCGGCGAACGAGATCGACCGCCTGTTCATCGGCCGTGCCGAAGCGGCGACGCGCCCGGAAGGGGCGTCCGCGCCGCAGCTCGACGAGATGCCGAACGCCGATCGCCGCGCCGGGCTCGATGTCAGGCAGCGCTCGCGCTTCCTCGCCATCGTCGAATCGGCCGCTGCCGCCCAGCGGGCCAACGCCCTGCCGATGCCGGCGCGGGTTCTCTCGCAGCTCGGCCCCGACACCTCCGAGCGCGGCAGCCGCGTCGTGCCGCAGGCCCAGCGCCATGCCGGCCTGGAGCGCCCCGAGCGCCGCATCCTGAGCGCCTTCGCCGCCACCCGCTGAGACCGGCTTCGGGCCGCCAGCACCGACGAGGGGCGGCCGGACCGGTGCCGGAATTGCTGCTCGACGCCCAGCCCTGCCAGCCTGAACTTTACAGCAGCGCGCCGCACGACACCGAGCTGTCCGCGCAGTATCGGCGCCGCCTGATCGGGCCCGCGCCTCTTTCCTTTCCGCTCCGCTTCTGCAATCGGTCCTGACCGTGAAGACCGAACTCCTCTCCGCCGATGCGCCCGATGCGGCGCGCCGTGCCGTCGCGCTGCTGGCGGCGGGCGAACTCGTGGGCATTCCGACCGAGACCGTCTATGGCCTTGCCGCCGACGCGACCGACGGGGCCGCCGTCGCGCGGATCTTCGAGGCCAAGGGGCGGCCGCGCTTCAACCCGTTGATCTGCCACGTGCCGGACCTCGCCATGGCTGCGACGCTGGCCGAGATCGACCCGGTCGTCGAGGCCCTTGCCGAGGCCTTCTGGCCGGGGCCGCTGACCATGGTCTTGGCCCTGAAAGAGGGTTCGCCCGTGCATCCGCTGGCAACGGCGGGCCTTGCCACGGTCGCCATCCGGGCGCCGCAGGGCATTGCCGGCCGGCTGGCCGCCGCGCTCGGACGGCCGCTCGCCGCGCCCAGCGCCAATCCGTCCGGCCGGGTCAGTCCGACCAATGCGGGCCAGGTGCTGCGCGGCCTCGGCGGACGCCTGCCGTTGATCCTCGACGGCGGCCCCTGCGAGGTCGGGGTCGAATCGACCATCGTCATGCCCGAGGCCGATCGGCTGGTCCTGCTGCGGGCCGGCGGCGTCGGCCGGGCGGAACTGGCGCGGGCGACGGGCCTGCCGGTCGTCGATCCGGCCGGCAATGCGGCGATCAACGCGCCGGGCCAGCTCACCTCGCATTACGCGCCCGCCGGCCGGGTCCGGCTCGACGCGACCGAGGTGGTGCCGGGCGAATATCTGATCGCCTTCGGGCCGGCGCCGGTCGCCGGCCAGGACCAGGCGGCGGCGATCGTCAATCTCAGCCCCTCCGGCGATCTGCGCGAGGCGGCAGCCGGGCTTTTCGCGGCGCTGGCGGGTTTCGACGCGCCGGAGATCACCGCCATCGCCGTGGCGCCGATCCCGCAATCGGGTCTCGGCGAGGCGATCAACGACCGCCTGCGTAGGGCCGCCGCGCCGCGCGGCTGACGGCGGGACACTGCGATCCCTGTCTCCCCTGGCGCCACGGCGACCCCGTCTCGACGGATCACGCCGTGCGGGCTATTCACATGGGCATGACCGAGATCGATACCGCCCTTCCCGAAGCCCTTCTTGCCCGGTTCGCCGCCATTGTCGGCGACGCCAACGCGCTGCGCGCGCCGGACATGGTGGCGCCCTATCTGCAAGAACCCCGCGACCTGTATGCCGGCCAGACGGCTCTCGTCCTGCGCCCCGGTAGCGTCGAGGAGGTGTCGGCCATCCTGCGCCTGGCCAACGAGACCGGCACGGCCATCGTGCCCCAGGGTGGCAATACCGGCCTCGTCGGCGCCCAGTCGCCGCGCTCGAAGCGCGAGGTGGTGGTCAATCTCTCCCGGCTCGACCGGATCCGCGACGTCGACCCGGTCGGGCGGACCCTGACGGTGGAGGCGGGCGTCGTCCTGAAGCGCGCCCAGGAGGCGGCCGACGATGCCGGGCTGCTGTTCCCGCTGTCGCTCGGCTCGGAAGGCTCCTGCCAGATCGGCGGCAATCTGTCGTCCAATGCCGGCGGCACAGGGGTGCTCGCCTATGGCAATGCCCGCGAACTCTGCCTCGGCGTCGAGGCGGTGCTGGCGTCCGGCGAGGTTATCCACGGCCTGCGGCGCCTGAAGAAGGACAATCGCGGCTACGATCTGCGCCATCTGTTCATTGGCGGCGAGGGCACGCTCGGCATCATCACCGCGGCGGTGCTGAAGCTGTTTCCCAAGCCCGCCGGACGCGAAGTGGCCTATGTCGGCCTCGCCTCGCCGGCGGCGGCGCTGGACCTTCTGAAGCTCGCCGAGCGGCAGGCCGGCCAGCAGCTCACCGCCTTCGAGCTGATTCCGCGGATCGGCCTCGACTTCACGCTGCGCCACACGCAGGGCGCCCGCGATCCGCTGGAATCGCAGCATCCCTGGTACGTGCTGATGGAGGTCTCCTCGGGCCGGTCGCAGGAGGAGGCGGCCGCGACGCTGGAGGGCGTCCTGACCGCGGCCTTCGAGGCGGAGATCATCGCCGATGCCGCCATCGCCCAGTCGCTGGCCCAGGCCGAGAATTTCTGGATGATGCGCGAGGAGATGAGCTGGGCGCAGAAGCCGGAAGGCGGCTCGATCAAGCACGACGTGGCCGTGCCGGTGGCGAAGGTGCCGGACTTCATCGCCGCCGCCGACGCAGCCGTCCTGGACGCCATTCCCGGCGCGCGGATCGTTGCCTTCGGCCATCTCGGCGACGGCAACATCCACTACAACATCTCGCAGCCGGTCGGCGCCGACGCCGATGCCTTCCTCGCCCGCTGGCACGAGATGAACGACCTCGTCCATGGCATCGTCGCCGAGATGGACGGCACGTTTTCGGCCGAGCACGGGATCGGCCAGCTGAAGCGCGACGAGCTGGCCCGCACCAAGGCGGGCGCCGAGATCGAGCTGATGCGGCGGCTCAAGACCGTCTTCGATCCTAACAACATCTTGAACCCCGGCAAGCTCGTTCAGGTTTGATTCAAGTTTTCGTCTTGGTAACCCTCGTCGGAGTGAGGAACACTTAACCGCCTTTCTTAGCGCGACTTCAAGATGCGCATCCTACTGTCGTCATATCAAAGCCGGGAGACATCGGCTGACAGGGAGAGACCGAAACATCGGCTCTCGACAGAGGCAGAAGGCGTCAATCCATGAGCATCGCTCCGAACACAGCAGCCCGGCCCAATTGGGCCACCGTTCCGGTCCGCCTCGATCCCGCTGCCTCAGACCGTCGCCAGACGATCGAGATGGTCGAGGACGGGGAAATGGTCACCTACAAGGTCGATCGCCGGGGCGCTGTCGTCCATCGCAAGCTCGATCAGTCCGGCATTCCGGTGTCCATCGCGCTGCCGGCCCGCGCCTTCAAGGGCGTCGCGGCCCGCGCCATGGAGAATGGCGACGGCGAGGTGACCGTCACCCTCGAGCTGCATCACCACGACCCCAAATGCACCGTGCCGCTTCTGGTGGCCAGCGACCTTTACGACGTGGCCGCCGACTGGCGCGGCTGGGCTGATCTGTTCGGCCTGCCGATGCTGATGGTCGAGGCCGACGGCACCATCCAGAGTCTCGAAGAGACGCTGGGGAAGATCAAGGCGGCTGCTCCGGCGCCGCGTCGGCGCTCGCCGAACCGCCAGCGCCGGCCGCGCTTCCTTGCCCGCCGCAAGCCGGGTCTCGGCATCCGCATGATCGTCAGCGGCGAGGAGATCATCGCCCGCCACTGATCGTTGGCGGACGACGGCATGAGATCGAGCGCCGCGCATCCTGTGAGGGATGCGCGGCGTTTCAGCTTGCCGGGATCGGGAAGGACAGCGACCAGAGCGCCGAGACGATCAGGCTGAAGAAGACGATCCAGCCGAAGATCGTGTTCGACTTGAACAGGCCGAGGCACTGGTCCGGATCGTCGATGTCGAGGGTGCGGATCTGCCAGATCATCTGGAAGGCGCCGATCGCCAAGCCCGCATAGGCCGGCCACGTGACGCCGCCGCCGCTGGCCTGCCCGGTGGAGACGAAGGCGGCGAGGAACAGCGCCAGCGTGCCCAGGTAGAGGATCGTCAGCGCGCCCTTGGTGCGCTCGCCGAACAGCCTTGCGGTGGAGCGCACGCCGACCAGCGCGTCGTCCTCCTTGTCCTGATGGGCATAGATCGTGTCGTAGCCGATCACCCACAGGATGCTGCCGGCATAGAGCAGCACCGGCGCCAGCGACAGCGTGCCCCAATAGCCGGCCCAGCCCATGAGTGCGCCCCAGGAAAAGGCGAGGCCGAGGCCGAGCTGCGGCCAGTCGGTGAACCGCTTCAGGAACGGGTAGATGGCGACCGTGCCCAGCGACGCGATGCCGAGCAGGATGGCGAAATTGTTGAACTGAATCAGCACCAGGAAGCCGACGGCGGCCTGCAGGGCGAGGAAGATCTTCGCCTGGCGCCGCGAGACCCGGCCGGAGGGCAGGGGGCGCGAGCGGGTGCGCGCGACCATGTCGTCGATTTTCTGGTCGACGAGGTCGTTATAGGTGCAGCCGGCGCCGCGCATGGCGATGGCGCCGATCAGGAACAGCGCCAGATGCCACAGGCTCGGCAGACCCGTATGCACCGCGCCGGCGGCCACCGCCTGCGGTGCCAGCGCGGCCGACCACCAGCACGGCCACAGGAGAAGCTGCCAGCCGATGGGACGGTCCCAGCGAGCGAGCTGCGCGTAGGGCCAGGCGCCGCGCGGCAGCGTGCGATAGACCCAGTTGTTCGACGGCGCGTCGGCAACGCGATCAGCCTTGTCGACGAGGGTGCCTTTGAGATTCGACATGCTTCCGACCATGTCCGCAAAAATGCCGCAGTCAAGTTTTTTCGACGAAGAACCGTGCGACTTTCTCGCGTCGGGAACTTGACCGCAGGGCGGACTGAAACGTAATCGGCAGCGTCGGCTGTCGGGCGCGGCCGGAACGGACAGGTCTGCCAAGATCAAAGACCGTCCGTCCGCCGTGAAATCTCGTGGAAATTCATCGCGTCCGGTGCGGGGACTTGCCGATCTCCGCCCGCGCGACAAAGACGCTGGCAGGATTGCATGACGATCAATGTTCTTCTCATCGGATCGGGTGGCCGCGAGCATGCGCTCGCCTGGAAGATCGCCCAGTCGCCGGAGCTGGGAAAACTGTTCGCCGCGCCGGGCAATCCCGGCGTTGCCGAACATGCCGAGATCGTCGCCCTGGACGTCGCCGATGCGGCCGCCGTCACCGGCTTTTGCCGCAAGCATGAGATCGGCCTCGTCGTGGTCGGTCCCGAGCAGCCGCTGGTCGACGGTCTGGCCGATGCGCTGAACGAGGCCGGCATCAAAGTGTTCGGCCCCTCCAAGGCCGCCGCGCGGCTCGAGGGCTCGAAGGGCTTCACCAAGGATCTCTGCACGCTGCACGACATCCCGACCGCCCGCTACCGGCGCTTTTCCGATGCCGCCGCGGCCCGCGACTACATCAATGCCGGCGGCGTGCCGATCGTCGTGAAGGCCGATGGCCTGGCGGCCGGCAAGGGCGTGACCGTCGCAGAAACCAAGGAAGAGGCGATCGCCGCCGTCGACGCCTGCTTCGAGGGCGATTT
This sequence comes from Aurantimonas sp. DM33-3, assembly GCF_014334315.1. NCBI lineage: Bacteria > Pseudomonadati > Pseudomonadota > Alphaproteobacteria > Hyphomicrobiales > Aurantimonadaceae > Aurantimonas > Aurantimonas sp. DM33-3. The sequence goes on along the minus strand of NZ_JACSGS010000008.1, from coordinate 71,268 downwards.
CGGCGGGCCGGGCGCCGAAGTGGTGGTCGAGGAATTCCTCGAGGGCGAGGAGGCGAGCCTCTTCTGCATCTGCGACGGCGAGCAGGCGCTGTTCTTCGGCACGGCCCAGGACCACAAGCGCGCCTTCGACCGCGACCGCGGCCCGAACACCGGCGGCATGGGCGCCTATTCGCCGGCCCTGCCGATGACCGACGCGGTGACCAAGCGCGTCATGCGCGAGATCGTCGAGCCGACACTGGCCGGCATGACGGCCGCCGGAACGCCGTTCCGGGGCGTCCTCTATGTCGGCCTGATGCTGACCGAGACCGGCCCGAAGCTGATCGAATACAATGTCCGCTTCGGCGATCCGGAGTGCCAGGTGCTGATGATGCGTCTGGAAAGCGACGTCCTGCCGATCCTGCTGGCCGCCGCCGAGGGCGACGTCTCCGGTGTGCGCCCCGAATGGTCCGATGCGCGGGCGCTGACGGTGGTCATGGCCGCCGACGGCTATCCCGGCACCTATGCCAAGGGCACGGCGATCCGCAGCCTGCCGGCGCCGGACGCCTCAATGCGGGTCTTCCAGGCCGGCACGTCCCTGACCGACGGCGGATTGGTCGCCACGGGCGGGCGCGTCCTCAACGTCACCGCCACCGGCGACACGGTGAAGGAAGCGGCCCGCCGCGCCTATGAGGCGGTCGAGGCGGTGGACTGGACCGAGGGCTTCTGGCGCTCCGACATCGGCCACCGCGCCATCATGACCGAGGCCTGAGGCGAGGCCGCGGTCGCCGCTGAATTCTCCCGCACATCCCGTGCATCCCCGTCGCCGCGCCTGTCGAAGGGCGCGATGACGCGTCGCCGTGCGTCCGCGCATGCGTCAATGGACATCCATGGCTGGGAAACCATCGGCGCGACCATACATTAGGCGCACAGGAGTTTCGAACCGGGAGCGCACCCCATGTCCTTTCGTCAGGAAAAGCTGACGCGGCCGATCTTCAAATGGGCGAAGACGGTGATGCCGCCGATTTCGGCCACGGAACGCGAGGCCATCGACGCCGGCACCGTCTGGTGGGACGGGGAGCTCTTCACCGGCAATCCCGACTGGGACAAGCTGGTCGCCATGCCGCCGGCGCGGCTGTCGCCCGATGAGCAAGCCTTCCTCGATGGCCCGGTCAACGAACTCTGCGCCATGATCGACGAATGGAAGCTGGTCTGGGAGGACCGCGACCTGCCGCCGGAAGTCTGGGACTTCATGCGCCGCATGAAGTTCTTCGGCATGATCATCCCGAAGGAATATGGCGGCCTCGGCTTTTCCAACACCGCCCATTCGGAAGTCGTGCGCAAGGTTTCCTCGGCCAGCGTCGTCGCCGGCGTCACGGTGATGGTGCCCAACTCGCTCGGACCCGGCGAGCTGATGCTGCATTTCGGCACGCAGGAGCAGCGCGATCACTGGCTGCCGCGGCTGGCCGACGGCCGCGAGATCCCCTGCTTCGGCCTGACCTCGCCGGAAGCCGGCTCCGACGCGGCGGCGATGACCGACAGCGGCGTCGTCGAATATGGCGAGCACGAGGGCGAGCGCAAACTCGGCATCCGGCTGAACTTCCACAAGCGCTACATCACCCTCGGCCCGGTCGCGACGGTGATGGGCCTCGCCTTCAAGATGTTCGATCCCGAGAACCATCTGGGACGCGGCGAGGAGCTCGGCATCACGGTGGCGCTGATCCCGACCGACACGCCCGGGGTGCGCACCGGCGACCGCCACATCCCCGCCTTCACCTATTTCCAGAACGGCCCGCTCTACGGCGAGGACGTGTTCATCCCGCTCGACTGGATCCTCGGCGGCGCCGAGCAGATCGGCCAGGGCTGGACCATGCTGATGACGGCGCTGGCCGCCGGGCGCGGCATTTCGCTGCCGTCGCAATCGGCCGCGGCAGCTGCCTTCTGTGCCCGCACCACCGGCGCCTATGCCCGCGTGCGCACCCAGTTCAACGTGCCGATCGGCATGTTCGAGGGCATCCAGCAGCCGCTCGCCGAGATCGCCGCCAACGCCTATCTCATCGACGCCGCGCGCCGGCTGACCGTGGCGGCGCTCGACGAGGGTCACAAGCCCTCGGTCGTGTCGGCGATCATGAAGGCCCACGCCACCTACCGCATGCGCGAATCCGTCGAGCGGGCCATGGACATCCATGGCGGCAAGGGCATCATCGACGGGCCGAAGAACTATCTCGGCGCCCAGTACAAGTCGGTGCCCATCGGCATCACCGTCGAGGGCGCCAACATCCTGACCCGCAACCTGATGATCTTCGGGCAGGGCGCCATCCGTGCCCATCCCTACATGCTGAAGGAATTGCTGGCCCTGTCCGACGAGGACGAGGATCGCGGGCTGAAGGAGTTCGACACGCATTTCTGGAAGCATGTCGGCCATTCGCTGACCAATGCGTTCCGCTGCTTCGTGCGCGGCTGGACGGGCGGCATGGCCGCGCCGGCGCCGAAGAACGCCGCCTTCATCGGCCATTGGCGCCAGCTCTCGCGCTTCGCCTCGGCCTTCGCGCTGGTCGCCGACCTGTCGCTGCTGACGCTGGGCGGAGCCCTGAAGCGCAAGGAGATGCTGTCGGCCCGGCTCGGCGACATCCTGTCCGAGCTGTATCTGCTCGGCGCCGTCCTGAAGCGCTTCGAGGTGGAGGGCCGCCCGGAGGTGGACCGTCCGATTGTCGAGTTCATCATGCAGAAGGGCTACAACCGCATGTCGCTCGCCTTCGAGGGCGTGCTCGACAATCTGCCGGCCCGCTGGGCCGCGGCGGTGACCCGCGTTCTGGCCTTCCCGCTGGGCGTGCCCTTCCAGGAGCCATCGGACGAGCTGACCGGCGAGGTCGCCGCGATCCTGATGCGGCCGTCCTCGCAGCGCGATCGCCTGACGCCGGACATCTATCTCGGCGAGGGCCATGCCGAGCATCCGGTCAAGGACCTGGAACTCGCCTTCGAGCTCGTCACCGAGGCGGCGCCCATCGAGAAGAAGATGCGCGAGGCGAAGATGCGCGATCCGGCCGAGGCGCGGGACGCCGGCATCATCACCGATGCCGAGTTCGACCGTCTGGCCGAGGCCAAGGCGGCGGTCGACAAGGTCGTGGCCGTCGATGCCTTCCCGATGGCCGACGTGTCCCCGATCGCCTCCCAGCACGACCGCAACCGCACCGGAGGCGACGAAACCCATCGCGAGGCAGCCGAATAATGACCAGACCCGTCTATCTCGTCGACGGCGCGCGCACGCCCTTCATCAAGGCGCGGGGCAAGCCGGGACCGTTCTCTCCCGTTGATCTCGCGGTCCAGTGCGGGCGGCCCCTGATGCTGCGCCAGCCCTTCGGCCCGGATGCCATCGACCTCGTCATCCTCGGCTGCGTCAATGTCGTGGCCGACGAGATGAACCCGGCGCGCGTGGCTGCCCTGCGGCTCGGCCTGTCGGAAGAGATCCCGGCTTTCACCGTGCAGATCAATTGCGGCTCGGGCATGCAGTCGATCGACACGGCGTTCCGGACCATCGAGCTCGGCAAGGCCGACATGGTGCTGGCCGGCGGCGCCGAGGCGCTGAGCCATTCGCCGCTGGTGCTGCGCCGCGGCGCGGTGGACTGGTTCGCCAGGCTGAACGGCGCCCGCTCGACCACCGATCGGCTGAAGGCCTTCACCGGCCTGAAGCCCGAATTCCTGAAGCCGGTGATCGGGCTGGAGCGCGGCCTGACCGACCCGATCTCCGATCTCAACATGGGCCAGACCGCCGAGATCCTGGCGCATCTCTTCGACATCTCGCGGCGCGACGCCGACAGCTACGCCGCCGAGAGCCACAACCGGCTGGCCCACGCCACCAGGGAAGGCTGGCTGAAGGACGAGATGCTGCCCGCCTTCTCGCGCGACGGCGAGGTCTTCGACCATGACGACGGCGTGCGGCCGGGCTCCACCGCCAAGAGCCTTGCGAAGCTGAAGCCGGTCTTCGAGCGCCCCTATGGCAAGGTGACGGCGGGCAACGCCTCGCAGATCACCGATGGCGCGTCCTGGACGATCCTCGCCTCGGAAGAAGCCGTCGAACGCCATGGCCTGACGCCGCTGGCGCGGATCGTCGATTCCGAATGGGGCGCGCTCGATCCGTCGATCATGGGGCTCGGCCCGGTGGTCTCGACCGCGCCGATCCTCAAGCGGCAGGGTATGGGCGTGGCCGACGTCGATCTGTGGGAGCTGAACGAGGCCTTCGCGGCGCAGGTGCTGGCCTGCATCGCCGCCTTCGACGACCCGAAGGTCGCCGACGGCGTTCTCGGCCTCGACGGGCGCGGCGGCCGCATCGACCACGCCAACATCAATGTCGATGGCGGCGCCATCTCGCTCGGCCACCCGGTGGGCACCAGCGGCAACCGCATCACCCTGCATCTGGCCAATGCCATGCGCCGGCTCGGCCGCCGACGCGGCATCGCCACCGAGTGCATCGGCGGTGGCCTCGGCGGCGCCATGCTTCTGGAAGCGGCCTGACCCGCCCCGCCGCCGGACCGCGAACCGGTCCGGGCGCCTGACCTTCGACGAAAGACGAGAGCACATCCATGGGCAGAATGCTGAAGGCACTATCCGAACGCGCCCTCGAACTCGGGCCGGTGCGTGACGCGGAGCAGACCGGCAACTGGCGCGCCGCCACGGACGACGACTACGTCTACTGGCTGGTGCTCGACCGCCCGGGCAAGACGGTCAACACCATCGACCGCAGCGTGATCGAGGAGTTGTCGCACCACGTCGACCAGATCATCGACCAGCGCCCCTCGGCCGTCGTCATCCGCTCGGCCAAGCCGTCGGGCTTTGCCGCCGGCGCCGACATCCAGCAATTCGCCGGCGCCTCGACCGGCGAGATCCGCGGCATGCTCAAGGAAGCCCATCTCGTCCTCGACCGGCTGTCGAAGGTGAAGGCCAAGACCATCGCAGTCATCCACGGCCACTGCCTCGGTGCGGGGCTCGAACTGGCGCTGGCCTGCGACCGGCGCATCGCCGTCGCCGACGCCAGCCTCGGCTTTCCCGAAGTCATGCTCGGCCTGCATCCGGGGCTTGGCGGAACCTACCGCTCGACCGCCATCGCCGATCCGGTCGAGGCGATGACCATGATGCTGACCGGCAAGTCGATGCCGGCGAAGAAGGCGAAGTCGATCGGCCTCGTCGATGCCGTGGTCGAGGAGCGCCACGTCGCCTCGGCCGTGCAGGCCGCGCTCTACAACGACCTGCCGACCGCGAGCCGCAGCCTGAAGGGACACGCCTTCTCGGTGAAGCCGGCGCGCTCGCTGGCCGCCAAGCAGATGCGCAAGAGCGCCGCCGCCAAGGCGCCGCAGGAGCACTATCCGGCGCCCTACCGGCTGATCGATTTGTGGGAGGCCCATGGCGGCGACGCCAAGGCCATGCAGGAGGGCGAGATCGACAGCTTTGCCGAGCTGATCGAGACCGACACGGCCCAGAACCTCGTGCGGGTGTTCTTCCTGCGCGAGACCATGCGCGGCCTGAAGGAGGGGACATCCGGGATCCGGCACGTCCATGTGGTGGGCGCCGGCGCCATGGGCGGCGACATTGCCGCCTGGGCGGCGCGCGAGGGCTTTTCCGTGACGCTGGGCGACATCGCCACGGCGCCGATCGGCAAGGCGATCAGGGCGGCCCAGGAGATGCTGAAGGCGACCCTGAAGGACCCGCTGAAGGTGCGCGACGCGCTGGACAGGCTGGTGCCGGACCCGATGGGCTACGGCATCGGCCGCGCCGACATCGTCATCGAGGCGGCGCCCGAGAAGATCGAGCTGAAGCGCAACATCTATGCGGAGATCGAGCCGCAGCTGAAGGAGGGGGCGCTGCTGGCGACCAACACCTCGGCGCTGCCACTGGCCGACCTCGCCGCCGGTCTCGCCGATCCGTCGCGCCTCGTCGGACTGCATTTCTTCAACCCGGTGTCGCGCATGCAGCTGATCGAGATCGTCAGCCACGATGCGATCAGCTCCGAGACGGCGCGCCGGGCGACCGCCTTCGCGGTGGAGCTGTCGCGCCTGCCGGCCCCGGTCACCTCGGCGCCGGGCTTCCTCGTCAACCGCTCGCTGACGCCGTACATGGCCGAGGCGCTGATCATGGTCGACGAGGGCATTCCGAAGGAGCGCATCGACGCCTGCGCCGAACGATTCGGCATGCCCATGGGCCCGGTCGAGCTGACCGACCAGGTCGGGCTCGACATCGCCCTCGACGTCTCCGCCTCCCTGCGCGAACGCCTCGACACGGCGTTTCCGGATTCGCCCGGCTGGCTGCAGACCATGGTCGACGAGGGCAAGCTCGGCCGCAAGACCGGCGCGGGGCTCTATGCCTATGACGAGGACGGCAAGCCGCAGAAGCAGCGCCTCGACGCGCTGCCGGACGGCTCGAAGGACGATCCGGACATGCTCGACCGGCTGATCCTGCCGATGCTGAATGCGGTCGTGGCGTGCCTGCGCGAGGGCGTGGTGGAGAGCGAGGACGTCGCCGACGGCGCGATGATTTTCGGCACCGGTTTTGCGCCGTTCCGCGGCGGCCCGATCCATTACGCGAAGCAGCGCGGCGTCGACGAGATCGTCGCCCGGATGAACGAACTGGCCGACAAGCATGGGCCGCGCTTTGCGCCGGACGAGGGCTGGCAGCGCCTGAAGAGCTGATGACGCAACGCTTCACCGAGGCCGATGCGCTGGCCGACGCGGTGATCGCGGCGGTCGGCAAGACGATCGTCCTGGCGCTGCCGCTCGGCCTCGGCAAGGCGAACCATGTCGCCAATGCGCTCTACCGCCGGGCGCTGCGCGACCCGCAGGTCGACCTGACCATCCAGACGGCCCTGTCCCTCGACCCGCCCTCGGGCGGCGAGGGGCTGGAAGGCCGCTTTGCCGGGCCGCTGGCGAAGCGCCTCTACGACGGCGTGACCCGCCTCGACTATGTCGCGGACCGCCGGAACGATGCGCTGCCGCCGAATGTCCGGGTGGTCGAGTTCTTCCTCCAGGCCGGCGCGCTTCTGGGCAATCGCCACGCCCAGGAGAACTACGTCACGGCGAACTACACCCATGCCGCCGGTTACATCCTGGCCAGCGGCGTCAATGTCATCGGCCAGATGGTCGCGCCGTCGGCCGACCGCAGCCAATGGTCGCTGTCCTCCAACACCGACATGACGCTCGATCTCCTGCCGGCGCTCGACGCCGCGCGCGAGCGGGGCCAGCCGATCCTTCTCATTGGCGAGGCCAATGCGAACCTGCCCTTCATGGGCGGTCCGGCGGCCCTGCCGACCGAGCGCTTCGACTGTCTGCTGGAGGGCGAGGACGTCGAAGCGGCGCGCCTGTTCTCCGTGCCCAAGCAGCCGATCGGCCCGGTCGAATACGCCATCGGCCTCTACAGCGCGGCGCTGGTGAAGGATGGCGGCACCATCCAGATCGGCATTGGCGGGATCGGCGACGCGCTCACCCATGCGCTCATCCTGCGCCATCGCGATCCGGCGACGTTCCGGGCCATGCTGGCGGCCCTCGGCAACTGGCCGGAGAGCCTCGAGCCCCAGACCGAGCCGTTCCGCGAAGGGCTTTACGGCCTGTCGGAGATGTTCGTCGACGGGCTGCTGGAACTGTTCGAGGCCGGCATCCTCCGGCGCCCGGCCAGCGACGGCAAGGTCCTGCATGGCGGCTTCTTCGTCGGCCCGCAGAGTTTCTACGCCCGGCTGCGGGAGATGGCCCCGGAGCGCCGGGCGCTCCTGTCGATGCGCGAGATCTCCTTCGTCAACGCAGTGCCGGCCGAAGACCGCGCAACCCACGCCGCCGATCGCCGCAACGCGCGCTTCTTCAACGCCGCGATGCTGGCGACGCCGCTGGGCGACATCTGCTCCGACCAGATCGACGACGGCCGGGTCGTCTCCGGCGTCGGCGGCCAGTACAATTTCGTCGCCCAGGCCTTTGAGCTGCCCGATGCCCGCTCGGTCATCGGCCTGCCGTCCACCCGCGGCGCGAACGGGCAATCGAACATCCTCTGGGCCTATGGCCACACCACCATCCCCCGGCATCTGAAGGACATCGTCGTCACCGAATATGGCGTCGCCGACCTGCGCGGCCGCACCGACCGCGACACCGTGGCGGCGATGATCGGGCTGGCCGACGGGCGGTTCCAGGCCGGGCTGGCCAAGGCGGCGATCGCCGCGACGAAGCTGGAGGCCGGCTTCGCGCCGCCACGGCGCAACAGGCGTGCGGCTGTGGTGGAGGCCCTGCGGCCCTATGCCGACAGGCTGCCGGCCTATCCGTTCGGCACCGCGCTGACCGCCGAAGAGCGGCGGCTGGTGCCGGCACTGAAGCTGCTGAAGGCGGCCAAGTCCGATCGCCTCGCCCTGGTGCGCCTGGCGTTCGCCGGCTGGCGCATGACGCCCGATCCGCGGGAGGAGGCGGCGCTGGAACGGATGGGGCTGGACGACCCGTCAGGGTGGCGGGAGAGGGGGCTATCGGCGGTCCTGGCCGGCGCGCTGCGCGCAACGCGCGACGACCCGCTGGGCCGGCCCTGGTCGTGATGGCATTGGCTTACGCGTCAGACCGCCACGCAGAGCGAGGACTGGCTGCCGAGGCCGGTGCCGCCGACGGTGACGCGGTCGCCGGCCTTCAGGAAGCGCGGCGGGTCGTAGGACAGGCCGACGCCGCCCGGCGTGCCCGTCAGGATGACGTCGCCCGGCTCCAGCCGCATGAAGCGGGAGATGTAGGAGATCAGATACGGCACCTTGAAGATCATGCCGGCGGTGCTGGCGCTCTGCTGGCGTTCGCCGTTGACGTCGAGCCAGAGATCGATCGCGTCATGGTCGCCGATCGCATCCGGGGTCACCAGCCAAGGCCCGAGCGGCGCGAAGGTGTCGTGGCTCTTGCCCTTCGACCACTGGCCGCCGCGCTGCAGCTGGAAGCTGCGCTCGGTGACGTCGTTGGCGAGGGTGAAGCCGGCGACATGCCGCATGGCCTCCTCGACGCTGACATATTTGGCCGTGCGACCGATCACCACGGCCAGCTCGACGCCCCAGTCGACGCGGCTCGCCAGCTTCGGCAGTTCGATCCGGTCGTTCGGCCCGCAGGCCGCCGTCGCCGCCTTCAGGAACAGCGTCGGTTCGGGATTGACCTTGAAGCCGGCCTGGGCGGCCGCGTCGTGATAGTTCGGGCCGACGCCGATGATCTTGCCGATGCGCCGCACGGGCTTGCACAGCCGCACGCCTTCGGCCACCAGTGGGAGCGACGCGGGATCGAGCCGACCGGCCGCGGCGAGGCGGTCGGGATCGAGAGACTCGCTGGTCTGGGAGGAGAGATGCTCGGAGAGGTCGCGGATACGGTCGTCGTTGTCGAGCAGACCGGGCCGTTCAGAGCCCCGGTCACCATACCGCACGAACCGCATGCAAATCTCCCTTCGAGTGATGCCAGTAGAATGGTTCGGGCGGCTTTCGGTTCCGCTCCTGTTGATTGACGATTACGTAAAAGGTAATTGCGTCGTGAGCCCTGCCTCCGTCGCAATCCGCTCGGTTCGAGCATGAGGAGATCTACCATGTACAAGGCACCGGTCGATGACATCGCCTTCGCGCTGAAAAAGGTCGCGGGACTGGAAGCGGCGATGGAACAGGGCCTCCTGGGCGAACTGACCCCCGACCTGCTCGACGCGGTGCTGGAAGAGGCCGGCCGCTTCGCCGGCGAGGAGATCGCGCCGCTGGCGGATGTCGGTGACCGCGAGGGGACATCGGTGAAGGACGGCGTGGTGACGACGCCGACCGGCTGGAAGGCGCTCTACGAGAACTGGTCGGCCGGCGGCTGGAACGCTCTGACCGGGCCGGAGGAATATGGCGGCCAGGGCCTGCCGACCTCGCTGTCGGCCGCCGTCTTCGAGATGTGGAACTCCGCCTCGATGGGCTTTGCCATTGGACCCACGCTGACCGTCGGGGCGGTCGAGGCGCTGGAGGCCCACGGCTCGGACGAGTTGAAGGCGACCTATCTGGAAAAGCTGGTCACCGGCGCCTGGATGGGCACGATGAACCTGACCGAGCCCCAGGCTGGATCGGATCTCTCGGCGCTGAAGACCAAGGCCGAACGGGCCGATGACGGCAGCTACCGGATCTTCGGCCAGAAGATCTACATCACCTATGGCGAGCACGACTTCACCGACAACATCGTCCATCTGGTGCTGGCGCGCCTGCCCGACGCACCGGCCGGCGTGAAGGGCATCTCGCTGTTCCTGGTGCCGAAGTTCCTGGTCAACGCCGACGGCTCGCTCGGGCGCCGCAACGACGCCTTCTGCCATTCGGTCGAGCACAAGCTCGGCATCCACGGCTCGCCCACCTGCACGATGATCTACGGCGACGGCAGCGTCGACGGCGAGGAGGCCGGCGCGGTCGGCTATCTGATCGGCGAGGAGAACCGCGGTCTCGCCTGCATGTTCACGATGATGAACAATGCCCGGCTGCTGGTCGGCGTGCAGGGCATCGGCGTCGCCGAAGCGGCCTTCCAGAAGGCGCTCGACTACGCCCGCGAGCGTCGCCAAGGCCGTGCGACCCGGCTGGCCAGGAATCCTGAAGCCGGCGGCCAGATGAGCCCCATTCTCGACCATCCCGACGTCGCCCGCATGCTGCTGACGATGAAGTCGCTGACCAGCGCGGTGCGGGCGATCACCTATGCCTGCGGCCATGCGACCGACATGGCGAAGGCGCATCGCGGCGATGCCGAGGCGTCAGCGGCATGGAAGGAGCGCGCCAACCTCCTGACGCCGATCGCCAAGGCATTCTCCACCGATGTCGGCGTCGAGGTCGCCTCGCTCGGCATCCAGGTGCATGGCGGCATGGGCTTCGTCGAGGAGACAGGCGCCGCCCGGCTGCTGCGCGACGCGCGGATCGCGCCGATCTACGAGGGCACCAACGGCATCCAGGCGATCGATCTCGTCGCGCGCAAGATCGGCCAGTCCGGCGGCGAGGCGGTGCGCCGCTATTTCGCCGAGCTGGACGAGACGGTCGACGCGGTGCGCGGCCAGAACGAGGCGGCCTTCGGCGAGACCGGCGACGCGCTGGCCGCGGCGATGGCCGATCTGCGCGAGACGACGGAGTTCCTGTCGAACGCCACGGCCGCCAAGGACATGGACACCGCCCTTGCCGGTGCGACGCCCTATCTGCGGCTGTTCGGCCTGACCGCCGGCGCGGTCTACCTCGCCAAGGCGGCGCTGGCCGACACGACCCGCACCGAGCGCGCCCATCTGGCCCGCTTCATGGCGGAGAACCTCCTGTCGGAGACCGGTGCCCTGAAGCGGCAGGTCGTCGGCGGCGCCGCCAGCCTCGCGGCTGCCCATTCGATCCTGCAGTAGGACCGCGACCATGACCGACCTGATCCAGACGACGACCGAAAACGGCGTGCTGACCATCCGGCTGAACCGGCCGGACAAGAAGAACGCCATCACGCTGGACATGTACCGCACGATCACCGCCGCGCTTCAGGGCGCGGCCGGCGACGAGGCGGTGCGGGTGATCCTGATCTGCGGCGTGCCCGGCGCCTTTTCGGCCGGCAACGACATCAAGGATTTCCTGACGCTGGCGCAGGGCGGGCTGCAGCGCACCGAGATCCACGAATTCCTGACGACGGTCGCGACCGCGCCGAAGCCGATGATCGCCGCCGTCGACGGTCTGGCGATCGGCATCGGCACGACGCTGCTGATGCATTGCGACATGGCCTTCGCCTCGTCGCGCTCGGTCTTCCGCACGCCCTTCATCGATCTCGGCCTGACGCCGGAGGCCGGGTCCAGCCTGATCGGCCCGCGCATCATGGGCGACCAGCGGGCTTTCGCGCTGCTGGCGCTGGGCGACACCTTCGATGCGGAAGCCGCCCGCGAGGCGGGGATCGTCTACAAGGTCGTGGAGGACGATGTCGAGGCGGTGGCGCGCGAGACCGCCGAGCGGCTGGCCCAAAAGCCGCCCAGGGCCGTGGCCATCGCGCGCGAGCTTCTGCGCGGCGACCGCAAGGACATCGTGGCGCGGATCGAGCGGGAGATCGAGCATTTCTCCGAGCGGCTGACCTCGGACGAGGCCCGGGCCGCCTTCATGGCCTTCATGTCGCGCTGACGGGTCGGCGCCCCGCCGGGCGGGGCGTGGCCGCGGGTTCCGTCAGGACTTGCCGCGCAGTGGGGAATCGTCGGCCGTGCTGGCTTCCTTGGCCGGCGTCTCGTCGTCCTCTTCGGCAAACAGGAACTTGTAGGTTCCCACCATGCCGATGACGCAGACGAGGGCCGCGATGACGAAGATCGGCCAGGTCGAATAGGCCTCGAAGAAGTGCCGGAAGGCGGAGCCGAACAGATAGGCGCCGGCACCGTAGGCGGCGCTCCACAGGGCGGCGCTGATGCAGTTGTAGAACAGGAAGATCGGCCAGCTCATCCGCATCGTGCCGGCGACGAAGCCGTTGAGCTGGCGCAGGATGATGACGAAGCGGGCGACCAGCACGACGGCGAAGCCGTAATTCTTGAACCGCTCCTCGACCATGGCGAAGCGCTTCTCGCCGAGGCCGAAGCGCGAGCCCCAGCGCACGACGATCCGCCGCCCGTAGCGCCGGCCGACGACATAGCCGAGATTGTCGCCGACGATCGATCCGGCAAAGGCGGCGAACAGCACCGCCCAGATGTTCAGCGTGCCTTCGCCGGCCAGCATGCCGGAAGCGACCAGAATGCTCTCGCCCGGCAGCGGAATGCCGGTGGATTCGAACAGCACGACCACGAACAGGAAGGCGTAGCCATACTGGGTGAGATATCCGGTCATGGCAGGGGCTTAGTCGCTCGGTCGCGGAGAATCAAAGGGATCGCGGCGGGCGCGCGGGGCCGGTCAGCGCTCCAAGAGCGCGACCGCCTCGACATGGCGTGACCACAGGAACTGGTCCACCGGCGTCACCTCGACGAGGCGGAAGCCGCCATCGACGAGAATGCGCAGGTCGCGGGCCATCGTGACCGGGTTGCAGGACACGGCGGCGACGCGGGTGATCTTCGACGCCGCGATCTCCTGCGACACCGCTTCGGCACCGGCGCGCGGCGGATCGAAGACCAAGCCGTCATAGGCCTTCAGTTCCTTCGCCGGGATTGGCCGGCGATAGAGGTCGCGGCGTTCGGTCGTCAGCGGCTTCAGGCCGGGCCGGGTGCGCCAGGCGGCCGTCATCGCGGCGAGCGGCGCGGCCTCCGATTCGACCGCATGGACCCGCGACTGGACGGCGAGACGCAGCGCGAAGGTGCCCGAGCCAGAGAAGAGATCGGCGACGTGCTTGGCGCCGGCCAGATGTTTCGTCACCCGCGACGCCATCGCGGTTTCGGCCGCCGCAACGGCCTGGACGAAGGCGCCGGGTGGCAGTTCGACGGTGATGCCATCGAAGCTGATCGAGGGCGGCCGCGTCATGACGAGGATCTCCCCGTCGACGGTGAGCCGCGCGAAGCTCTCGCTGACGGCCAGGGCGATGGCCTGACGCCGCTTGCCTTCGGCCAGCTTGGGCGCTGCGGTCGCGGCGACGTCGAGGCCGGTATCGGTGACGGTCACGGTGAGTTTCAGCGGTGTCCTGCGATCGGCCAGCAGAGCGGCGAGCCGCTGCAGGGCGGGCAGGGCGCGCTGGATGGCGGGCAGGGCGATCGGGCAGACCTCGATCGGCACGATCTGGTCCGAATGGGCCGCATTGAAGCCGAGATGCACGGATTTGCCGGCGCCGACCGCCGACAGCGCCACCCGGCGACGCGACGCCGGCGGGCAGGCCACCAGCGGCGCAATCTCGGTTTCGAGGCCGGCACGCGCCAGGGCATCGACCACCACGTCGCGCTTGAAGGCGGTGTAGAGCGCATCGTCGGCATGCTGCAGGTCGCAACCGCCGCAGGTGCCGAAATGCGGGCAGGGCGGCGTCTGGCGCTGCGGCGAGGGGGTGAGGATAGTGTCGAGCCGGAAGCGGCGCCCGGCTTCGGTCGCCTCGACCCGCTCGCCCGGTAGGGTGAGCGGCACGAAGGCCGGCCCGGTGGCCGTGTCGGCGACCCCGTCGCCCTGTGCCCCGAGCCGGTCGATGGTCAGTTCCAGGCTCATGATTTTTCGGCGATCAGCAGGAATTCGTGATTGCCGTCGCCGCCGGGGATCGGCGAGGGGGCGAGCCCCTTCACCTGCCAGTCGGTCTGGGCAGCGAGCCAGTCGCGCACGGCCTCGGCCACCTGCGGCGCGCTGTCGGGATCGCGCAAGAGGCCGTTCTTGGCGATCGCCTCGCGCCCGGCCTCGAATTGCGGCTTCACCAGGAAGACACCGGTCGTGCCGGGCTCGGCCAGCTCCAGCGCCGGCGGCAGGGCCAGCCGCAGGGTGATGAAGCTGACATCGGCGACGAGCAGATCGAAGGTGCGGCCGCCGATATCCTCGCGGGTCAGGTCGCGGGCGTTGAGGCCCTCGATCGGGGTGACGCGGGGATCGGCGGCGATGCGCGGATGCATCTGGCCGTGGCCGACATCGATAGAGACGACATGGGCGACGCCGCGGCGCAGCAGCGCCTCGGTGAAGCCGCCGGTCGAGGCGCCGAGATCGACCGCAGTGCGGCCTTCGACGGCGATGGCGAACTGGTCGAGTGCGGCTTCCAGCTTCAGCCCGGCGCGCGAGACATAGTCGGCGGCCGGATCGTCCAGCGTGATCTCGCTCTCGGGTGGCACGTTGAGGCTCGGCTTGGTGACGGTCTGCCCGTCGACCTTGACGTGACCGCGCATGATCGCGTCGCGCGCACGGGCGCGGCTGGCGGCAAGACCGCGGTCGCTGACGAGGACGTCGAGCCGGACGCGCGACAGATGTTGTTCTTCGGTGGAGGCCATCGGCAGGTCATGCGGCCAGCGGCGGCAAATGGCAAGCAGTAACGCGCGCGAAGCCCTTTATCGAGGAGGAGGTTACGCCTGCAGGACGCGGCTGGCTTCGGTGCCAAGGGCGCGGAAGACGGTGTCGACGATGCCCTGCCTGTCGAGTGCCGCCTGGCGGATCATCGTCTCCGGCGCGGCGTGGTCGAGGAAGCGATCGGGCATGATCAGCGGCCGGATCTTCAGGCCGTGGTCGAGCAGGCCGCGGGCCGCCAGATGCTCCAGCACCTGCGAGGCGAAGCCGCCGCTGGCGCCTTCCTCGACGGTGATCAGCACCTCGTGGTTGCGGGCGAGGCGACCGATCAGCTCGGTGTCGAGGGGTTTGGCGAAACGCGCATCGGCCACGGTGGTCGACAGGCCGAAGGTTTCCAGCTCTTCGGCCGCGGCGACGCTGTCGGCAAGGCGCGTGCCGAAGGACAGGATGGCGACCTTGGTGCCTTCCCTGACGATGCGGCCCTTGCCGATCTCCAGTGCCTCGCCGCGTTCCGGCATGTCGACGCCGGTGCCGTTGCCGCGCGGATAGCGGAAGGAGATCGGGCCCTCGTCGTAGACAGCGGCGGTGCGCACCATATGGCGCAGCTCGGCCTCGTCGGCGGCGGCCATCACCACCATGCCCGGCAGCGGGCACAGGAAGCCGGTGTCGAAGGAGCCGGCATGGGTCGGCCCGTCGGCGCCGACATAGCCGGCCCGGTCGATGGCGAAGCGCACCGGCAGCTTCTGGATCGCCACGTCGTGGACGATCTGGTCGTAGGCGCGCTGCAGGAAGGTCGAGTAGATCGCGGCGAAGGGCTTGTAGCCCTCGCTGGCGAGCCCGGCGCAGAATGTGACGGCATGCTGCTCGGCGATGCCGACGTCGAAGGTGCGCTTGGGGAAAATCTCGCCGAACTTGTCGAGGCCCGTGCCGCTGGGCATGGCGGCGTTGACGGCGACGATCCTGTCGTCGTCCTGCGCTTCCTGGATCAGGCTGTCGGCGAAGACGCCGGTATAGCTCGGCGCATTGCCCTTGGACTTGGCCTGCGCGCCGGTGATGACGTCGAACTTCGACACGCCGTGATACTTGTCGGCAGAGTTTTCGGCCGGGCCGTAGCCCTTGCCCTTCTTGGTGACGACATGGACGAGGATCGGGCCGGTCTTGGCATCGCGGACATTCTTGAGGACGGGCAGGAGATGGTCGAGGTCGTGGCCGTCGATCGGCCCGACATAGTAGAAGCCGAGCTCCTCGAACATCGTGCCGCCGGTGAAGAAGCCGCGGGTATATTCCTCGGTCCGCCGGGCGCCCTCGCGGAAGAAGCCGGGCAGGTGCTGGCTGATCGACTTCGCCTGGTCGCGCAGGCTGCGATAGGTCTTGCCGGAGACGAGGCGGGCCAGATAGGCGCTCATCGCGCCGGTCGGCGGGGCGATCGACATGTCGTTGTCGTTGAGGATGACGATCAGCCGCGCGTCGAGCGCGCCGGCGTTGTTCATCGCCTCATAGGCCATGCCGGCGCTCATCGCGCCGTCGCCGATCACCGCGATGACGTTGTTCTTGCCGCCGGACAGGTCGCGCGCCACGGCCATGCCGAGGCCGGCGGAGATCGAGGTCGAGGAATGGCCGGCGCCGAACGGGTCGTATTCGCTCTCGGTGCGCTTGGCGAAGCCCGACAGGCCGCCTTCCTGGCGCACGGTGCGCATGCCGTCCCGGCGCCCGGTGAGCAGCTTGTGGGGATAGGCCTGGTGTCCGACGTCCCAAATCAGCCGGTCGTCGGGCGTGTTGAAGACGTGATGGATCGCCACGGTCAGTTCGACCACGCCGAGCCCGGCGCCCAGATGCCCGCCGGTCTTGGAGACCGCGTCGATCAGGTCGGTGCGCAGCTCGTCGGCCACCTGCCGGAGTTGGCTTTCCTTCAGGGTCCGCAGATCGGCGGGGGAGGAAATCTGGTCGAGCAGTGGCGTTACCGACTTCGAAGACACTGGCGGGACCTTTCACTGCCTGTCAGATGCACGCGCCAGCGGCGCGAAACACTTTACATCGGTTCCAAAACGCGAGGTTCAACCCGCTGGCCGCAAACACGAACGGACAACGGCCGGAGGGAACGTCCGGTTGCCTTGCCTTTCGGGGAAGCGTCTCAATCGGGGTCGAGCGGCTCCGTGCCGACCGGCTTGCCGGCGCGGTTGAGCTTGATCTTCTCGACCTTGTCCTCGGCCACGGAGAGCAGCCGGTCGCAATGGTTCTTCAGCTTCTCGCCGCGCTCGTAGATGCGGATCGAGCGGTCCAGCGGCACATCGCCGCGTTCGAGATCCGAGACGATCCGCTCCAGTGCCGCGAGGGCATTCTCGAAGCTCATCTCGGCAATGTCGGAATCGTCGGTCGGGAGCGGGGCGTCGTCGCGTTCGGGCATGGTGTCCGTCTGTCTGGTGTTTCCGAATGTCCGGTGCCGGGCCTCTCGTCGAAGAGAGGTCGTGGTCAGCCGGTCATCATCCGCTTGACATGGGCAGTCGTGGAGACCGCGAGGCCGTGCAGGTCGTAACCGCCTTCGAGAAGGCTCACAAGCCGGCCGTCGCAGGCCCGGTCGGCCAGCGCCATCAGTTCGGCGGTGGCCCAGTCGAAATCCGCCTCGGTCAGCTTGAGATTGGCCAGCGGATCGCGGTGATGGGCGTCGAAGCCGGCCGAGATGATGACGAGGTCGGGGTGGAAGTCCCGCAGCGCCGGCAGCACCCGCGAGCGGAACGCGTCCTTGAAGACGTCACTGCCGTCGCCGGCCGACAGCGGCGCGTTGACGATGTTGCCCTGGCCGGTCTCGCCCTTGGCGCCGGTGCCCGGATAGAGCGGCATCTGGTGGGTCGAGCAGTACATGACCGACGAATCCTCCCAGAAGATGTCCTGGGTGCCGTTGCCGTGGTGGACGTCCCAGTCGACGATGGCGACGCGGTCGAGGCCGTGCACCGTCTGGGCGTGGCGCGCGGCGATGGCGGCGTTGTTGAACAGGCAGAAGCCCATCGCCGTCTGGCGCTCGGCATGGTGGCCGGGCGGCCGTGCCGCGACGAAGACATTGTCGCATTCGTCCGTCATGACGTCGTCGACGGCCGCGGTCGCCGCGCCGACGCCGTGCAGCGCCGCGGTGAAGCTCTTCGGGCTGACGATGGTGTCGTTGTCGACGCGCACCAGCCCTTCCTCGGGAATCGTCGTCGCGACCTTGCGGACGTAATCCTCCGGATGGCAGCGATAGATCGCCTCCAGCGCGCCTTCCGGCGCCTCGGCCCGGTCCAGATGCTGGAACGCCTCGTCCTCGAGCGCGGCCGTGACCGCCTGCATGCGCTCGGGGCGCTCGGGATGGCCGGGACCGGTCAGATGCTCGGCGAAGATGGGGTGATGGTAGAGACGTGTCCGCATGGGGCGACCTTAGCGTCCTCGCGGACCTGTTCAACGATTTGTTTGACGATCCGGCCCGTGCCGGAGGCGGCGAGGGGCGTCAGCCCCGCCCGGTCTGGCCGCGATGGCGCAGATAATGGTCGGCCACCGCGCAGGCGACCATCGCCTCGCCGATCGGCACGGCGCGGATGCCGACGCAGGGATCGTGGCGGCCCTTGGTCATCACGTCGACCTCCTGGCCGTCCGCATCGACCGAGCGGGTCGGGGTGAGGATCGACGAGGTCGGCTTGACGGCGAAACGCGCCACGACCGGCTGGCCGGTGGAGATGCCGCCCAGAATGCCGCCGGCATGGTTGGTCAGGAATTGCGGCGCGCCGTCGGGCCCGATGCGGATCTCGTCGGCATTCTCCTCGCCCGACAGCGTGGCGGCGGCGAAGCCATCGCCGATCTCGACGCCCTTCACGGCGTTGATCGACATCAGATTGGCGGCAATGTCGCCGTCGAGCTTGGCGTAGATCGGCGCGCCGAGGCCTCCGGGCACGCCCTCGGCGACCACCTCGACGATGGCGCCGACCGACGAGCCGCTCTTGCGCACGGCGTCCAGATGCTCGGCCCAGCGTTCGGCGGTCTGGGCGTCGGGGCAGAAGAACGGGTTGCGGTCAACCTCGTCCCAGTCCCAGCGGCTGCGGTCGATGGCGATGGTGCCGATCTGGACGAGGGCCGCGCGGACCGTCAGGCCCGGCACGATCTGCCGGGCGATGGCGCCGGCCGCCACGCGGGTGGCGGTCTCGCGGGCCGAGGAGCGGCCGCCGCCGCGATAGTCCCGCACGCCGTATTTCATGTCGTAGGTGATGTCGGCATGGCCGGGCCGATAGCGCCGGGCGATGTCGGAATAGTCCTTCGAGCGCTGGTCGGTGTTCTGGATCTCCAGCGCGATCGGCGTGCCGGTGGCGACGAGTTCGCCCTCGGCCTCGCCGGGCATCACGCCGGACAGCACCCGCACCTGGTCGGGCTCCTGGCGCTGGGTGGTGTAGCGCGACTGGCCGGGGCGGCGCTTGTCGAGATAGGCCTGGATGCCGGCTTCCGAGAACCGGGTTCCCGGGGGCGTCCCGTCGACCACGCAGCCGATCGCGATCCCGTGGCTCTCGCCCCAGGTGGTGACGCGAAAGAGATGACCGAAGCTGTTGTGGGACATGGAATTCCGCCGAAAGGAGAAGAGGCCTGGAGGAAGCCTCGCTTACGTTAGCTTAACCAAATCCGTCAAATGCAACGGATCGAAACGAATTGTAATTTTCGCGCACGAGAATTGACACAATCGGGGCCAAACATCGCAGCTGACAGACGCCCCGGAGAGGGGCAGCGAGAACGCCGCGTGCCATGATGGCGGTCGCGGCGGAGGTGGAAGGACCATACAGTGACCAGGCAGATTCTCGCATTCTTCGCGACGTCCTTTCTCACCGTGGCGATGACGATCCCGGCCATGGCGGAAGAAGTCGACGGCACCATCGAGGCGATCGACCGCGAGCACGCCCAGTTGCGCCTCAGCGACGGCGTCACCTACCGGCTGCCGGAGAATTTCGACTACGACGTCGTCGAGCCCGGCATGGACGTGGTGCTGATTTTCGGCGAGACCGAGACCCTGCGCATCGTCGACGCCGGCTGAGCAGCTCTCAGACCCAGGTCAGCCCGCCGTCGAGCCAGTGCAGGATGCGGTCCTGTGCGATGTCGCCGCGGGCGGCCGCCCGGTCGTCGAAGCCGCCATACATGCGCAGGATGCAGCGCGACACGCCGCCATGGGCGGTCACGATGGTCGGCCGCGAAAGGCTTTCGAAGACGGGGCGCACCCGTTCGGCCAGAAGCGCATAGGATTCGGCCTTCTCGCCCGGCGGCACGAAGTTCCACTTGTCGGCCTTGCGCCGCTTCGGCCCGTCGGGATCGCTCTTGCGGACCTCGTCGAGGGTGGAGCCCTGCCAGTCGCCGAAATGCAGCTCCACCAGGCGCGGATCGGTCTCGAAATCGTCCGGGGGAAGGTCCAGTTCGGTGCGGATGATCCGCATCGTCTCGACGGCACGGCCGAGCGGGCTCGACAGGAAGCTGAAGCCGGAGGCGCCGGCGCCGAGGATGTTGCGCAGGCACAGGCCGTTGCGCCGGGCCTGCTCGCGGCCGAGGGCGTTGAGCGGAATGTCTTCCTGGCCCTGCAGCCGGCCTTCGGCGTTCCAGTCGGTCTGGCCGTGGCGGCAGAGATAGAGTTCGGTCGAAATCATCGCAGCATCCGCCATGGCGTCGGAGAGAGGGACCGGCTTACGGCAGGTCCTTGACCACCGAGATGTCGGGCGCGTCGACGGCCTTCATGCCGACCACGTGGTAGCCCGAATCGGCATGGTGGATTTCACCGGTCACCGAGCGCGACAGATCCGACAGGAAGTAGAGGCCGACATCGCCCACCTCGTCGATGGTCACGGTGCGGCGCAGCGGCGCGTTGTACTCGTTCCATTTGAGGATGTAGCGAAAATCGCCGATGCCGGAGGCCGCCAGCGTCTTGATCGGGCCGGCGGAGATGGCGTTGACGCGGATGTTCTTCGGGCCGAGATCGACCGCCAGATACTGGACGCTCGCCTCGAGCGCGGCCTTGGCGACACCCATGACATTGTAGTTCGGCATCACCTTCTCGGCGCCGTAATACGACATGGTCAGCATCGAGCCGCCGTCGGTCATCAGCTTCTCGGCGCGCTGGGCGACAGCCGTGAAGGAATAGACCGAGATCAGCATGGTCTTGGAGAAATTCGCCTCGCTCGTGTCGACATAGCGACCGGTCAGCTCGTCCTTGTCGGAAAAGCCGATGGCGTGGACGAGGAAGTCGAGCTTGCCCCATTCGTCCTCGATGGTCTTGAAGCAGGCATCGATGGAGGCGGCGTCGCTGACGTCGCAATGGCCGACGACCAGGGCATCGAGCTCCTTGGCCAGCGGTTCGACCCGCTTGCGCAACGCGTCGCCCTGATAGGTGAAGGCGAGTTCCGCACCGGCCTCGCGGGCCGCCTTGGCGATGCCCCAGGCGATCGAGCGGTTGTTCGCGACGCCCATCACGAGGCCACGCTTGCCGGTCATCAGACCCTTCGATTCGGCCATGGCGCGACTCCCTCAAGACAGCGTGCAAACAATGCTTTGGCGGCGGCGGGTATGGCATAGCCCCGCCGGGCCTTCAAGCACGCTTGCGCCGCCCTGTCGGGCAGGGGCGTCGTTTGCCGGGCGACCGTGGCCGATCAGCCGATGGCGTCTTCGCGCTCGGCCTGTTTCTGGAACAGCGCGGCGAGATCGGCGTCGCCCTCGGGCAGCATGATGCGCACCGACGCCATCAGGTCGCCGCGTCCACCCGCCTTCGTCGTCAGCCCCTTTCCGCGCAGGCGGAAGGTCTTGCCGGAGTTCGTCCAGGCCGGAATGGTCAGTGCGATGCGGCCGTCAAGGGTCTCGACCTCGACCTTGCCGCCGAGCACCGCGGTCTTCAGCGGGACGGGCAGATCGTGGATCAGGTCGCGGCCATCGATGCGAAAGCGCGGATGGGGCGCGAACTGCACGGTGACCAGCGCGTCCCCCGGCTTGCCGCCCGGCACCGGGGCCGGCTGACCCTGGCCCTTGAGACGGATCGTCTGGCCGTCCTCGACGCCTTCCGGCAGCCGGATCGCCAGCCGCTTGCCGGTCGGGAAGATCGCCTCGACCTTGGCGCCGGACACGACGTCGGCCAGCTTGACCTTCAGATTGGCGTTGATGTCCTCGCCCTTCGTGCTGGCGTTGCGGGCACCGGCAAAGCCGGGTCCGGCCGAGCGACGGCCACCGGCTGCGCCGGCAAAGGCCTGCTCGAAGAAGTCCGAGAACAGCCCCTCGGCGCCCATGTCTTCCGGGCCGCCCGTCGAGCGGAAGTCGAAACCGCCGGGCCGCTGGCCGCGGCCGCCGCCGAAGCCGCCGGCACCGAACGGGCTGCCGCCGCCGCCGAAGCCCTGGAACTTCGCCTTGCCCTCGGCATCGATCTCGCCCCGGTCGAACTGCGCGCGCTTGTCCTTGTCACCGAGAATTTCATAGGCCTGATTGGCCTCGTTGAAACGCGCCGCAGCCTTCGGATCGCTGGCATTGGCATCCGGGTGATACTGCTTGGCGAGCTTGCGAAAGGCGGATTTGATCTCCTTTTCGCTCGCTGTCTTGGCAACGCCGAGGACGGCGTAAGGGTCGCGCATGACGCAATGGGTCCTTCACGAATGATGGCTGGGCGAATGTGACGCGGAGGGTCCGCGCCCTGCGCCTATATGGTGGATGCCGCCATGGAATTTAAGGGTCGAGGGCCCGGATCGGCGCCAGGATCGCCTCAGCCGTTCTCGTCGAAGCGCACCAGGGCCCATTCGCCGGCACCGGTGGTGCAGGCCTCGCCATTGTAGAGCGCGACGCCGTCGAAGCGCTGGCGCGAGGTCTGGAAGGTCCGGCAGATGCGCGATCCGTTGCGCACTTCCTGCAGGGCGCTGATCACGCCGTTGGTGCCGGTCTGCGGATTGGCCCAGGGGTAGCTCTTGGCCGCCGCCTCGATGTCGGCGGCCGACACGGCGTTGCGGACCGTGCGCCGGTCAGACAGGCGCTCGAGATCGGGGATCGCCGAATTGTCGCTCGAGGCCGCGGGGGCAGGGGGCGGCGCGATCGAGCCGGTGATCAGCGTGTCGTCGATCATGTCGCCCGCATTCGGGCCCGCGACCACGCATCCGCCGAGCGCGAGCGCGAGCAGGCCGGCCAGGAGGATTTGGAACGATGCCATCGATCTCTTATCTGTTACGGCGCCGCGCCGCGAATCGTTGCGACGATGTCATATGCAAAGGATCATGACGATAATGGCTAGCGAAGCCTTAACTCTTGGTGAAAGACCCGTCGGCGACGATCCGATCGCGCTGTTTTCGGCCTGGCTGGAAGACGCCGAGGCGAGCGAGCCCAACGATCCCGGCGCAGTGGCGCTGGCGACGGTGGACGCGGCCGGCCTGCCGGATGTGCGCATGGTCCTGTTGAAGGAGTTCGATGCGCGCGGTTTCGTCTTCTACACGAATTTCGAGAGCGCCAAAGGGGCCCAGCTCCTGGCCAGCCGAAAGGCGGCCATGTGCTTCCACTGGAAGTCGCTGCGCCGGCAGGTGCGCGTGCGCGGTCCGGTCGAGATCGTCTCGGACGCCGAGGCCGACGCCTATTTCGCCTCGCGCCCCCAGGGCAGCCGCATCGGCGCCTGGGCATCCCACCAGTCGCGGCCACTGGCAAGCCGGGTAGTCCTGGAGGAGAAGGTCGCCGCGCTCGGCGCCGAATATGGCGACGGCCCGGTGCCGCGCCCGCCGCACTGGTCGGGCTTCCGGCTGATGCCGACCCAGATCGAGTTCTGGCACGACGGCCAGTTCCGCCTGCACGACCGCGCCATCTTCACGCCGCGCGGCGAGCCGGGCACCGGCTGGGACGTGGAGCGGCTCTACCCGTAAGGGCGAACGCTGCGGCTCAGCGCCGCGCCAGCATCTCGTCGACGAAGTCGGGCACGAGGCGGCTGGCTGGCCCGTGCCGCGCTTCGGAAAACAGCGTGGTGCCGGCCGAGGGCTCGAGATTGAGTTCCAGCGTGCGGCTGCCATTGGCCCGCGCGTCCTCGACGAAGCCGGCGGCGGGATAGACCGCGCCGCTGGTGCCGATCGACACGAACAGGTCGGCCGCGGCCAGCCGGTCGTAGATCATGTCCATGTGGTACGGCATCTCGCCGAACCAGACGACGTCCGGCCGCATGCCCGCCAGACTGCCGCACTGGCGGCAGGCCAGTTCCGTCGACAACTGATCGGGCGACGGGCCGCGTGTGCCGCAGCGGGCGCAGAGCGCCTTGGCCAGCTCGCCATGCATGTGGATCACGCCGCGCGAGCCGGCCCGCTCGTGCAGATCGTCGATGTTCTGGGTGACCACCGTGACGCTGCCGGAAAACTCCCGCTCGAGCCGCGCCAGGGCGAGATGGGCCGGGTTGGGTTTCACGCCGGCGAGCCCCGCCCGCCGCTGGTTGTAGAAATCGTGGACCATGGCCGGGTCGCGGGCAAAGCCCTCCGGCGTCGCCACGTCCTCCAGCCGGACCTTCGACCAGATCCCGCCGACGTCGCGAAACGTGTCGACGCCGGATTCGGCCGAGATGCCGGCGCCTGTCAGGATGAGGATCGACTGGAACTGCATGGCACTCGTCCGGCTGTCGGGGCGCGATCGGGAGGGGCTTGCGGGACGGCGGCGGCTCAGGTCTCGGTGCCGCCCACCGTCATGCGGTCCATGCGCAGATGTGGCTGGCCGACGCCGACCGGCACGCCCTGGCCGTTCTTGCCGCACATGCCGATGCCGGTATCCAGCGCCACGTCGTTGCCGACCATCGAGACCCGGTGCATCGCCTCCGGGCCGTTGCCGATCAGCATGGCGCCCTTCACCGGCTCGGCCACCTTGCCGTCGCGGATGCGGTAGGCCTCGGTGCAGCCGAAGACGAACTTGCCCGAGGTGATGTCGACCTGCCCGCCGCCGAAGGAGACGGCATAGATGCCGTCCTTCACCGAAGCGAGGATCTCTTCCGGCGTATGCGGACCGTCCAGCATCATCGTGTTGGTCATGCGCGGCATCGGCACATGGGCATAGGACTGGCGCCGGCCATTGCCGGTGGAGGCCATACCCATCAGCCGGCCGTTCTGACGGTCCTGCATGTAGCCGACGAGCTTGCCGTCCTCAATCAGCACCGTGCGGTTGGACGGCGTGCCTTCGTCATCGATGGTCAGCGAGCCACGGCGCTCGGCCACCGTCCCGTCGTCGACGACGGTGATGCCCTTCGCGGCGACCTGCTGGCCCATCAGGCCGGAGAAGGCGGAGGTCTTCTTGCGGTTGAAGTCGCCTTCCAGCCCATGGCCGACCGCCTCGTGCAGCATGACGCCCGGCCAGCCCGAAGCCAGCACGATGTCGAAGGTGCCGGCAGGGGCTGCGACCGCCCGCAGATTGACGCGGGCCTGGGCGATCGCCTTGTCTGCGATGGCCTGCCAGTTCTCGGTGACGAAGAATTCGGAGAAGCCGGTCCGCCCGCCGGCGCCGAAGGAACCCGATTCCTGGCGGTCGCCTTCGCCGCAAACGACGGAGACATTGATGCGGACGAGCGGGCGCACGTCCTTCACCAGCCGGCCGTCGGCGCGCAGGATCTCGACATTCTGCCATTGCGAGCCGAGCGTGACGGAGACCTGGCGCACATCGTCGCCCTGGCCGCGCAGATAGGCGTCGATGTCCTGGAGCAGCCTGACCTTCGCCTCGAAGCCGGGCGAGGGGATCGGGTTCTCGTCGCCATAGACCTTGTGGTTGGTGCCGGCCGGCGCTTCGGCATAGGCGCCGTTCCGACCGGTCTTCACGGCGGAGACCGCCATTGCGGCGCGCTTCAGCGCGGCGTCGGAAAAGTCGCCGGCATGGGCGTAGCCGACGGCCTCGCCGGCCACGGCTCTCAGGCCGAAGCCCTGGTCGGTGGAGAAATTGCCGGCCTTCAGGCGGCCATTGTCGAAGACCAGCGATTCCGATTCGCGGTATTCGAGGAACAGCTCGCCATCATCGGCACCGGACAGGGTTTCCCCGAGAATCGCGTCGATCTCGGCGCGTGAGATGTCGAAGCGCTCGATCAGCGACGCGGACATGGCAGGACTCCTCTGGCAACAGGCCCCGCAGATAAGCGTCGCGGCGCCGCCTGCCAACAGGGGCGCCGCCCGATGCGATGGCCGACGGTCCCGCGCCGGGGCGCAAACCGTCTCCGCAGGGTGTCAGGGGAGGGCGGCGAAACCGTCCGCAAAACCGTTGAGATCGACCGGGATGCCGATGCCCTGTTCGGGGGTCTGGAAGACGATGAAGGTGGCGGTGGCGCCGCCCGACAGCGTCTTCAGGAGTTCGTCGGCGAGGATCACCTCGGCATAGCAGCCGTCGTCGAAGCACCGCACGAACTGCGCGCGGCCGATATCCTTGCCGTCGACATAGAGGCCGAGACCGTTCGGCAGGAGAATGCCCAGCGGCGCCAGGACGCGCAGGATCCGGGCCTGCTGGTCGGCCGTCTTCAGGGCGACGATCGACAGGCCGATTTCCGGACGGTCCTCGGCGACGACATTCTGCAGCAGCGCGCACTGGTCGCCCGAGGCGCCTGCCGGCTGGTCGCAGACGATGGCCCAGGCGCCGTGCTGTGACTTGACGGTGCCGGTTGCGCCCGACTGGGCGAAGGCAGGGTGAAGGCTGGCGGCGCAAAGGGCGAGGGCCGCAGCCGCCGTCTGAAGGGTTCTGATCATCGGGTCATCCGGTTCGAGACTGGATTGGAATGTGCCGGCGTTATAGCAAACAAATGGTTACCGGACAGCGTCCGTCGAACAGAACGGGCCGGAGCGGCGGCAAACGGGCCCGGTCGCGGCAATGCGAATCGTCCGCGGGGCGATGCCGTGGAGGCGCCGGAATGCCGGTCCCGGCGCAAAAATGCCGCAAGCTTGCGATGGTTCTAAGATGTTGCGGCGCGCCGGGTTTCGTGGTTTTAAGCGGCGAGCCGAAGATTCTTCCGATTTCGCGGGATGCCGGTGCTGGCGCCGGATGGCGGCAGGCGCTATTCGTCCCCGAAACGCCGGTTCCCACCACTGACGCACGAGCGCGCAGGGAGACAATGCGAGTGAAACGATCGATCTTTGCCGCGATGGCATCCATGGGGACCGCCGGTTCGGCTGTCGCACAGGAGAGTGACCTGCTTCCGGGTCAGCCGCACCCCTGGCAGATGGGCCTGCAGGAAGCGCTGTCCCCCATCGAGGCGCAGATCCACTGGTTCAGCGACTACACGCTCGCCTTCATCATTCCGATCACCATCCTGGTCGCCGTGCTTCTGGCCTGGGTGGTGTTCCGCTATCGCGCCTCGCGCAACCCGGTCCCCTCGCGCACCAGCCACAACACCATGATCGAGGTGGTCTGGACGCTCGCCCCGGTGATCGTTCTTCTCTTCCTGGCGGTGCCGTCCTTCCAGCTTCTGACGGCGCAGTACAATCCGCCGAGCGAGCCGGAGCTGACCGTCAAGGCGACCGGCTACCAGTGGTACTGGGGTTACGAATACCAGCCGTCCGAAGTGTCGGCCGAGGCGGAGGCCGAGCCGGTCTCCTTCGAATCCTACCCGCTGATCGAGGATGATCGCGACGCGAGCGGCAAGGCCGATCGCAACGTCTATCCGCACCTTCTCGCCGTCGACAACGAGATGGTCGTGCCGGTCGATACCGTCATCCGCCTGATCTCGACCTCGGGCGACGTCATCCATTCCTTCGCCCTGCCGTCGCTGGGCGTGAAGGTCGATGCCGTGCCGGGTCGCCTCAACGAATACTGGTTCGAGGCGCAGCGCGAGGGCATCTTCTACGGCCAGTGCTCCGAGCTCTGCGGCCAGGCTCACTACAACATGCCGATCGCCGTGCGCGTCGTGTCCAAGGAGCAGTTCGCCGCGTGGTACTCCGCCGCGTCGGGCAGCCTCGAGGACGCCAATGCACAGCTGACGGCGCGGATCCAGTCCGGCGACTCCGTCGCCGTGGCCGGCCGCTAACACGAACAGGGTTTGAGGGAGCTCGATATGGCATATGGTGCCACTCACGATGCCCACGACGCGCACATGCCGTCCGGCTGGCGGCGTTGGGTCTATTCGACCAACCACAAGGACATCGGGACGCTCTACCTGATCTTCTCGATCTGCGCGGGCATCATCGGCGGTGCGCTGTCGATCGCCATGCGCATGGAGCTTCAGGAGCCGGGTCTGCAGATCTTCGGCGACCCGCAGCTCTACAACGTGTTCACGACGGGCCACGGCCTGATCATGATCTTCTTCATGGTCATGCCGGCGCTGATCGGCGGCTTCGCCAACTGGATGGTGCCGATCATGATCGGCGCGCCGGACATGGCGTTCCCGCGTCTGAACAACATCTCCTTCTGGCTGCTCGCCTTCTCCTTCCCGCTGCTGATCCTGTCGATGTTCGTCGAGGGTGCGCCGGGTTCGAACGGCGCCGGCACGGGCTGGACGATGTATCCGCCGCTGTCGACCTCGGGTCACCCCGGGCCGGCCGTCGATCTGGCGATCTTCTCGCTGCACGTGGCGGGCGCCTCGTCGATCCTCGGTGCGATCAACTTCATCACCACGATCCTCAACATGCGCGCTCCCGGCATGACGCTGCACAAGATGCCGCTGTTCGCCTGGTCCGTGCTGGTGACGGCGTTCCTGCTGCTGCTCTCGCTCCCGGTTCTGGCCGGCGCGATCACCATGCTCCTGACCGACCGCAATTTCGGCACGACGTTCTTCTCGCCGGCCGGCGGTGGTGACCCGATCCTGTACCAGCACCTGTTCTGGTTCTTCGGCCACCCGGAAGTGTACATCCTGATCCTGCCGGGCTTCGGCATCATCAGCCACATCATCTCGACCTTCTCCAAGAAGCCGGTCTTCGGCTATCTCGGCATGGCCTACGCCATGGTCGCGATCGGTGTCGTCGGCTTCGTCGTGTGGGCCCACCACATGTACACCACCGGCATCTCGCTCAACACGCAGCGCTACTTCGTCTTTGCGACGATGGTCATCGCGGTTCCCACCGGCATCAAGATCTTCTCCTGGATCGCGACGATGTGGGGCGGCTCGCTGAGCTTCAAGACGCCGATGCTCTGGGCAATCGGCTTCATCTTCCTGTTCACCGTCGGCGGTGTGACGGGTGTGAAGCTGGCCAATGCCGGCATGGACCGTGTGCTGCACGACACCTATTACGTCGTCGCCCACTTCCACTACGTGCTGTCGCTGGGTGCGGTGTTCGCGATCTTCGCGGCCTGGTACTACTGGTTCCCGAAGATGTCCGGCTACATGTACAACGAGACGATCGGCAAGCTGCACTTCTGGCTGACCTTCGTGGGCGTGAACATCGTGTTCTTCCCGCAGCATTTCCTGGGTGCAGCCGGCATGCCCCGCCGCTATGTCGACTATCCGGAAGCCTACGCCGGCTGGAACTACGTGTCCTCGATGGGCTCCTATCTCTCGGGCTTCGCCGTCCTGGTGTTCCTGTACGGTGTCTTCGAGGCCTTCTCCAAGAAGCGCATCGCCGGTCCGAGCCCGTGGGGCGAGGGTGCGACGACGCTGGAATGGCAGCTGCCTTCGCCGCCGCCGTACCACCAGTGGGAAGAGCTGCCGCGGGTCCGCTGAGGCCCATCGCAGGCGGTCTCCCGCAAATCAATCGGCATCCCGGATCCCCGTATCCGGGATGCCTGATCGTCTGACGGTTCCGCAGTCCGGGAACCGCGACTGCAAGCCACGGCGCGGCATCCCGACGGATGTGGAACAAGGCCGATGGCGGAACGACGCAACGGTTCGCATGACGACCGGCTCCAGGCGGGGCCAGGATCGCGCCGAACGGGTTCGAGGTTCGACTTGACGCTTCTCGACGCAAATCACACCAACGCGATGCCGGCGATCAGCCTGGCGGAGCCGCGTGACTACATCGCCCTGCTGAAGCCGCGGGTGATGTCGCTCGTGGTGCTGACCGCGATCACCGGCATGGCGCTGGCGCCCGGCGCCATCCACCCGACGCTGGCGGTGATCTCGATCCTGTCGATCGCCATCGGGGCAGGCGCCTCGGGCGCGCTGAACATGTGGTACGATTCCGACATCGACGCGGTGATGACGCGCACCGCCAACCGGCCGATCCCGGCGGGCCGCATCGACCGGGAGGCGGCACTCGCCTTCGGCCTGATCCTGTCGCTGCTCGCCGTCTCCATGCTGGGACTGGCGTCCAACTGGTTCGCCGCCGGGCTTCTGGCCTTCACCATCTTCTTCTACGCCGTGATCTACACGATGGGTCTGAAGCGCTCGACGCCGCAGAACATCGTCATCGGCGGTGCGGCCGGGGCGTTTCCGCCGATGGTCGGCTGGGCCGCCGTCACCGGTGGCGTGGCGATCGAGAGCATTGTCCTGTTCCTGATCATCTTCCTCTGGACGCCGCCGCATTTTTGGGCGCTGGCCATGTTCAAGCTGAAGGATTACGGCAGCGTCGGCGTGCCGATGCTCCCGAACGTCGCCGGCGAGCGGGCGACGCGCCTCCAGATCTTCCTCTATTCGCTGGTCCTCGTGCCGGTCGGGGTCGCCCCCTGGCTGCTCGGCTTTGCCGGTCCGGTCTATGGTGTCGCCTCGGTGCTGCTGGGCGCAAACTTCCTGCGCCACGCCTATGCGACGTTCCGGATGCCGGATGGCGACGAGAAGATGCTGCCGGCCAAGAAGCTGTTCGCCTTCTCGATCGTCTATCTGTTCGCGCTCTTCGTGATCCTGCTCGGCGAAGCCGTCGCACGGTCGCTGCTGCCGGCAGGGTGGTACTGAGATGGACGATGATCGCATCCGCCTGACCGAGGCGCAGCAGCGTGCCCGGCGCAATCGCTCCATCGCCATCGGCGTCGTTTTGATCGCGCTGGTGGTGATCTTCTATTTCGTCACTCTCGCGAAGCTGTCGACATGACCGACACCCAGCCCAACGCAACCGCGCAGCCGGCACGGCGCCGCGGCCTCGTCATCGCCGTTGCCTGCGCCGCCTTCGCGGTGGGCATGGTCGGCGCCGCCTACGCCTCGGTGCCGCTCTACTACCTGTTCTGCCAGGTCACCGGCTATGGCGGCACCACCCAGCGCGCCGAGACCGCGCCGAGCCAGGTGATCGACCGGACGGTGCTGGTGCGCTTCGACGGCAATGTCGCGCCGGGGCTGCCCTGGAAGTTCGGTCCGAACGACCGCGAGGTCACCGTCAAGCTGGGCGAGACCCGCGAGACCAGCTTCCACGTCAAGAACCTGTCGGACAAGCCGGTGCGGGCCCAGGCGACCTTCAACGTCACCCCGGTGGCCGCCGGCGTCTACTTCAACAAGATCGCCTGCTTCTGCTTCGACAACCAGACCCTGCAGCCGGGCGAAGAGATCGACATGCCCATCGTCTTCTATGTCGATGCCGACATGCTGGAGGCCGAGGAGCTCAAGGACGCACCGGGGATCACCCTGTCCTACACCTTCTTCCCGCTCGACGAAGCGGAGGCCCCGGTGGCCGCCAGCAAGGGCGAGACGACGAGAACACCGACGACCGATCAACTCTAGAGAGCCGCGAGCGATCGCGGTGACTGTCGAAAACACCAATCAGATGCTGGAGTTGCCGAGCGAGTTTCGCTAAGCAGACCGCAGGGCATTCAGAAGAGACCGGGGACCCGCGATGGCCGACACGCACGCCAAGCATGACTATCACATCATCGATCCGAGCCCGTGGCCGTTCCTAGCCTCGGCCGGGGCCTTCATCATGATGATCGGTCTCGTCGGCTTTATGCGCTATGCGGCGGGCGGTCAGTTCGTCATGTTCGGCGTCGATCTCGCCGGCCCTTGGATCTTCTATCTCGGCCTCGCGCTGGTTCTCTACGTCATGTATGCGTGGTGGTCTGACACCATCAAGGAAGGCCAGGAAGGCGCCCATACCCGCGTCGTCTCGCTGCACCTGCGCTACGGCATGATCATGTTCATCGCCTCGGAGGTGATGTTCTTCGTGGCGTGGTTCTGGGCCTTCTTCGACGCCAGCCTGTTCCCGAACGAGGCGATCCAGGCGGCCCGCACCGAGGTGCTGGGCGGTCAGTGGCCGCCGCAGGGCATCGAGGTTCTCGACCCGCTGCATCTGCCGCTGTTCAACACGGTCACGCTGCTCCTGTCGGGCACGACGGTGACCTGGGCGCACCATGCGCTGCTGCACAACGACCGCAAGGGCCTGATCTGGGGC
This sequence comes from Aurantimonas sp. DM33-3, assembly GCF_014334315.1. NCBI lineage: Bacteria > Pseudomonadati > Pseudomonadota > Alphaproteobacteria > Hyphomicrobiales > Aurantimonadaceae > Aurantimonas > Aurantimonas sp. DM33-3. Next base: position 39,252 of record NZ_JACSGS010000008.1, on the reverse strand, counting down.
CTCACGCTCACCGTCGTGCTCGGCGTGATCTTCTCCTACGTCCAGTATTACGAATACGCCCACGCGCCCTTCGCCTTCGGCGGGTCGATCTACGGCTCGACCTTCTACATGGCGACCGGCTTCCACGGCTTCCATGTCCTGGTCGGCACCATCTTCCTGGCGGTCTGCCTGCTGCGTGCCATGAAGGGCCAGTTCACCCCGCAGAAGCATTTTGGCTTTGAGGCGGCGGCCTGGTACTGGCACTTCGTCGACGTTGTCTGGCTGTTCCTCTTCTTCTGCATCTATATCTGGGGCAGCTGGGGCGCCGCGATCCACGTCGAATAGGCGGCGGACAAACGGAAATTGCGAGGGCGGCGCAGCGATGTGCCGCCTTCTTCGTTTCGGGACCATGCGCGCGCCTACGGCCTGCGCGGCGGGTTCCGGCCAGCCATGACGGAGTGAGCATTTGAGCGACACAGGCGGACGCCCTCAGAGAGCAGCCGACCCGGTGAAGGCCGGTGTCCTCGGTCGCTGCCCGCGCTGCGGCGAGGGCAAGCTGTTCGCCGGCTTCCTGACGGTGGCGCCGCGCTGCGCGAACTGCGACCTCGACTACAGCTTCATCGATTCGGGCGACGGCCCGGCGGTCTTCGTGATCCTGATCGTCGGCTTCATCGTCGTCGGCATGGCGCTGTGGGTGGAGGTCGCCTTCGATCCGCCGCTCTGGGTGCATTTCCTCCTGTGGCTGCCGCTGATCCTCGGGCTGGCCCTGCCGCTCCTGCGTGCGCTCAAGGGCCTGATGATCGCCATGCAGTACCGCCACAACGCCTCGGAAGGGCGGCTTCGCGATGACGTCTGATTCCGCTTCGTCCATCGGCGCAGGCGGCGCCGGATACGTTCCCCGGCGCATGTCGCGGGGCAAGTTCTGGTTCGCGCTTCTCGCCTGCCTCGTCGGGATCGCGATCCTGCTCGGGCTGGGCTCGTGGCAGGTCGAGCGGATGCAGTGGAAGCAGGCGATGCTGGAGCGCATCGACGCCCGCATCCATGCCGAGCCGATCGATCTCGCAGCCCTGCGCGCCCGCTTCGCGGACACCGGAGACGTGGACTACACGCCGGTGACCGTGACCGGCCGGTTCCTGCATGACGGCGAGCGCTTCATGCTGACCACCTTCGAGGGCAAACCCGGCTGGAACGTCTTCACGCCGCTGCTTACCGATGCGGACGCCGTCGTCTTCGTCAATCGCGGCTACGTGCCCTACGAGATGCGTGACCCGGCAGGCCGCGCCGAGGGCCAGAGCGAGGGCGTGGTGTCCGTAACGGGGCTCGCCCGCGACGCGCCGCGCGAGACGCCTGGCTATTTCGTGCCGGACAACGAGCCGGGCAACGACACCTTCTTCTGGCGCGACATCGACGCCATGGCCGAGGGGCTGACGCTGGATGGCGGCGTCACAGTGCTGCCGTTCTTCGTCGATGCCGGACGGGCCGTTACCCCGGATGGCGGGCCCATCGGCGGCACGACCGTCATCGACATCCCGAACAATCACCTGCAATACGCCATTACCTGGTACGGGCTGGCGCTGGTGCTGATCGTCATGACCGGGATGCTGATCGTCGGCGACCGCCGTGCCGCCAGGCGCGAAGCGCGCTGAGCCGCACCGCCGGCGGCGTTGTGCCGGCGGCGTCCCGCCCGGCCATCGTCTGCGTGCCGCAATGCTGCGCCACAAGCGCCGCGAGGCTTGACACCCATGCGTCGCATCCCTTCATTCGGCGCGACATTCGCCCTGCCGAACAGCCCGGAGCTCTTCTTGTCCGCAACAGCCACCAAACCGAAGCTGACGATCCGCATGTGCGAGCCGCGCGGCTTCTGCGCCGGCGTCGACCGGGCCATCCAGATCGTCGTGCTGGCGCTGAAGAAATACGGCGCGCCGGTCTATGTGCGGCACGAGATCGTCCACAACCGCTATGTCGTGGAAGGCTTGCGCAGCAAGGGCGCGGTCTTCGTCGAGGAGCTGGATTCGGTCCCCGATGACGGCCAGCCGGTGGTGTTCTCCGCCCATGGCGTGCCGAAATCGGTTCCGGCCGCCGCCGAGGCCCGCGACCTGCTCTATCTCGACGCCACCTGTCCGCTGGTCTCCAAGGTCCACAAGCAGGCCATGCGCCACACGCGGCTCGGCCGCCATGTGCTGCTGATCGGCCATCGCGGCCATCCGGAGGTCATCGGCACGATGGGGCAATTGCCCGAGGGCAGCGTCACGCTGATCGAGACCGAGGCCGACGCGGCCGAATATGTGCCGGCCGATCCGGAGGCGCTGGGCTTCGTGACCCAGACCACCCTCTCGGTCGGCGACACCGCGGGGATCATCGCGGTGTTGCAGGCGCGTTTCCCGCAGATGCAGGCGCCCTCGTCGGAATCGATCTGCTACGCCACGACCAACCGCCAGGACGCCGTGAAGGCGGCCGCTCCCGGCGCCGACCTGTTTCTCATCGTCGGCGCGCCGAACTCGTCGAACTCGCTCCGCCTCGTCGAGGTCGCCGAGCGCTCCGGCGCGATGCAGGGTGCGCTGGTAGAGGGGCCGCAGGACCTGCCCTGGGACTGCGTGAAGCCCGGCGGGGTGGTGGCGATGTCGGCCGGAGCCTCGGCGCCGGAGATCCTCGTCGACGCCATCGTCGATTCCTTCCGCGACCGCTACGACGTGACCATCGAGCTCGTGCGCACGGCGGAGGAGAACGAGAACTTCCCGGTGATGCGCAGCCTGCGCCAGACGCCGCTGACGCCCGTCGACATGGCCTTCGTCAACGGGCAGGGCTGACCATGGCTGTCTATACGGACGTCTCCGAGCCGCAGCTCGCCGACTTCATCGGCGCCTACGACATCGGCGAATTGCTGAGCTACAAGGGCATCGCCGAGGGGGTGGAGAATTCCAACTTCCTGCTGCGCACCACGGCGGGCACCTACATCCTCACGCTGTACGAGAAGCGGGTGAACCCGTCGGACCTGCCGTTCTTCGTCGGGCTGATGGAGCATCTGGCCGAGCGGGGCCTGTCCTGTCCGCTGCCGGTCCACACGCGCGCCGGCGAGTCCCTCGGCGAATTGTCGGGCCGCCCGGCGGCGATCTTCACCTTTCTCGAAGGCATGTGGACCCGGCGTCCCGCGCCCCAGCATTGCCGCGCCGTCGGCGAGGCGCTGGCCGGCATGCACGGCAAGGCCGCCGATTTCCCGCTGCACCGCCGAAACGGCCTCGCCGTTGCCGACTGGCGGCCGCTGTTCGAAAGCTGCGGCGACCGGGTCGACGGCATCGAGGCGGGGCTCGCCGCCGAGATCGGCGCGGAGCTCGATTTCGTCGAGGCGAACTGGCCGGCCGATCTGCCGACGGGCGTCATCCACGCCGATCTCTTCCCCGACAACGTCTTTTTCCTGTCGGGCGAATTGTCCGGCCTGATCGACTTCTATTTCGCCTGCAACGACCTTCTCGCCTACGATCTGGCGATCGCCGTCTGCGCCTGGTGCTTCGAGCAGGACGGCAGCTTCAACATCACCAAGGGCCGGGCGCTGATCGGCGGCTATGCCAGCGTGCGGCCGCTGAGCGCGGCGGAGCTGGCGGCCTTGCCGGTGCTGTGCCGGGGAGCGGCGCTGCGCTTCCTGCTGACCCGGCTCTACGACTGGCTGACGGTGCCCGACGATTCCTTCGTGACCAAGAAGGATCCGATGGAATATCTCGGCAAGCTGCGCTTCCACCGGTCGGTGAAGAGCGTTTCGGACTATGGCTATGACGACGAGCGGGTGACGGCATGAGCGCCGAGGGACGGGTCGAGATCCACACCGACGGCGCCTGTTCGGGCAATCCGGGACCGGGCGGCTGGGGCGCGATCCTGCGCTTCAACGGCAATGAGAAGGAACTGAAGGGCGGCGAGGAGCACACCACCAACAACCGGATGGAACTGCTCGCGGTGATCCAGGCGCTGACGGCCCTGACGCGGTCCTGCCCGGTCGATATCTATTCCGACTCGCAATATATGCGCGACGGCATCACCAAGTGGATCCACGGCTGGAAGCGCAATGGCTGGAAGACCGCCGACAAGAAGCCGGTGAAGAACGCCGAGCTCTGGCAGAAGCTGGAGGAGGAGAAGGGGCGCCACGACGTCACCTTCCACTGGGTGAAAGGCCATGCCGGCGACGAGATGAACGAGCGCGCCGACCAGCTGGCCCGCGACGGCATGGAGCCGTTCAAGCGCCGCAAGCGCAGCGCATAGGCGCGCCTTGGAAAGTCCGCGCCCGTCCCCGCAGCACTGGCCGCGGGGACGGAATTATCCGGATCAGAGCTGCTCGAGAACGGCCTCGGCGGTCGAGCGCTCGGCCTGGCCCGGCGATTCCTCGACGTTCAGCGACTTCACGACGCCGTCCTCGACGATCATCGAATAGCGCTTGGAGCGCAGGCCGAGGCCGGCGACCGAGAGGTCGATGTCGAGGCCGAGGGCCTTGGTGAACTCGCCATTGCCGTCGGACAGGAACAGGATCTTGCCGGCCGCGTCGTTGGCCTTCTCCCAGGCGCCCATCACGAAGATGTCGTTGACCGCGACGACGGCGATGGTGTCGACGCCCTTGGCGCGGATCTCGTCATTGTGGGTCAGGAAGCCCGGCAGGTGATTCATCGAGCAGGTCGGCGTGAAGGCGCCGGGCACGGCGAACAGCACGACCTTCTTGCCGGCGAAGATCTCGTCGGTGGACAGGTCTGCCGGACCGTCGGAGGTCTTGGTCTTCAGTGTCGCGTTCGGAAGCTTGTCGCCGATACCGATGGTCATCTGGTCGTTCCCTTCGTGAAATGCGTGGCGTTACGGCCCGGCGCCATATGAGGCGAGGCGGAGGGCTTTGTCGAGCCGTTCAGCCGGGCGTGTCGGTGGTGACCGGTACCGCATCGGCGGCAAAGTCGCCGCGCGCGCCGGTGACCACCATGTCGACCGTCGCCGGCCCGTCCGTCGCGCCGCGCGGGCGCCCGACGACGGGCACGCGGAATTCCAGGCTGTCGCCGTTGCGCACCGGCGTTGCCGGCTCGTCGAAATACCACCCGTCCGGCCCGCGCACGAAGAGATCGGCGTCCTGTGCGTCGAGCACCGTCTCCACGGCGACGGTCAGCACGTCGCCGCCGGCGGGCAGAACGGCCGAGCTGATCCGCCCGAGCGGGCCGTCGCGGGCGGGCAGGGCGGCGAAGGTTGCCGCGATGGTCTCGGTCGCCGCCGCGTCGCCGGTGTCGGCCGCAAGCTCCGCCTGCACCGGAATGCAGATGTCCTGGCACACGCCGATGGCGAGGCTGGCCGTCACCGTGTCGAGCGTGGTGCCGGGCCGCGGGGTCAGCGCGTAGCCGATGGCGACGGCGTTCTCGTAGCCATTGGCCCGGGCGATGCCCTCGCCGAAACGCAGCGGCGCCGGAAATTTCAGATCGGCGGCCGCCAGATTGTCCGTGGCCGTGAAGTCGATGTGCGGGGGGATGCCCGAGGCGCCCGGATCGAGCCAGTAGGTGTGCCAGCCCGGCGCGAGATCGACCAGCAGCGCGCCGCGAACCGTGCCGTCCGGCGCGGCTTCACCGGCAACGAGCCGCAGCGTCACCTGCTCGCTGGCATAGGTCGATGCCGGCTCTGCCTGGGCCGCTCCCGCTCCCATCGCCATCGCGGCGATGCCGCCGGCGATCCGCGCAATCCATCTCATCTGCGGTGTCCTCTGCCCTGAAACGATCTGCGGCGCATGGCCCGCCCGCCCTCGTGGTTAGCGCGGGCAAGGGCCGCTGGCCATTCAACAAGCCGCGACGCCGGCCGGCAAATCGGGCCGCGCGGCGCGCTCTGGTTTTGACATCGCCGCGATGCCATCTATCGTGAAAGCCCCGCAAGCATCTGGATGCCATGGATCTCGAAACCGAAATCGGCAGAAATTCGACGGACTCTTCCCTGGAAGGGCATTTCCTCATCGCCATGCCGGGCATGGGCGACGAGCGCTTCGCGCGCGCCGTGATCTATGTCTGCGCCCATTCGCCGAGCGGCGCGATGGGCTTCATCATCAACAAGCCGCAGCCGGTCGGCTTCGGCGAACTCCTGACCCAGCTCGGCATCGTCGCCAGCGAGCGCGATATCCGCATGCCCAGATCGGGACAGGAGATCTGCGTCTGCATGGGCGGACCGGTCGAGAAGGGGCGGGGCTTCGTCCTGCATTCGGACGACTATGATTCCGAATCCACCGTGGCCGTCGCCGACAACATCTCGCTGACCCCGACCATCGACATCCTCAAGGCGATCTCGAAGGGCGTCGGGCCGACGACGGCGATCATGGCGCTCGGCTATGCCGGCTGGTCGCCGGGCCAGCTCGAGAGCGAGATCGCGGCGAATGGCTGGCTGACCTGCAAGGCCGATCTCGACATCGTCTTCGACGTAGAGCTGGACAGCAAATACGACCGTGCGCTGGGCCTGCTGGGCATCGAGCCGGCGTTCCTGGCCAGCGAGGCCGGCCACGCCTGAGCCGGGCGCGCCCTAGCTGGCGCGCTTCAGGCCCATCGCCCGGTCGTCGAGGATCTTGCGCACCTGATCGGAGCCGAGCGGCGGCGAGAACTTGAAGCTCTGGGCGAATTCGCAGCCGAGCTGGCGCAGCTGCATGACGTCGGCGTCGCTCTCGATTCCCTCCGCCACGACCTTCAGTCCCAGATCGTGGGCCATGGTGACGATCGAATGCAGGATGATCGGCCGCTGCGGCTGGCTGTTGTTCTTCAGGAAGGACTGGTCGATCTTCAGCGTGTCGAAGGGAAAGCCCATCAGATAGGCGAGCGACGAATAGCCGGTGCCGAAATCGTCCAGCGACAGGCCGACGCCGAGCGCCTTCAAGCGGGTCAGGAGCTGTGCCGAGCGCTCCGGATTGTCCATCACCAGCGATTCCGTCAGCTCCAGCTTGAGGCTGTTCGGCGAGATCCGGTAGCGCTCGATGACGGTCTTCACGTCGCCGATCAGATCCTGGCGGATGAGCTGCCGGCTGGAGATGTTGACCGAGACGAACAGGTTCTCGTCGCCGGTCATGCGCTGCCAGTCGCCGAGCCGGCGGCAGGCCTCCTCCAGCGCAAACTGGCCGAGCTGGACGATCAGGCCGGTGCTCTCGGCGATGGGCACGAATTCCGCCGGCGAGATCGCGCCGCGCCGCGGATGCTCCCAGCGCAACAGCGCCTCGAAGCCGGCGATGTCTTCGGTTTCCAGCGTGACGATCGGCTGGAAGGCAAGCGACAGCTCGTTGCGCTCGAAGGCCCGGCGCAGATCCGATTCCAGCTCCAGGCGGCCATAGCCGACGCTGCGATAGGCCGGCCGGAACGGCTCGATGCTGTCGCCGCCATTGCGCTTGGCCTGGTACATGGCCAGTTCGGCTTCCTTGAGCGCCTCGTCCGAGGTCGAGGCATCGGTCCAGCCGGTGAGGCCGATCGAGCCGGTCAGGACGATCTCGCGGTTGGCGAAGGCGATCGGCGCCTTGATGGCGTTGCGCAGGCCCTCGGCGAAATCGGCCACCGCGGTGACCTCGGTCTCCGACAGGAGGATCAGGCCGAACTGGTCGCTGCCGAGCCGGGCCAGAGAATCCTGCGGTTTCAAAAGGCGCTTCAGGCGGCGTCCGATGGTCAGGAGGATGGTGTCGCCGGTGGCGATGCCGAAATCGTCGTTGACCTGTTTGAAGCGGTCGAGGTCGATGACGATGATCGTCGGCTGCACGTCGGCCCGCGTCATGGCGAGGACGCCGATGGCCTCCAGCCGGTCGCGGAACAATTCGCGGTTCGGCAGGCCGGTCAGCTGGTCGTGCAGCGCATCGTGCAGCAGCCGCTCCTCGGCCTTCTTGGCATCGGTGACGTCCTTGAGCGTGCCGACGCAGCGCACCACCTCGCCGTCGCTGCCCAGCACCGGGCGGGCGCGCAGCGAGACCCAGTGATAGTGGCCGTCCTCGTCGCGCAGGCGGAAATCCTGGATGATGCGGCCGCGGCGATGTTCGAGGATGGTGTCGAGCGTGACCTTGAAGCGGTCGCGGTCGTCCGGATGCAGGACCGGCAGCCAGTCGCGCGCCGGCCCGTTCATGGTGCCGACCGGCATGCCGGCCAGGGTGTCGCCGTCGGCGCCGGCGAAGATGCGGTCGCGGCTGACGTCCCAGTCGAAGATCGCGTCGCCGGTGCCGGCAAGCGCCAGCGAGCGGCGCTCGAGGTCCGACAGGAGCCCCTGCGCGAAGCCGCCGCCGGCAAAGGCGTGCTGCATGACCGTGAAGCCGATCAGGAGGACGATGAGCACCAGGCCGCCACCCAGCGCCGGCTGGATGATGTCGTTGTCGATGCGGCCGGTCACGGTAGACCAGCCGGCGAACACCCACAGGATGACGAGGCACCAGGTGGGGATCAGCATGATCGCCCGGTCGGAGCGCTGCACGGCGAGCGTGCCGATGATGCCGAGGCCGAGGGCGGCCGTCGCGGCCAGCGAGATGCGGGCGATGCCCGAGGCGACCACCGGGTCGAAGGCGGCGACGACGCCGACCGTGCCCAGCGCCGCCAGCCACATGATGGTGAAGATCGACAGCACGCCGTGCCAGCGATTGAGGTTGAGATAGGCGAAGAGGAACAGGACCAGCGTGAAGGCGAGCGACACCTCGGTGCCGGCTCGCCAGACCCGTTCCTGCCCGGGCAGGATCGGCACCAGTTTCTGCCAGAAGTCGAAATCGATGCAGATATAGGCCAGCACCGCCCAGGCCAGCGACGCGGTGGCGGGGAACATCGCCGATCCCTTGACGACGAACAGGATGGTCAGGAACACCGCCAGAAGGCCGGCAATGCCGAGGACGATGCCGCGATAGAGCGTGAAGGCGTTGACCGTGTCCTTGTAGGCGTTCGGCTCCCACAGGCGCAGATCCGGCAGGTTCGGCGAGGCCAGTTCGGCGACGAAGGTGACGATCGCGCCGGGGTCGAGGGTCACCAGGAAGACATCGGCGTCGGTGCTCGGCTGGCGCTCCAGCGCAAAGCCCTGGCTGGGCGTGATCGAGGCGATGCGCTGGGAGCCGAGATCGGGCCAGACGACGCCGGAGCCCACCAGCCGGAAATGCGGCGCGACGACGAGCCGGTCGATCTGCTTGTCGGTGTTGTTGGCGAGGGCGAACACGGCCCAGTCGCCGGAGGCCTGCGCCGACTGCGCCTCGATCTCGATGCGGCGCACGATGCCGTCGGCGCCGGGCACGGTCGCGACCTGGAAGGCGCGGCCCTTGCCGCGATAGACGTCGACGGCGGGCAGCATGTCGATGGCGGTGTCGCCGCGCGAGATGCTGACGGCTTCGAGCGCCAGGGACTGCGGCGCCGAGACGACGAGCGCAACGAGGACGAAGGCCAGCGACAGGAACCACCGCGCGGCCAGACCGATCGGCCCGACGCCGCTTTTCCGATTGCTGATGGCTTTCGCCTTCACGTTGTGCCCCAACCTTGCATTCCGACTCACCCCCGCCCGCGCTTCGCGTTTATTGCACCACGGCCGCGCCCATGCGAGCCTTGGGCTGCGAAGACGACCATTCTTCGGCCAGAAGCGAATAGAGATAATGGTCTTCCCAGCGTCCGGCGATCTTCAGATAGCTTCGCAGATGACCCTCGCGGACGAAACCGCATTTCTCCAGAAGCCCGATGGAGCGCTTGTTGCGCGGCAGGCAGGCCGCCTCGATGCGGTGCAGGCGGTGCACGTCGAAGGCGAACAGCTTCATCTGCTCGACCGCCCGCGCCATCAGGCCGGCGCCGGCATGGCGCTCGCCCATCCAGTAGCCGAGCGTGCCCGACTGGGCGACGCCGCGCCGGATCTGGCTGAGCGTCGTGCCGCCATAGAGCGTGCGGCCGGTCGCGTCGAACAGGAAGAAGGTGTAGCTGACGCCGTCACGCGCATCGTGCGCATAGCGGCGCAGGCGCTGGCGATAGGCCTCCCAGGAGAGTTCGTCCGCGGCCCAGAGCGGCTCCCAGGGTTTCAGGAAGTTGCGGCTTTCGCCGCGCAGGTCCCGCCACGCCGCATAGTCGCTGCGCCGGGGCATGCGCAGAAGGATGCCCTCGCCGTGCAGCGCGGGGACGGGCGGCCCGGCGAGATGCTCCAGGATCCTCATCGGCGGATCAGTGGCTGGTCGCGAGCCTCGCCTCGGCGCCGGACGACGCGCCGGCAAGCCGTTCGGCAAGGACGTCGCGGCTCGGCAGACGGGACACCGGTCCGATGGCGGCGAGGGTGGGCACGGTGCCCACGAACGTACGCTCGGCGAGATCGGCGAGCCGCGGCGCGGTGATCGCCTCCAGCCGCGCGATCAGTTCCTCGTTGGTGATGGTCGCGCCATTGAACAGCATCTGCCGGGCGATCTGCGCCGCGCGGGCGGCCGGGCTTTCCTGCGACATCAGCAGGCTGGCGCGCATCTGCGCCCGGGCGCGATTGACCTCGGGCTCGGAGATGCCGGCCGCGGCCCGCGTCAGCTCGTCGGCGATGACCGGCGCCAGTTCCGCCAGCTCCTCCTCGCCGGTCGCCGCATGGATGCCGAAGATGCCGGAATCGGAGAAGCTCCAGTGAAAGGCGTAGATCGCGTAGCACAGGCCCCGGCGCTCGCGGATCTCCTGGAACAGACGCGAGGACATGCCGCCGCCGAGGATCAGCGACAGCACCTGCGAGGCGTAGAAGTCGCGGGCGTAATAGGCGCGGCCCTCGAAGCCGAGCACCATCTGCGCGTCCATCAGGTCGCGCTCCTGGCGGAACTCGCCGCCCGTATAGGACGCCGCCTGGCGCGGCGAGGATTCCAGCGGCAGCGGCGACACGGAGGCCGTTCCGCCGAAGGCCGCCTCGATCTGGTCGACGATGGCGCGGTGCGACACGGCGCCAGCCGCCGAGACGATCATCTTGTCGGGCGAATAGTGCCGGGCGAGATAGCCGCGCAGATCGTCGGGCGAGAAGGACTTCACCGTCTCGCGGGTGCCCAGGATCGGCCGGCCGATGATCTGCTTGTGAAAGGCGGCTTCCTGGAAATGGTCGAAGACGATGTCGTCGGGCGTGTCTTCCGCCGCGCCGATCTCCTGCAGGATGACCTGCTGCTCGCGTTCCAGCTCCTGCTCGTCGAAGCGCGAATCGATCAGGATGTCGGTCAGGATGTCGAGCGCCAGCGGCACGTCGTTCTTCAGGACGCGAGCATAGTAGGAGGTGGTCTCGACGCTGGTGGCGGCGTTCATCTCGCCACCGACATCCTCGATCTCCTCGGCGATCTGCCGGGCGCTGCGCCGGCTCGTCCCCTTGAACGCCATGTGCTCCAGAAGATGGGCGATGCCATGCTCCCGGGGCGCCTCGTCGCGGGCGCCGGCCTTCACCCAGATGCCGAGACAGGCGCTCTCCAGATGCGGCATCGTCTCGGTCGCAATGGTCAGTCCGTTCGAAAGCTTGGTGACCTCGACGCTCATGCTTCGGCTCCCTGGTCGACGGCGCGCGTGCGCGCGAGGATGTAGGATTCCACGGCGCCGATCTCGTTCGGCAGGCGATCCATGGTCTCGCGCTTCTGCATCAGGTCGCCGTGGCTGGGCGGTAATGCGGGGGTGATCTGGACGGCCTTCTCGATCGCGTCGGGGAACTTCGCCGGATGGGCGGTGCCGAGCGTGATCATCGCCTCGCGGCCGAGCCGGCTCTCCGCCACGCCGACGCCGACGGCGGTGTGCGGATCGAGGAGATAGGCCGTGCCGGTGAGGGTGCGGCGGATGATGTCGGCGGTCGCGGTCTGGTCCGTCGCGCCGGCATCGAACTCGGCCCGGATCGCGGCCAGAACCCCCTCGGGCAGGGTGAAGGAGCCGGATTGGGCCAGCTGCTGCATCAGCCCGCGCACCATGTCGCCGTCGCGTCCGCTCGCCTCGAAGATCAGCCGTTCGAAATTCGACGACACCTGGATGTCCATCGAGGGCGAGGTGGTGGCGTGGACGCCGGTGGTCTCGTAGCGGCCGCGATCGAGGGTGCGCACGAGGATGTCGTTCTCGTTCGTGGCGATCACCAGCCGCTCGACCGGCAGGCCCATGCGCTTGGCGGCGTAGCCGGCGAAGATGTCGCCGAAATTGCCGGTCGGCACGGTGAAGGAGACGGCCCGCTCCGGCGCGCCGAGGCTGGCGGCGGCGGTGAAGTAGTAGACGATCTGGGCCATGATCCGGCCCCAGTTGATCGAGTTCACGCCGGACAGCGCCGCTTTTTCGCGGAAGGCGGCGTGATTGAACATCGCCTTCACCAGCGCCTGGCAGTCGTCGAAGGTGCCGTCGACGGCGACCGCATGGACGTTGTCCGCCCCCGAGGTCGTCATCTGGCGCTGCTGCACCGGCGAGACGCGGCCATGCGGGAACAGGATGAACATGTCGGTGCGCTGGCTGGCGGCGAAGGCCGCGATGGCGGCGCCGCCCGTGTCGCCCGAGGTGGCGCCGACGATGGTGGCGCGGCGGCCGCGCTGGGCGAGGACATGGTCCATCAGCCGGGCGATGAGCTGCATCGCCACGTCCTTGAAGGCCAGGGTCGGGCCGTGGAAGAGCTCCAGCACGAAATGCGACGGGCCGAGCTGGACGAGGGGGGCGACGGCCGGATGCGGGAAGGTCGCATAGGCCTCGTCGACCATGCGCTTCAGATCGTCCGGGGCGATGTCCTCGCCGACGTAGGGCAGGAGGATCTCGAAGGCGACTTCGGCATAGGGCCGGCCGGCGAATCCGCGGATCGTTTCCGCCGAGATCTGCGGCCAGGTCTCCGGGAGATACAGCCCGCCGTCATTCGCGAGACCTGCCAGAAGTGTGTCGGCAAAACCGAGGACAGGAGCCTCTCCCCGCGAACTCACATATCTCACTTCGTCTCCACTTCGCTTCGGACCGGGATCGCTCCCGGCATTCTGTTCGGCCGCGAGCGCACCGTGTGCCGGTCGGCGCTCCGCCATGTTCCGATGTCGGTCGCCTAACCGACGGGCGGCTGATATAGAACGGCGCGCCACGATAACGGAAGGACCGAGCGATGCATATGGTAGTGCCCCCCATAGCGACCAATGGTGAACGCAACGCCATCGACGAGGGCATTTCCGTGCAGGGTCCCGGCACCGCGATCAGCCGCCGTCTTCCCGCGCTGCGCCGGCTGGCCGGCGGCCTCGCCCTGGGCGGTGCGCTGGCACTGCTCGCCGCCTGCAATTCCACCACCCCAGAGGCCGATCTCGGCAATGCCGGAGCGCTGGCCATTCCGCCGTCCTCGGTCACCGCGTCGAGCCAGTTCGACCAGGGCGGCGAGGCCCGCTACTGCCCGAAGGTGACCCTTCGCGAAGGCACCGCGATCCTGCGCAAGACCATCGGTTCCGAGGTCGACTACGTCGCCAACATCGCCGAGACGACCCGCGACTGCCGCATCGTCGACGGCAAGCTCCTGATGAAGATCGGCGTCCTCGGCCGCATCACCCCCGGGGCCGTCGCCCAGGACCGCAGCGTGCGCCTGCCGATCCGCGTCGCGGTGCTGCGGGGCAATGACGTGGTTTATTCCGAGCTCGGCCAGCAGACCGTCGCGATCACCCGCAATGGCGGCGCCCAGACCTTCACCTATGTCGACGAGTCGGTGCTCATCGACCCGGCGCCGACCGCCGGCATCGTGATCTTCGCCGGCTTCGACGAGGGCGCGCCGGAATAGCGCGCCTGCCGTTCAGGCGTCCTGCCAGCTGACAAAGGCCTCGACGACGGCGGGAAAGTCGGCAAGCCGGCTGATCACCGTCTCGGCGCCCGCCTCGGTCAGGGCGTCGGCATGGCCCGGAAAGCTGTGGCCGGCGCCGGTGAAGCCGACGACGCGGCAGCCGGCGGCGACGGCCGCGGTCACGCCATGGACCGAATCCTCGATGACGATGGCGGCCTGCGGCGCCACGCCGAACTGCTCGCAGGCATGGACGAACACGTCCGGCGCCGGCTTCACCTTCTGCGTGCCGACCTCGGGCGCGCTGAAGACATGCGGGAAGAAATAATCCCACAGTCCGACATGCTCGAGCTCCAGCTCGAGACGCTGCGACGTCGAGTTCGAGCAGATGCAGCGCGGCAGGGTCAGCTGGTCCAGCGCCATACGGGCGCCGGCGATCTCTTCCACGTCGGATTCCAGCCGCCGGTCCACCTCGGCATTGACGCGGGCGATAAGATCCTCGGGGAAGCTGCGGCCCAGCTCGTCCGACAGTCGCTTCAGGATCATCGGCCAGGTCAGCCCGGCAAAACGGATGGCGAGTTCGCCGGCATCGATCTCGACGCCGTGCTCGGCGAGGATCTCGGCCTGCACCTGCGCGGCGATCACCTCCGAATCGACGAGGACACCGTCGCAGTCGAAGATCACGAGCAGGGGTTCGGACATGGGGGGCTCCGAAGAAAGTTTTTGGCGAAGGGGCGACGGCGCGAAGGCCGACTGCGTCGAAGGTTGCGCGGGGCGCAGATGGTGCGAGGGGTCCGGTAGCACGAGCACGAGGGCGCGACAAAGGCAGGATTTCACCGATTGTTTACGTCGTTCGGTAACCATGACGCCGGTTCAATGTCCTGCGTAGTCCGGTGGTGAAGATGGCTTACAAGCGTTCCGCGTCCCTCAAGGTGGTTAATTGCGAAGCGGAAAAACCCGCCTGGCTGGACCGGATCCACAAGGGGCACTGCGTGTCGCAGATGGCCGCGCTGCCCGAGAATTCGGTCGACGTGATCTTCGCCGACCCGCCCTACAATCTGCAGCTCGGCGGCGATCTGCACCGGCCCGACCAGTCCAAGGTCGATGCGGTGGACGATCACTGGGACCAGTTCGAGAGCTTCCAGGCCTATGACGCCTTCACCCGCGCCTGGCTCTTGGCCGCGCGCCGGGTGCTCAAGCCGAACGGCACGATCTGGGTGATCGGCTCGTATCACAACATCTTCCGCGTCGGCGCGATGATGCAGGATCTGGGCTTCTGGATGCTGAACGACGTCGTGTGGCGCAAGACCAACCCGATGCCGAACTTCCGCGGCCGCCGGTTCCAGAACGCCCACGAGACGATGATCTGGGCGTCGCGCGACGCCAATGCCAAGGGCTATACCTTCAATTACGATGCCATGAAGTCGGCCAATGACGACGTGCAGATGCGCTCGGACTGGCTGTTCCCGATCTGCTCGGGCGGCGAGCGGCTGAAGGATGCCGAGGGCCGCAAGACGCATCCGACCCAGAAGCCCGAAGCGCTGCTCGCCCGCGTGCTCCTTTCCTCGACCAAGCCCGGCGACGTGGTGCTCGACCCGTTCTTCGGCACCGGCACGACCGGCGCCGTCGCCAAGCGTCTCGGCCGCCACTATGTCGGCATCGAGCGCGAGGACGTCTATATCGAGGCGGCCGAAGCCCGCATCGCCGCGGTGGAAGCGCTCGACCCGGCGGTGCTGAAGGTCTCGGCCGGCAAGCGCGCCGAGCCGCGCATTCCCTTTGCCAGCCTCCTGGAAGCCGGCCTGGTGAAGCCGGGCACCGAGCTGACCGACGCCAAGCGCCGCTGGACGGCGCGGGTGCGGGCTGACGGCACCATCGCCATTGGCGAGGACGCTGCTTCGATCCACCGCATCGGCGCCAAGGTGCAGGGGCTCGACGCCTGCAATGGCTGGACCTTCTGGCACATCGATTCCAAGAAGGGCCTGACCCCGATCGACACGCTGCGCCAGACCATGCGCGAACAGATGGCCGTCGAGGCGGTCTGACCGCCCCGACGCAGTTTCCCGATCAGTGACGTTTCAGGGCCTGCCGGCCGCTTCGACCGGCAGGCCTTCTGCTGCCAGATCCCAGGCAAGCTGGTCCGGATCGATGAAGTGGATGGCGCTCCAGCCGGCGGCGCGGGCGGCGTCGACATTCGCGCGATTGTCGTCGATGAACAGGGTGCGCTCCGGGGCCAGGCCGAAGCTGCGCGCATGGTGCTCGTAGATCGCCGGGTCCGGCTTGATCAGGCGGATGTCGCCGGACACGGTCACGCCGCGGGTTGCCGTCAGGAACGGGAACTTCGCCTGCGCCTCGCGAAACGTGTCGGAGGCGAAATTGGTCAGCAGCGTCACGTCGACGCCGGCGTCGATCAGCGCATGAAGCAGCGCCACGCTGCCCTCATAGGCATGTGGCACCATCCGGTGCCAGTTGCGCCGGAAGGCGCGGATCTCCTCGGCCATCTGCGGATGGCGGGAGATGGCCTCGGCCTCCGCGTCCTCCCACGGCCGGCCGCGATCCTGCTCCAGGTTCCAGTCGTGCGAGCAGACCTCGTCGAGGAAGAACTGCCGGCGTTCGTCGGACGGGATGATGTCGCGGAAGGGGATATGCGGGTCGTAATGGATCAGCACCTTGCCGATGTCGAAGACGACATGCTGGTGGGTCATCGGTTCTGTCTCCGTTTCGGTGTCTCGGCGGGGTCCGGCGGGCTGGCCTCGGCGCGCACCAGCACCTTCTGCATCAGGGTCGGCAAGGCCTCGGCGCCGCGGGCTTCCGGCGGGCACCACCAGCCTTCGGCCGGCGGATCGTCGGTGAGTTCGGCCCGGTAGACCTCGAGTTCGAGACGGAAATGCGTGAAGCTGTGCGCCACCGTGCCGCAGAAGCGCCAGTCGGCCGCAAATGGCGCGGCGTCGGCGCCGGTCGCGCCGTCGGCCTTGGCGTGCCAGCCGGTGCCCGGCGGCTCGCTCATGCCCTGCAGCATGCCGGGCGCCTCGCGCCGGCGCAGCCAGACCGCGCCGTCCGCCGGCCGCGTCGCGACAAAGGCCGCGCCCTTGCGTTCGGGAACCGCCGCCTTCGGCTTCTTCACCGGAAAGTCTTCCGCACGCCCCTCGGCGCTGGCGCGGCACATGGGACGCACGGGGCAGACCATGCAGCTCGGCCGTTTCGGCGTGCAGACCGTCGCGCCGAGATCCATCATCGCCTGGGCGAAGTCGCCGGGCCGCTGTTGCGGGGTCAGTTCCGCGGTGCGCAGCCGGATGTCTTTGCGGGCCTGGGGCAGGGGCGTCGCGATGGAAAACAGCCGGGTGACGACCCGCTCGACATTGCCGTCCACCACGGCCG
The DNA here is from genome assembly GCF_014334315.1 of Aurantimonas sp. DM33-3. Taxonomy (NCBI): domain Bacteria; kingdom Pseudomonadati; phylum Pseudomonadota; class Alphaproteobacteria; order Hyphomicrobiales; family Aurantimonadaceae; genus Aurantimonas; species Aurantimonas sp. DM33-3. The sequence continues at coordinate 22,236 of NZ_JACSGS010000008.1, read as the reverse complement.
CCGGCTCGTCGAAGGCGATCGCCGCGATCGCCGCGGAGGTATAGTCGCCGATGCCCGGCAGGGTCCGCAGCGCAGCCGCCGTCTGGGGAAAGGCGCCGCCGAATTCCTCGGTGACGCGGATCGCGCAGGCATGCAGATTGCGGGCGCGGGCGTAATAGCCAAGGCCGGCCCATTCGCCCAGAACCGCCGGCTGCGGCGCGGCGGCGAGATCGGCGACATGCGGCCAGCGCGTCGTGAACTTGGCGAAATACGCCTTCACCGCCGCCACCGTCGTCTGCTGCAGCATGATCTCCGACAGCCAGACACGGTAGGGCTCCGGCCGGATGCCGCGCGCCCTGTCCTGCGGCGACACGCGCCAGGGCAGCACCCGCGCATGGCGGTCGTACCAGGCAAGGAGATGATCCGCGAACGGACGGAGATCGGCGGGCATGGGCAGGAGACGCTCTGTCTGGATGGGGGGGCCGGAAGATCGGCGGCAAGGCCCGATGCGGGCCGCGCTCTTCGCGATGTAACGGCCCCGCGCGGCGAATGCGAGCCGGCCGTCTGTCGCAAGCAGGACGGCGTCCGCTCTGGCGACGTCCACGCCGTTTCATGCTATCCGTGCGGCGCGCGGTCCCGTGCCGGCAACATACCCTGTTGCCCCGTGTCGGACCCGCGCAGACATCGATCCGGAAAGGTCGTCCCGTGACATCGCCCTATGACCCGCGCGCCAGGCGCCGCACCGGCACCCCGCAGCCGGTCGCCGATCTCGTCGGCGGCCTGATGGACCCGATCCTGCGCCGCAAGGCCGGCATGACCACCGGGCTGGTCGCCGCCTGGGGCGAGATCACCGGGCCGGGCCTGCGCGATCTGACACGGCCGGAAAAGCTGGTCTGGCCGGCCCGGCGCGACGAGGGCGACCCCTTCGAGCCGGCGACGCTGGTCATCGCCTGCGAGGCGGCGGCGGCGCTGCGGCTGCAGCACCAGACCGGCGAATTGCTGGCGCGGGTCAACGCCTTCTTCGGCTTTGCCGCCGTGGCGCGGATCAAGATCGTTCAAAAAGCCGTCAACCAGCACCGGCCGGACCGCAAGCCGAAGCTGCGCGATCTCGCCCCCGTCGAGCATCAGCGCGTCGCCGAGATGGTCGCCCGGATCGAGGATCCCCGGCTGCAGAAGGCGCTGCGCGACTTCGCCGAGACCACCCTGCGCCGCTCGAAGGGCTGAGCATCGCGCGGTTCGGCGACCGCGGCCCGGCGGCCGCCTGAGACCCGCAGGCATTGGAAATGCCGCATTTCTCCCGTACATCCCGGTGAGAACGCGTTTCCTTCTGCAAGCGAGGCTCCATCGATGACTCATCCGCTGACCGCCCGTACCCGCCTGGCGAAGGCGCCCCGAATTGCCGCCTTCCTCGCCGGAGCCGGGCTGCTCGCGATCGCCGGCTGCACGGACGAGGCGGAGAGCACCGCGGCCAGCGCCGTTCTGCCCAATTCGGATGCCGTGCTGATGGCCCAGGCCGACACCGCACCGGCAACCCCCGCGACGCCGGCCGTCGAGGCGCCCGAATCCAGCGGTTCGGTGGATGTCGCCGATCTGATGGCCGAGGGCCCGCTGCCCGACGTGGTGATCGGCGATGCCGATGCGCCGGTGACGATCGTCGAATACGCGTCGATGACCTGCAGCCACTGCGCCGACTTCCACGAGAATTCCTATCCGCAGATCAAGACGGACTTCCTGGACACCGGCAAGGCCAAGCTGATCATCCGCGAATTCCCCTTCGATCCGCGCGCGCTCGCCGGCTTCATGCTGGCCCGCTGCACCGGCGACGACGCCAAGCGTACGGCAATGATCGATGTCCTGTTCAGCCAGCAGGACGACTGGGCCCGCGCCGACAACGCCTCGGCCGCGCTTCTGAAGATCGCCAAGCTCGCCGGCATGAGCCAGGACGAGTTCACCAGCTGCCTGAATGACAAGGAGATGCAGGAGAAGATCGTCGAGATCCAGCAGAAGGGTCAGAACGAATTCGGCGTCAACGCGACCCCGACCTTCTTCATCAACGGCGACAAGTTCTCCGGCGCGCTCAGCGCCGAGCAGATGGCCGCCGCCATCCGCGCCCGCATGTAGACCATGTACCGTCCAGCCTCGCTGGACCTCGCCTGACCGGCCCGCCACGGCATCCCCGCCGTGGCGGGCTTTTTTGCGTCGCAGCAATTGGCGGGGCATTGGATTTCTTCTAGACATGAAGGAAGGTTCGCGGGAGGGGTGCGAACCGGCGGGATTGCCGCTCCCGCTTTGCGGCGCGCGATGGCGGGACGGACGTCGTCTCCCGGCAGGCGCAGACGCCGCGCCGACCAGAAAAATGACGCGGTCCGCAAAGGACCCGTCGAGCTCGAGGGGGACGGTCGACCGCATTCGATGCCCAAACGGATCTTCACATTCCGGCGCGGAGCGGCCGATCGCACGGCCGACGCGTCCGAGGCCCTGGGGCTGAAGGGTGCCAATCTGGCGCTGCTGGCGTCGCTGGACGTGCCGGTGCCGCCGGGCTTCACCCTCGCCACCTCGGTCTGGCGCGAGGTGCAGAGTGGCGGCGACGGCCTGCCGCAGGAACTGCGCGCCGATCTGCGCATGGCGATCGAATGGCTCGAGGGCGTCACCGGCCGCGGCTTCGACGGCGACACGCGCCCGCTGCTGCTGGCCGTGCGCACCAGCGCCCGCGCCCAGATGCCGGGGCTGGCCGAATCGGTTCTCGATGTCGGCCTCAACGACCGCACGGTGGATATCCTTGCGGCCGAGCTGGACGACCCGGCCTTCGCCTATCGCAGCTATCGCCGCTTCATCGAAAGCTACGCCCATCTGGTGCTGTCGGTCGATCCGGCCGAGTTCGAGGACATCGCCGACGCGGAAGCGGCCGAGGCGGGCTGGACCGAGGAGCCGGGCGACCGGGCCGGCTGGCGCGCGCTGATCGCGCGCTACCAGACCTATCTCGACGCCGAGATCGGCGCCGTCGTGCCGCAGACCCCGCTCGAACAGCTCTCCGCCGTCATCGAGGCGGCCTATGCGACCTGGCGCAGCCCGTTGGCGACCTCGCACCGGCTGATCCAGGGCATCCCGGAGAATGCCGGCCTGGCGATCACCGCCCATGCGATGATCTTCAACGAGCATGACCACAATTCCGGTACCGGCCGGGCCGTCTCCCGCGACCTGACCACCGGCGAATCCCGCCTGTCGGGCGAATTCGGGCTGGTGGCGCCGCGGGCGCGCGAGATCGGCGAGAAGCCGCCGGTGCTGGATCTGGGAACCCTGTCGGATGGCGACGCGGCCCGCTTTCCCGCCGATCTCGCCGAGCTGACCGAGCATGTGCGCCGCATCGAGGCGCATGTCGGCGATGTCGTCGAGGTCGACTTCATGGTCGGCGACGGCGAACTCTTCCTGATGCAGTCGCGGGTGGCGCGGCGCACAGCAGGGGAGGCGATCCGCATCGCCGTCCAGTTCGTCGACGAGGGGCTGATCGACGAGGCCGAGGCGATCCTGCGCATCGATCCGAATTCACTCGACGAATTGCTGCATCCGACCTTCGAACGGACCGCCGACCTCGTCGTCCTGGGCCGGGGCATGCCCGCCTCGCCGGGCGCGGCGACGGGCGAGATCGTCTTCACCTCCGAGCGCGCCCAGGAACTGGCCAACGAGGAACGGCCGGTCATCCTCGTGCGCAACGAGACCTATCCGGAAGACATCCACGGCATGCATGTGGCCGAGGGCGTCCTGACGATCCGCGGCGGCACCACCAGCCACGCGGCGGTCGTCGCCCGCGGCATCGGCCGGCCTTGCGTGACCGGCGCCGGCGCGCTGCGCATCAATGCCGGCACGGCCACGCTGCATGCCGCCGGCAAGGTGCTGCGCGAGGGCGACACCATCACCATCGACGGCACCTCCGGCGAGGTGATCGAGGGGGCCGTCCCGCTGTTGCGGCCGGCGCTCACCGGCGATTTCGCCATGCTGATGGACTATGCCGACCGGGCCCGCCGCATGCGGGTCAGGGCCAATACCGAGACCCCGATCGAGGCCCGCTCGGCGCGCGCCTTCGGGGCCGAGGGGATCGGGCTCTGCCGCACCGAGCACATGTTCTTCGAGGGCGACCGGGTGCGCTCGATGCGCGAGATGATCCTCGCCTCCGACGAGACCGGCCGGCGCGCGGCGCTGGAAAAGCTGCTGCCGATCCAGCGCTCCGACTTCACCGAACTGTTCGAGATCATGGCCGGCCTGCCGGTGACGATCCGCCTGCTCGATCCGCCGCTGCACGAATTCCTGCCCCAGAGCGACGGCGAGATCGCCGAGACGGCCGCGATGCTGGGCGTCGACGAATCCGTCGTGCGCCAGCGCATCGCCGCCCTGCAGGAGTTCAATCCGATGCTCGGCCATCGCGGCTGCCGGCTGGCTATCTCCTATCCGGAGATCGTCGAGACCCAGGCGCGGGCGATCTTCGAGGCGGCCATCGAGGCCGGCGAGAAGGCCGGCGAGGCGGTGGTGCCGGAAATCATGGTGCCGCTGGTGAGCCTTCGCAAGGAACTCGACTTCGTGAAGGGGCGCATCGACAAGGTCGCGGCCCTCGTCATGGACGAGCGCGGCTGCGAGATCACCTATTCGGTCGGCACGATGATCGAGCTGCCCCGCGCCATCGTGCGCGCCGACACCATCGCGGAGATCGCCGACTTCTTCTCCTTCGGCACCAACGATCTGACCCAGACGGTCTACGGCATCTCGCGCGACGACGCCGGCAATTTCCTGTCGACCTATGTCCGGCAGGGCATCATCGAGCGCGATCCCTTCCAGACCATCGACGTCGAGGGCGTCGGCGAGCTGATCGCGCTGGCCGTGGAGAAGGCGCGGCGCACCCGGCCGGACATCTCGCTCGGCGTCTGCGGCGAGCAGGGCGGCGATCCGGCCTCCATCGCCTTCTTCGAGCAGACCGGGCTCGACTACGTCTCCTGTTCGCCCTTCCGCGTGCCGATCGCGCGGCTCGCCGCGGCCCAGGCGACCATCCGCGACGAGCGCTCGCGACGTGGCCGGGCCCGCCGCTAGACGCCGTAGTAGAAGTAGATCGCCACGCAGCTGACAAAGCCGACGATGACGTTCATCGGCACGCCGATCTTCACGAAGTCGGTGAAGCGGTAGTTTCCGGCCGCATAGACCAGCGTGTTGGTCTGGTAGCCGATCGGCGTGGCGAAGGATGCCGAGGCGCTGAACATCACCGCCACCACCGCCGCACGCGGGTCCATGCCCAGCGATGTCGCCAGGCTGATCGCCACCGGCGTGACGACGACGGCGACCGCGTTGTTGGTGACGATCTCGGTGAGGATCGACGAGATCGCGTAGATGATCAGCAGCACCAGGAAGGGCGAGGCGCCCTGCAGCAGCGGCTCGACCAGCTCGACCAGAAGCTCGACCGCACCGGCGTTCTGCATGCCGAGGCCGATCGCCAGCATGGCGAAGATCAGGATCAGGATGTCGCCGTGGATCGAGCGCCAGGCTTCGTCGGCATCCAGCACCCGGACCAGCAGCAGCGTCGCGATGGCGACGAAGGCGAGGATCTGGATGCTGGCGATGCCCATGGCGGCGAGGACCACGACTGCCAGAAGCGCGCCGATGGCCAGCGGCGCCTTGCGCCGGCGATAGGGCCGGGCCTCGCTGAGATCGACGCCGATCAGGTCGTTGGATTCGGCGATGCGGGCGATCGCGTCGGGCCGGCCTTCCAGAAGCAGCCGGTCGGCCGGGCGCAGCTTGGTGTCGTGCAGCGAGGGGCCGGGGACGTGGCGATGGCGCTGCACGCCGAGAATGTGCACGCCGGAGCCGGAGATATCGACGAGCTCGGAAATCTTGCGGCCGATGCCGCGGCGATGCGGCGCGACGGTCGCCTCTACGACGACCCGTTCCTCGTCGCCAGCCGCCGCGGCGGAGACCCGCGCGACGCGGAAATTCTCGTTGGAATGCAGGGTCAGCAATTCCTCGGGCGAGGCGAAGAGGATCACCCGGTCGGCCTTCTGGATCACCACCTCGGCGATCCCCTTGCGGATGGTCTCCGAGCCGCGCCGGATCGCCACCGGGCGGATGCCCCGCGCCGAGAAGGAGGCCGATTCGCCCAGCGTCTTGCCGATGGTGCTGGCGCCCTCGCGCACGACGATCTCGGTGAAATACATGTCGGCATCGGAGCCGCCGAGAACGTCTTCGGCGGAGGTGCGGTCCGGCAGCAGCCTGGGGCCGACGAACAGAAGGTAGAGGATGCCGGTGATCGCGGTCACGATTCCGATCGGGGTGATCTCGAAGATCGAGAACGCTTCCAGGCCCTGGCCGCGCGCGACGCCGTCGACCAGGAGGTTGGTCGAGGTACCGATCAGCGAGCAGGTGCCGCCGAGAATGGTCATGAAGGACAGCGGGATCAGCAGCTTCGTCGAGCCGACGCCCATCTTGCGCGCCAGCTCGGTCATGATCGGGATGAAGACGATGACCACCGGCGTGTTGTTCATGAAGGCGGAGGCAACGAGGACGCCGATGCCCATGATCGCCAGCGTGATGCGCGGCCGCTTCTCCGCGCTGGTGACCAGCCAGCCGGCGGCCCCCTCGAGCGTGCCGGTCCGCACCAGCGCGCCGGACAGGACGAACATCGCGGCGATGGTGATCGGCGCCGGGTTCTGGAAGACCGAGGTGAACTCGTCGTCCTTGATGTAGCCGAGGACGAGGAAGGACACGGCTCCGCCCGTGGCGATGACCTCCGGCGGATAGAGTTCGAGCGCGAACGCCACGAAGACCAATGCGACGATCGCAAGGGCGATGAATGCGGAATAATCCGTCAGGAAGGCGTCCATGTAACCCATGCAATATTGGTTCAGGAACGCTGATCTGCAGGAGCCCAAGGCTTTTGCAAGGGGCGCGTATGATCAGTCTGGCGATATACTGATCACGCGGTCATCCTGGCCCGCGCAAAGCCCGCCGATGATCGGCCGAGACCCGCCCGAAACGCCGCGGCGCGATCCCGCGGCGGTCGCCGGAGCGCCGGGTCAGGCCGTGCCTTCGGGCCTGACCGAGCCGAAGGGCAGGTCGTCGCGGATGCGGGTCAGGACGCCGACAAAGGCACGGGCAAATCCGCGCAGGCGCTCGTCCACCTCGTCGTCGTCCGGGACCCGGATCTCGGTGCCCTCGTCGTTGAGGACCGCGAAGGCGATGCGGTCGCGGTTGGGGCCCTCGACCCGGACCGCGGCGATGCGCGAGACGTTGTCGAGCGTCCCGTCGGCCGGCATGTCGAAGAGAAATTCCCCGCCGACGCTGCCGGCGGCCGCGCGCACGCAGTCGGCGAAGTCGATCTCGGTCAGGTCCTGCATGTCGAGCGCCAGCTCGAACTCCACGGCGCTGAAGCTGTCGCCGTCGACGTCCGGCACGGCGACGGTCTGTTCTGCAATCTGCATGGCACCACCACTCAATCCGTTCGTCCCTTGCCGGTAATGGTCACGCGGCGAGACGGCTGAACTATGGCAGGGCGCCTTTTGCATGCTGGACATCGGGCCCGGCTTTTCCGATTGTCGCGCGGGTCCAAGTCTCGGCCCGCAGTCAGGGAGGACGGAATGCAGGGTTTGATGCAGCAGTGGCCGCTGCTTTGTTCGAAGGTGATCGACCACGCCGCGACCTATCATCCGCTACGCGAGGTGGTGAGCCGCTCGGTCGAAGGGCCGATGCATCGGACCAATTACCGCGAGGTGCGGGCCCGCGCCATGAAGCTGGCCCAGCGGCTCGACCGCGAGGGGATCAAGCTCGGCGACCGCGTCGCGACGCTGGCGTGGAACACCTGGCGCCATCTGGAATGCTGGTACGGCATCGTCGGCATCGGCGCGATCTACCACACGCTGAATCCGCGGCTGTTCCCCGAGCAGATCGCCTGGATCATGAACGATGCCGAAGACCGCATCATCTTCGCCGACGTCACCTTCATGCCGATTCTCGAGGCCATCGCGCCGAATGTGCCGAGCCTCGAGAAGATCGTCGTCCTGACCGACGCCGCGAACATGCCCGAGACGAAGCTCGCCAATGTCGTCGCCTATGAGGAGTGGCTCGCCGAGGCCGACGGCGATTTCGCCTGGAAGGAGTTCGACGAGAACACCGCCGCGGGCATGTGCTACACCTCCGGCACGACGGGCAATCCGAAGGGCGTTCTCTACTCCCATCGCTCCAACCTGCTGCATTCGATGATCGCCCAGCAGCCCGACGCCATGGGCCTGTCGTCGCGCGACCGGGTGCTGCCGATCGTGCCGCTGTTCCACGCCAATGGCTGGGGTCTCGCCTTTTCCTGCCCGATGGCCGGCGCCGCGATGATCATGCCGGGCGCCAGGATGGATGGCGCTTCGGTCTACGAGATCCTGACCACCGAGAAGGTGACCTTCAGCGCCGCCGTGCCGACGGTCTGGCTGATGCTGTTGCAGCATCTGGAGAAGGTCGGCGGCGAACTGCCGGACCTCAAGAAGGTCGTCATCGGCGGGTCGGCCTGTCCGCGCGCCGTGACCCAGAAGTTCCAGGAAGTCTACGGCGTGCAGGTCATCCACGCCTGGGGCATGACCGAGATGAGCCCGCTCGGCTCGCTCTGCACCATCAAGCCGGAATATCAGGACCTGACCGGCGACGCGCTGCTCGACATCGAGGAGAAGCAGGGGCATCCGCCCTTCGCCGTGGAGATGAAGGTCACCGACGACGAGAATGTCGAGCGGCCCTGGGACGGCAAGACCTTCGGCCGCCTCAAGGTGCGCGGCCCGGCGGTCGCCTCGTCCTACTACAAGGGCACCGGCGCGGAGGCCTTCGACGAGGACGGCTGGTTCGACACGGGCGACGTCGCCCATATGGACCAGCATGGTTACATGCAGATCACCGACCGCGCCAAGGACGTCATCAAGTCCGGCGGCGAGTGGATCTCGACCATCGACCTGGAAAACCTCGCCGTCGGCCATCCGGACGTCGCCGAGGCCGCGGTGATCGGTCTCGCCCATCCCAAATGGGACGAGCGCCCGCTGATGGTCATCGTGCGCAAGGAAGGTCGCAATGTTTCCCGGGAGGACATCCTCGCCTATCTGGAAGGCAAGATCGCCAAATGGTGGATGCCCGACGACGTCGCCTTCGTCGACGAGATCCCGCATACGGCGACCGGCAAGATCCAGAAGATGACGCTGCGCGACCAGTTCCGCGACTATCGTCTGCCGACCATCTGATCGGGTGAGAGCGGCCCGGGCGGTCTTTCTGCCGCCCGGGCTTTCCTCTATGTTCGCGGAACCCCTGCCAAGGTCCCGCCCATGAATTCGATCTACGGACGCCTGCCGGTTTCCGGCCACTATCTTCAGAAGCGGCTGCGCTTCGCCGGGCTCGCCCGCGGGCTCGCCGCCTTCGCCATCGCGCTGATGGTGGCGGCGGTGGTGTTCTATCGTCTCGGCTGGATCGTGCCCCAGGCGCTGATCGGTCTGCTGCTGCTGGTCGGCGGGCTTGCCGCCCTCGCTCTGCTGGTGGCCTGCTACGGCCTGCTGCGCGTCTGGTTCGCCGGCGTGCGCGGCGGACACAAGGTGTTCGCCGGCTTCGTCCTGTCGCTGATCGCGCTGTCCCCCTTCGCCACCGGCGCCTATCTCGCCCGCGTCAATCCGCAGGCCAATGCCGCCTATACGGACGGCTTCGCCCCCGAGGCCACCGCCGCGCCGGCGCCGGCGACCGCCCCCGCATCGGCCTTCGCCGCACCGACGGAGATGCCCAGCGTGGTGCCCGGCCGGCGTTATCTCGCCGACGCCCCGCGGGTCTACCAGGCCGCGCGCACCGTCCTGGCCGATCATGGCTGGACGGTGGGGGAGGTCATCGTCGGCGACCCGGCTCTTGCGGGAGCGGAGGCGGAGCGGCAATCCGACGATCTCGGCGTCACCACCGGCGCGGTCCCGCTGCCGACGCCGCGGGCCGGCATCGACGCGATGGTCGCCGATGACGGGCTCGACCGGCCCGACAGCGACCAGTACCGCGTCGCCGCGGTGGCGCGCGACCGCCTGTTCGCCCTGCCGAGCGACGTGACGATCCGGCTGGTGCAGGAGGGCGGCGAGACCTTCGTCGACCTGCGCGCCGTCTCGCGCGCCACCGGGCTGGATCTCGGCCAGAACCGCCGCTTCATCGAGGCCTTCCTGGCCGATCTCGATCTCGCCATGTCGGGTCTGGAAACCATCGACGCCGGCTGAGCGGGACCGCAGGACGCCGCCCCGGCGGTCTCAGGCGGCGGTGTAGGTCGTCGCCAGTGTCGGCGGCCCGTCGCAGGCCACGACGCCGCGCGCGACCAGGTCCTCCAGATGCGCCAGCACCGACAGGCCGGCCGCCCCGTGCAGGCGGATATCCACCGTCTTGTAGAGCGCCGCGACGATCTCCGGGATCGTCCGGTCGCCATCGGCGAGGCGCCTGACGATGGCGGTCTCGCGCATGCGGCGATGGCCGATCAGCCCGCGCACGAAGGGCTTTGGCGCGGCGATGACGCCGCCATGACCGGGCAGATAGAGCCGGTCGTCGCGCGCCGTGAGGCGCTCGAGCGACGCCATGTAGTCGCGCATCGCCCCGTCGGGCGGCGCGACGATGGAGGTCGACCAGCCCATGACGTGATCGCCGGAGAGAAGCACGCCCTCCTCGCCCACGGCAAAGGCCAGATGATTGGCGCAATGGCCCGGCGTCGCCACGACGGAAACCGGCAGGCCGCCGAGCGTCAGCTGCTCGCCGTCGGACAGGATCCGGTCGAAGGCGAGATCGGTGTCGCCGGCCGCTTCCAGCCGGTGGGCTTCGCCGTCGCGCAGCGGGCGCGAGGCACGGTGCGGTCCGCCGCCGACGATCGGCGCCCCGGTGAGGGCGGCCAGCCGCTGCACGAGGCCGGTATGGTCGCGATGGGTATGGGTCAGCAGGATCGCCTCGACCGGCCGGCCGGCAATCGCCGCGACCAGGGCGTCCAGATGGGCGTCGTCGTCCGGGCCGGGATCGACCACGAAGCAGCCCGTCCGCCCGGCCACGTAGCTGTTGGTGCCGGCAAAGGTGAAGGCGCTGGGATTGTTGGCCGTCACCCGGCCGATATGGGCGGCGACCGGGACCAGCCGGCCATAGGCGGGATCGAAATCCGTCTGGAACTCAGGCATGTTGGCGCGATCGGGCCTTTCGCTTCTTGCCGCCCTTTTTCGCCGCCGGGGCAGGGCGATCGGATTGCGCCGCCGCTTCGGCGATCTCGAACAGATCCGTCGTCAGGCGGCGCAGGGCGGCGTCGGTCCGCGTTTCGTGCGGCGAGTCGTACGCCACCAGCAGCCTGTCCTGCCCGTCGATCCCGATCGTGGCAAGGCCTTCGGCATGGTCGGAGCCGCGGATCACCGGCAGGTCGAGGATCCGTGCCAGCAGCCCGGCCTGGTAGACCGGCCGGCCCGGATCATAGTCGTCGATGACCACCACCGACTGCATCGCCTCCAGATCGGTCGTCGCGCCGGTGAGGATCAGCAGCCGGTCGTCGCGCCATTCGAGGTCGCGGATCGCCTGTCCGTCGAGATCGACGGCCTGCAACTGGTAGCGTTGGCCGTTCTCCAGCTTGCGGGGCTTGAGGGCGCCGGACCTGGTTTCCTTCATCTCCAGCCGCACGATCATCGCATGGCCGCCGATCACCGGCCCGCGCAGGCCGAGCAGCACCGTGTCGCCCTGCACCGCCAGGCCCTCGATGTCGAGGCCGTTCTCCTTGCAGGGATGGTCGACGAAGGGGCCGATCAGCGCATCCTTCGACAGCATCTTGCGGATCGACGTCCTGGACGATTTCGACATCTTCACCATCGCCGCGCGCCGGCCCGGCACGCCGTCCAGCGCATCGATGGCCGCGACCGGCTCGAACACCCCATCGCCTCGGTCGATCAGCGGCACCCGGCCGAGAAAGCCGCGGTTGGGATCCCAGTCGATGTCCTCCATATCCGCCAGGCCGCCCTCTTCAGGATCGTCGCGCTTCAGCGAATGGGAGCCGCAGATCCACAGATATCCGTCGGCGATCGCCAGGCCTTCGATGTCCATCTCCCCGGACGGCCCGTCGGGCAGGTCGAAGGCTTCGCCGAGCGGGAAATTCGTGTGCCCGGCGGCGTTCGTCCCGGCCTCGTCGAGCACCACGCGCTCGATCGTCGCGGTCTCGTCGCAGGTGCAGAAGATCGACCGGCCGATGACCGCCAGCGCCGAGACGTCCTCCCAGATCGGGTCGTGGACATGGGCCAGCTCGTCGATCGCCCGAAACGTGAGATCGACGGTGCCGGACCGCGACCGGTCGAGGGCCATGGACTTGTCGATCGCGGTTGCCTCGGCGGCGGGCAGGCGGGGGCGCCGGTTCTTGGCCATGACAGCGTCTCGTCGTTGCGGATGCTCGAGGACATCGCGCGGGGAGCGCCGCAAGCAAGGGCGCAGGCGATCATCGCCGCAGGACGGCGGTCGGCAAAGAGGCTGCAGGCTTCGGCCACCGGGCCGCGGGCATGGCGCCACGCCCGCCATCACCGCACGCCCGAAACGGCCCTGATCGCCCGGCGACAATCCGGCGTGTCACACCGCATCCGAACCCGGCCACGGGTCGTTGCAAGGACGCCGGCCAGAGGCTATAGGACCGCCATGCGCCTTGGGGCGTCGCCAAGTGGTAAGGCAGCGGCTTTTGGTGCCGCCATTCGCAGGTTCGAATCCTGCCGCCCCAGCCATGACCTAATTTTCCATGCAAATTAATGACATAGGCACAGGCCGTTTCAGGCGTGTGTTACAACTCTGCGGATGAGCCACGTGGGGTCAGCGTCGAACCGGGAGACGCTGAACAATGAGAAAGCCCACTGATGTAGCATCCAAGTCGACAACATGCGCGTCGAGCGCGGAACAAATAAAGAACGCGATTAGTTGCCCATCAGTGAACTAGTGTTATATTGGCTATCGGTGAAGCTATGGAATCAGATCAATGATCGACCTCGAATTACCAGCTAGTCTTCCTGACGATAAACACATCGCATTCTTGAGGTTTGAGAGGCATAAATCTGAAATTTTGGAAAAAGATGCAAGTCATCGTAACCATACAGCGGAGCATGAGTATATAGCTGCTATAAATGCATTTGCCGAACATTACGGTTTCGCAGAGTTGGAGGCCGCGACAGAAAACTACCTTAACACGATCGGGGATCAGGAAAACTTCGACCATTTTGCATATTGTCGCGGTATCATACTGCGAGCAAAGAATGCGTCCGCTTTCAAAGCGGCGGCATAAAGCACATCGAAGACACACTAAATAAGCTGGATTTGCCTGATCCGAAGAGAGAGGCGATCTTCGGTGCTTTGCGGCGCCTTCAATTCGAAATCGATGCAAATCGCACACCGTTCGAAAGTGTGGCCGATATCGCGATCCAGCTCGCGGATCTTGCTGGACGATACCGGGAAGCGTTGAAGCCGACGCAATCGATTTGGGAAAAAGCTCTCAGGCTCATTGAATCCATTCGGAAGGAGGGAAAAACCTTATCCTCGCCCGAGCCGCAAGGCCAAATCGAGGACCACGCATCAAGTGGAATCGAGGAAGTAGATGATGAAGTCCCATTCTGATGAATAACGTCTTAGGTCGGATATATGTTGATAATAAAAGGGAGGCCGGCGGCCTCCTTCTAACAAGCTCAGTTCGGAATGCGGGAATGTGTGATTGTCAGAAGACTTCGCTATGTCGCTTTAAGCGCGACGCCTTGATACTAGCGAGGCGGTTGCAGTCGCGTTGGTAGTGCTTCAATCTCAATGTTCGGGACGTCAGCTTGTGGGTATAGGCCACGAGCAAATTCGGCGGTCAAGGCAGTAGCGACGGCGCGTTACGCTGAAACGGTAATCCACGCTCCCTGACATCTTCCTCGCCGCCATGCCTTGACGTGAGCCGTTAGAGGAATGCTTTGATAAAGCATGCGAGCGACCTTGGCGGGTCCGTTTAACTCGCTGATGGCTCTGCCCAGCGCCGGTGAGGGCCAATCAGTCCTTCTCGGATGGGAAGGTATCCGCCGGGACCGCAACCATCGCTTCGAGGTCTTCGGGGATCGAGGCGGGCGAGATGCCGCCGATTAGGCCGAGACTGGTCTTGAAGTCGGATTCGAGGCATCCGATGAACGGCGAAGGGCCCTCCCGGTAGATGCGGACCAGGTCGGCGATGATCCGGTCGTGAACGGCTGTTGGCACGAAGTGATCGGAAAACCGGCTGCGCCGTAAGTCCAAGGCCGTACGAGCGCCGGCAAAACCGGCCGGTGGCGTCGCGGCCCCTTGCACGGCAGCGGGTGGGATGGTTTGAGGCGGCTCCTCCCTCGCTCCGACCTGGAATCTCCGCATGATCCGCCTTGAAAGCCTCGGCAAGCAGAACGGCAAGCAGATCGTCTTCATCGAGGCGTCGGCCGCATTACAGCGCGGCGAGAAGGTCGGCCTTGTCGGCCCGAACGGCGCGGGCAAGACGACGTTGTTTCGCATGATTACCGGCGAGGAACTGCCGGACGAAGGGCAGGTCTCGGTCGATCGTGGCGTGACCATCGGCTATTTCAGCCAGGATGTCGGCGACATGGCGGGCCGCAGCGCGGTGGTCGAGGTGATCGACGGGGTGGGACCGGTCAGCGCCCTCGCAGCCGAGATGGCGGAGCTGGAAGCGGCCATGGCCGATCCGGACCGCGTCGACGAGATGGACGAAATCATCACCCGCTACGGGGACGCGCAGGAGCGTTACGACGAACTCGACGGCTATGCGCTGGACGGGCGTGCCCGCGAGGTGCTGGACGGTCTCGGCTTCAGCCAGACGATGATGGATGGCGATGTCGGTGAGCTGTCCGGCGGGTGGAAAATGCGCGTGGCTCTGGCGAAGATCCTGCTCATGCGGCCCGACATCATGCTGCTCGACGAACCGTCGAACCATCTCGATATCGAAAGCCTGATCTGGCTCGAAACCTTCCTGAAGGGCTTCGACGGCGCCGTCCTGATGACCTCGCACGATCGCGAATTCATGAACCGCATCGTCAACAAGATCATCGAGATCGACGGCGGCGCGCTGAATTCCTATTCGGGCGACTACGAGTTCTATCGCCAGCAGCGCGCCATCGCCGAGGTGCAGCAGCAGGCGCAGTTCGAGCGGCAACAGGCGATGCTGGCGAAGGAAGTGGCCTTCATCGAGCGCTTCAAGGCGCGCGCCAGCCATGCCGCGCAGGTGCAGAGCCGGGTCAAGAAGCTCGACAAGATCGAGCGCGTCGAGCCGCCCAAGCGCCAGCAGACGGTGCGCTTCGAGTTCCAGCCGGCGCCGCGCTCGGGCGAGGACGTCGCAACCGTCAGGGGCGTCCACAAGAGCTACGGCGATCGCACCATCTATCATGGCCTCGACTTCCAGGTGCGCCGGCGCGAGCGCTGGTGCGTCATGGGCGTCAACGGTGCCGGCAAATCGACGCTGCTCAAGCTGGTCGCCGGTGCTTCGGAGCCGGATACCGGCCACGTGACCCGGGGGCCGAGCGTCAAGACGGGCTATTTCGCCCAGCACGCGATGGAACTGCTCGAAGGCGACCGCACCGTTCTGCAGACGCTGGAAGACAGCTTTCCGCAGGCAGGCCAGGCGCCTTTGCGTTCGCTGGCGGGCTGCTTCGGCTTCTACGGCGACGAGATCGAGAAGAAGTGCCGCGTGCTGTCAGGCGGCGAGAAGGCTCGGCTGGTCATGGCCAGGATGCTGTTCGACCCGCCGAACTTCCTCGTCCTGGACGAGCCCACCAACCATCTCGACATCGCCACCAAGCAGATGCTGGTCGAGGCGCTGTCGCGCTACGAAGGCGCGATGCTCTTCGTCAGCCATGACCGCCATTTCCTGGCGGCGCTCTCCAACCGCGTGCTGGAGCTGACGCCGGAGGGGCCGCATCTTTATGGCGGCGGCTATGCCGAATATGTCGAACGCACCGGCCAGGAGGCGCCGGGGCTGCGGAGCTGAACCCCGCGGTGCCCTGAGACTCCCTCAGCCTGGATCGCGGGACAAGCGGCGGGCGCGGAGCACAGTTGGGCGCCGCAACAGGTATGGGCGATCCGCTTTCGGCAGGTGCGCGATCGTGCTGGTTCGGTGCCGCGAGCGAGAGCGGCGGCGTCCCTGGAGCCGCTCCCGCTCTCCGGGTGGTCAGACGACGACGACCACCTTGCCGATCGCCTTGCCGCTGGCGAGATGGCGGTGGGCGTCTTCGACTTCGGCAAGCCTGAACCGCCGCTCGTCCACCACCGGCTTCAGCGCACCCTCGTCGCAGAGACGGGCCAGTTCGGCGAGGATCGCCCCATGGGCGCTCCGATCCTTGTCGTGCAGCATCGGGATCAGCATGAAGACGACATGCAGGGACGCGCCCTTCAGATGTGCGGGCGTCAGATCCAGCTCGGCCATCGCCAGCGTGGTCGCGACATGCCCGTTCAGCGCAACGGCCGCGAAGGAGTTCGTCAGATTGGCCCCGCCCACGGTGTCGAGGACGACGTCGAACCCGGCCCCGCCGGTATGGGCGGCGACGTAATCCGCGACCGCTTCGGTCCTGAAGTCGATCGGCTCCGCGCCAAGTTCCTTCACGACGGCAATTCGCTCAGCGCCGCTATCGGTCGCGTAGGCCTTCGCTCCGAAGGCTCTTGCGAGCTGCACGCCGACATGACCGACGCCGCCGGACCCGCCGTGCACCAGGACCTTCTGTCCCTTGGTGACGCCCGCACGGGTGAGACCCTCATAGGCCGTGATGCCAACGAGCGGCAGGGCGGCGGCCTCCCGCATGGACAGGGATTTCGGCTTGTGGGCGATCAGTCTCGCGTCGGCCGGCATATATTCCGCCAGCGCCCCCTGCAGGTCGGCAAGGCCGCCGGCGCAGCCATAGACCTCGTCCCCGACCGCGAAATCCGTGACCCCGGCGCCGACTTCCTCGATCGTACCTGCGAAATCCATGCCGAGGATCGCCGGAAGCGCGGGCGCGAAGCCCAGATCGGATCCCATGTTGCGGATCATCATGTCGATCGTGTTGACGCTGGTCGCCGCGATGCGAACCACGACATGCCCTTCGGACGCCGACGGCCTGGCCTGCTCCCGGGGGCGAAATGCAGCGGCCTGCCCGTATTCTTCAAGGATCATCGTCTGCATGGTCATGCTCCATTGGCTGGTTTCCCATGAAGATACACCGCCCGAAAAAGCGATAAACGGCGGATTTCAGAGTTCAGTTTTCGTATAAGGGATATAATCGCCTACGTCCGCCGAATGGCGACGGCCGCTATGCCTGCAGCCAGGGCGGGTTGCGGCCGATCCGGTCAACCAGGAAGTCGATCAGCACCCGCACCTTGGGCGAGAGCACATTCGACTTCGGATAGACCAGCCACAGGACGGAGCCATCGTCGATCTCGTGGTCGGCCAGAACCCGGACCAGCGTGCCCTCCGCCAGTTCGCGGTGAATGCACCAGAGCGAATTCATCGAGATACCCGCGCCAGCCAGCGTCGCGGCTTTCTGGCTCGCTCCATCGTCAACGATCAGCCGGCAGTTCGTCGCCCCCGGATCGAAGGTCTGGTCGGTCCCCTGCGGCCCGCGCAGCGGTCGGGGCAGGGCGTTTCGAAAGCCGATGAGACGATGGTCCCTGAGGTCCGAGGCCTTTGTCGGCGTCCCGTTCCGGGCGAGATAGGCCGGCGCGGCGACAAGGACGCGCGTATCGTCCGCCAAGCGACGCGCCTTCAGCGAGGAATCCGCCAGCGGGGCGCTGCGGAGCGCCAGGTCGAACGATCCCTCGATGAGATCGAAGGGCGCATCCGACAGCCGCAGATCGAGCTTCAGATGCGGGTAGCTGTCGAGGAAGTCGGGGACCAGCGGTGCGATATATTCGACCGCGAAGGTCGACGAGGCGGCAAAGCGCAGCGTGCCCGTGATGGTCGGGTTGCCCCGCCCCAGCGCGGCAAGGCCCGCATCCTGCTGGGCGAGGATCTCGCGCGCAAAGGGCAGGAACTCCATCCCTTCGATCGACACCGACACCTTGCGCGTCGATCGGTGAAGCAGTTCCGCGCCGAGCGAATGTTCCAGCTTGGCGAGCCGGGTGCTGGCCGCCGCCGGCGTCATCCCGAGAGCGCGCCCCGCCGCGCTGATGTTCAGCCGCTCCGCAGCGAGGACGAACAAACGCAGATTGTCGGTATCCATCATTATATCCGTATCGCAAATACTAAATCACAGTATGCGCGATTTACTCAGCTTTCGGAAATAGCGATCTTCCCTAGTGTCAGCACGGAGACGGATGCCCCGCGGGTTGCCGACATGCTCGGCAGTTCAGCGTGTAGATCCGCATCGGAATGCCGTCGCACGCAGCATCCAGGACATGAACCGAGCCGCATCGGACAGGCGTCCGCCGTCCGCAATCCAGGAGATGAGGCCATGACCGCTTATTCCGTACTCGAAGTGACGCCCACGAACGCAGACTGGGTCGAGGACTATCTGCCCACCGCGAACAAGGTGATCGCGCGCCACGGCGGCAGGTATCTCGCCCGCACGCAGTCGCACGAGCAGATCGAGGGGGAGCCGTATGACGTTGCGCTGCGGATCATCATCGAATGGCCGTCGGTCGCAGCGGCGAAAGCCTTCGAGAGTGATCCGGAATATGCGCCGCATCTCCAGCAGCGCCTGGCGAACTCGCGAAGTGTTCAGGCCGTCGTTGACGGCAAGGACGATTTCGCCTGAGGCCGCCACCGATCCATTCCGTCACGCTTCACCAGGGAAACGAACTATGAAGACACTCATCCTCGCATCCGTGCTGGCTTCGGCCATCTCCACGGCTGCCGCCCAGGAATCCACCCCCTACTATTCCATCCTGTCGGTTACGCCGACGACGGATGAGTGGGTCGCCGACTATCTTCCCGTCGCAAACCAGCGGGTCGCGGCCCATGGCGGGAAATTCCTCGCGCGCACCTCGAACCACGAGCGTCTGGAAGGCGACCGGGACGATGCCGCCCTCCAGATCGTCATCGAGTGGCCGTCGAAAGAAGCCGCCGAGGCGTTCGTCAGCGATCCGGAATACAGCCCGCATCTGGAGGCGCGGACCGAGGGCTCGGTGAGCCATCACGTGCTGGTCGAAGGCAAGGACGCCCTGGCCAACTGAGCGTCGGAGGGGGCGCCACCGTCGGCCT
The DNA here is from genome assembly GCF_014334315.1 of Aurantimonas sp. DM33-3. Taxonomy (NCBI): domain Bacteria; kingdom Pseudomonadati; phylum Pseudomonadota; class Alphaproteobacteria; order Hyphomicrobiales; family Aurantimonadaceae; genus Aurantimonas; species Aurantimonas sp. DM33-3. Next base: position 3,080 of record NZ_JACSGS010000008.1, on the reverse strand, counting down.
GACGGCGAGACGGGGCGCCTTCTCTTGCTGTGGCGAGAGCCGAACATGGGTGAGAGAGCGAAAGCCTGACATGCTGGACCGCGCCGCAAGCCGGAACTTTCCAACGATCAACCGCGCCTACAATACGGTGTTCCAGCCGAACCGGCTCACCCTGGGGCTCGTCGTGCCGCTGGAAACCTACGCGACGGGGGCGGTGCCCTCGATGACGCGGCATCTCGAGCGGGTACGGCTGGCCGACGATCTGGGCTTTGCCGCGCTGTGGCTGCGCGACGTGCCGTTCAACGTTCCGTCCTTCGGCGATGCAGGCCAGACCTACGATCCGTTCGTTTATCTCGGCCTTCTGGCCGGGATGACGGAGCGGATTGCTCTTGGCGTGGCCAGCGTGGTTTTGCCGCTGCGCCATCCCGCGCATGTCGCGAAGGCGGCGGCCAGCGTCGATGTGCTGTCGGGAGGCAGGCTCATTCTCGGTATCGCATCGGGCGACCGGCCCGACGAGTTTCCGGCGACCGGCACGTCTTTCGCCGACCGGGGCATGCGGTTTCGCGAGAGCTACGACTATATCCGCCACATGGGCGCCGACGTCCCGGCCTTCGACAGCCCGTTCGGCAGTCTGGACGGCGGCATCGACATGCTGCCCAAGCCGGTCGGCGGGCGGCTGCCGCTTCTCGTCACCGGCGGCAGTCAGCAGGATCCGGAATGGATCGCACGCCATGGGGATGGCTGGATGCTCTATCCGCGCGACGCGGCCACGCAGGCGCGGATCATCGGCGACTGGCGAACCCGGACAGAGAATGCGGGCGGCGCTGCGAAACCGGCGATGGAGCCGCTCTACCTCGACCTGGAGGACGATCCCGACGCACCGCCCCGGCCGATCCATCTCGGCCTGCGACTGGGGATGCACCATCTGGCACGCTACCTGAAGGCGCGCGAGGCGATCGGCGTGAACCATGTGGCGCTGAACCTGCGCATCAATCGTGCGGATACCGAAACCACCATGAAACGCCTGGCCGACGAGCTGTTGCCAGCCTTCTCGAACTGAGGATGTCCACCATGTCCAAGACCATTCTGATCACCGGTTCGACCGATGGTATCGGGCTGGAAACGGCGAAGAAGCTCGCCGCCGACGGCCATGCGATCCTCTTGCACGGCCGCAGCGCCGACAGACTGGCGGCAGCCGCGAACGCCATGCCCGACGGCGCGTCGGTCGAGACCTACAGGGCCGATTTGTCCCGACCGGACGCGGTGCGATCCTTGGCGAAGGCGGTCCGGGACCGGCACGACAGGCTCGACGTGCTGATCAACAATGCCGGCGTCTACGGGACGGCGGAGACGGTGACCGCCGAGGGGCTCGACATGCGCTTCGCGGTCAACACGATCGCCCCTTACGTGCTGACCCGCGAGCTTCTGCCGATCATGGGACGGGAATCGCGGATCGTGAATCTCTCCTCCGCGGCCCAGGCGCCCGTCGACCTTGAGGCCCTGACGGGCGGCAAGCGCCTGTCCGACGGGGCAGCCTATGCCCAGAGCAAGCTGGCGCTGACCATGTGGTCGCGATCGCTGGCCGACGAACTGGGCGAGGACGGCCCGGTCGTCGTCGCCGTCAATCCGGGATCGCTGCTGGGCACCAAGATGGTCAAGGCCGCCTTCGGCACGAGCGGAAACGACATCGGTATCGGCGTCGACATTCTCTCGCGCGCCGCCACGTCGGACGAGTTCGCCGACGCATCTGGCCGATACTACGACAATGACGGCCGCCGCTTCGCCTTCCCCCATGCCGATGCGCAGGACGCCGACAAGCGCGAAGCCCTCATGCGCACGATCAACGGTCTCGTCTAGGAGAGGGAAGGGCTGCCGGTCTCCGGCCCGGGGAAGTGTTGCGTGAAACGCGGCATTTGGGGCTATAAGCTCTCTGCCCGACCTGCGACCGTTTCGCGACCGGCGGCCTTCGACCCTGAACCCGGCGAGGTCGTCTTCGAACCACGAGCAGACCCGAACGCCATGATCATCCGCATGCGTTGGCCCCTGAACGGGAACATGAAACCGGTTTCGGGCAAGAGCCAGCGACGAGAGCACTGCACATGATGGACGAAACGCAGGCCTGGGATCGCCGCACCGGCATGGACCGGATCACCAGCTATCTCTACGGCGAGATCGTCTCGTTGCGTCTCCTGCCGGGTGCCAAGATCTCCGAAACCGAGATCGCCGCCCGTTTCGGCGTGTCCCGCCAACCGGTCCGGGACGCGTTCAACCGGCTGGCCAATCTCGATCTCCTGCTGATCCGCCCGCAGCGATCGACCGAGGTGAAGCGCTTCTCGAACAAGGGCATCGAGAAGGCGCGTTTCGTGCGCGCCTCGGTGGAGTCCGAGGTGCTGCGGCGGGCCGCCCGCTTCTGCCGGGACGCGGATGCCCGGCGGCTGGATCTCAGTCTCGAAGAGCAGCGCAGCGCCCTGAGCCGGTCGGACTCGCAAGGCTTCATCACGCTCGACTACGAGTTCCACAGAACGCTCTGCGAGATCGCCGGCGTCGACTATGCGTTCGACGTCATCGCGACGGAGAAAGCCAAGGTCGATCGGCTCTGCATGCTGTCGCTGTCCAAGGAATACCGCATGCCGCAGCTCGTCGAGGATCACCAGCAGATCGCCGATATGGTCAAGGCGCAGCGCCCCGAGGAGGCCGTCGCTGCGGGCATGCTGCATCTGACACGCCTCGACTCGACGATCGAACTGATCAAGCAGCAGCACGCATCCTATTTCGACGACGTGGACTGAACGCGTCGCTGGCGAGACGCACCGCCGGTAGCTGGTTCCCGGGTGTCGGCCGGGCCGCCGCGCGATGGCCGTCCGCCTCCTCCCGAAGGACTACTCATCGCCTCATAGGCGACGCGTTTGCTGCCGTCTCTGCCGCCCGACCGTTTGCGCGCCGCGGCCCTGCAGGCCTTTGCGAACGGGCTTCCACTCATACCGGCCCGCTCATGAACTGACCGCTTTAATGTACGGGTAGTTGCAAAGGGACCGGATGCGGCTTGGATCTCTGGTGGCGCGGTTCCAGGCATCGCAGCAAGCGTCGATGATGGCTTGCCT